>JAEUTG010000015.1 GCA_016788045.1 Bacteroidales bacterium
GCCACCGATCGGACCATCGGTCTGTGTCCAGGTTCCTGTTCCTGATGTTGCTGTATTGCCGGCCAGGGTTGCTTCCAGTCCGCATACTTCCTGATCTGAACCGGCAGAGGCTGTGGTGGGACTGTCGTAATTGATCAGCGATACATCATCGCTGGTGGATGCACAAACTCCGTTGTTGATAGTCCAGCGCAATACATAGGTACCCGGTATCATGCCGGTAACTGTGCTGTTGTAGGCTGATGGCGTGGTAATGGCCGGTACGTTCGGTCCACTGATTAATGTCCACAAGCCCGTGCCCGGGGATGGATCGTTCCCCGCAAGGGTGGCTGTAGTTACGTCACAAAGACTCTGATCTGCACCTGCAGCAGCTGTAACAGCCTGATTTACAGTGAACGTTATAGTGCTGTTGGCACATTCAATTCCCGGTACTCCGCTGTCGCAGATTTCAACCACCACAAAGTCAGTACCGTTATACCCATTGTCCGGATCGTATGTGTAATCCCCATCACTTTCAATGGTGAATGTACCATGTAAAGCATCCGTTAAAGGAACCGTATTGACTGTTAATGCTGTTCCATCAGGATCAGCATCCCCATTGGTGAGAATATTTCCTGAAGATGTTGTACTGCTGCAAAGTGTATAAGCATCATCAACCAGCACCGGTGGGTCATTCACCGCTGTAACTGTAATCAACAGGTCAGCTGTATCGAATCCGCCGTTACCATCGGTAATGGTATAGGTTGCTGCAGGTACACTTCCGTTGTAGTTGAGAACCGGTACAAACTGGAATGAACCATTGCTGTTGATTACCAGCGTTCCAACTCCCGGAATCGTTGCTGTTACACCTGCCAGGTATGTTGTTGAACCTATGACGAATTGGGTAACTGTCAACACATCATTTTCAGGGTCTGAATCATTGGTCAGTACTGTTCCAGCCACCGATGTATCTTCCGGTGTAGTTACTTCGTCGTTGACAGCAACGGGTGCATCATTCGAAGAGTTGATGGTGATGATTACCTGTGCATCCAGAGTTGCCCAGTTGGTACCATCTGAAGCATTATAGTCAAAGGTAGTTGTACCGAACCAGTTTCCATCCGGAACGAAAGTAAGAAGATCAAGATCTGCCAGCGGGATCAATTGTCCTGTTGTTACCAGCACAGAATTCAGATACAGATCCCCATTGGCCGGTAAGCTTACTACTTCAACTGTTACCAGGTCATCTCCGTCCGCATCGTTAAATGCATTGGTGAAATCAGATTCAGCAAAGGTTATTGTCTGATCTTCAGTACCTGATTTGGTTATATCATCCAGAACAGGTGCATTGTCGTCGTTTGTAATAGTTCCCAGTCCACTGGCATCGGTAAGTGTGATGGGTCGGCCATTGGTAACCAGGTTGCTTAATTCAACAGTGAAGGTTTCATCATCTTCCACCCTGGTATCTCCATTCACACTGACCGTAATGGTTTTGCTGGTTTCTCCGGCGGCAAAAGCAAGTGTTCCTGTGGCTGTCGAGTAATCGCTATCGGCAGTGGTAGCAGTGCCGTTGGCTGTTGTATAATCCACTGTAACCGCTGCATCACTTGCGGCACTAAGTATAACGGTAAAGCTGAAACTGGTCGTTCCACTGTCCCCTTCGGCAAGTGTTACATCGTCAATACTCAGGGTAGCTGAATCGTCATTGGTAATGGTGCCGGTTCCTGTGGCATCGGTAATGGATACATTATTCCCGTTGTTCTCCAGATTGCTGAGGACTACTGTGAAGGTTTCATTGTTTTCAACTTTGGTATCTCCGTTTATGGTTACCGTGATGGTTTTGGTGGTTTCTCCGGCGGCAAAAGTAAGCGTACCTGTGGATAAATCGTAGTCACCATCAGCTATGGTGGCACTTCCGTCAGCGGTGGAATAATCAACAGTTACTGCATCATCGGATGCCGCACTCATACTGACTGTAAAGGTATAGGTGGTGGTGCCGCTGTTGCCTTCACTGGTGGTTACATCGTTGATGGTTATGGCAGCTGCATCGTCGTTGGTGATGGTTCCAACTCCCTGACTATCCGATAATGTAACTGCCAAACCTCCGTTCGAAAGGTTACTCAGGTTCATGTAGAAGGTCTCATTGTCTTCGACTTTGGTATCACCGTTAATCGGCACAATGATGGTGCGGCTGGTCTGACCCGCTGTAAATACCAGCGTTCCTGCTACGGAAATGTAGTCACCGTCGGCAATGGTAGCGGTATTATCAGCGGTTGCATAATCCACAGTAACTGTTCCGCTGGCAGAACCTGACATTGTCACTGTAAAGGAAAGATTGGATGTACCGGCATTGCCTTCTACGATGCTTACATCATTTATAGTAATGGTAGCATTATCATCGTTGAGGATGGTTCCTGTTCCGGTAGAGGTATTAAGGCTGATGTTACGGCCATTGTTTACCAGGTTGCTCAATGCCACGGTGAAGATTTCGTCGTCTTCTATCCTTGTATCACCATTTACTGTTACACTGAAGGTTTCTTCTGTATCACCCGCTGCAAAGGTCAGCGTTCCGGAAGCGGTTATATAATCGCTGTCGCCTGTGGTTGCTGTTCCATTGGCAGTTGCGTAATTAACCGTAACAGCAGCATCGCTTGCTGCACTCATACTCACGGTGAATGTGAAGTTTGTCGTGCCGCTGTTACCTTCGTTCTGGCTAACACTGTTAATGCTCAGGGTGGCAGCATCATCATCGGTGATGGTACCTGTTGCCAGTGCATCATAGGTTACCAGAGCATTGCTGATATCAGAAAGATTGATAAAGAAGGTTTCTGTGATTTCTACAATACTGTTGTCAGTGATATCAACAGTAAAGGTTTCTGTTTCACCGTTGGTTCCTGCGAAAGTCAGTATACCTGAAGTTCCGGAGTAATCGCTTCCTGCAACAGCTGTATTGTTGGCCGTAGCATAGTCAATGCTTACCCCACCCTGTACTGCACCAGTGAGCGTTACAGTAAAGGTTGCTGTTCCGTCGGCTTCACTGATGGTTACATCGGCTATGCTCAGGCTGGCAGCATCGTTGTCGTTGATGTTTACGGTAGCCTCATCGGGCAGTCCGATGCTGATATTGGAATTGCCTGAAGTGATTGATGCAAGGGTTACTGTAACGGTTTCTGTATTTTCCAGAATGGCATCATCATTCACCAATACATCAATGGTAGCAGTTGTACTGCCGGCAAGAATAATAACAGTTCCCGAAAGGGTATTGTAATCGGAACCTGCAGTAGCTGTGCCTCCTATGGTGTAGGATATTTCGGTATCGGTATCTGAGGCCTGCGACATGGTAACGGTAAATTCTCCGTCGTTCGAAGGCTCAGAGGCTGTTGGATCAGAAGCGGCGATGCTTACTGTAGCAACATCATTGTCAGCAATGGTCACAGTAGCAACATCATTATCTGTATCTATAGAAGTATTGGCATCTCCTGATGTAATGGCCGTCAGGGTAACGATCACCGTTTCGGATGATTCCATAATGAGATTGTCAATAACCTCAACAGGGATCGTTACAGAGGTACTTCCGGCCGGAATTGTTGCAGTTCCCGTAAGGGTTGTATAATCTGATCCGGGAGTTGCTGAGCCAGTTATGGCATATGTTATCACTGTTGCAACATCTGCTGCATTGGAAATGCTGATGGTGAATTCGCCATCGTTATCCGGTTCTGCTGCAGCAGCATCCGTTGCTGTGATGCTTACTGTGGCCACATCATCATCAGAAATAACAACAGAAGCTATGTACGGTGCCCCGATGGAAATACCACTATTGCCTGAAGTAACAGCCGAAAGGGTTATGGTTACCGTTTCGTCGTCTTCAAGTATGCTGTCGTCAATTACCGGAACAGGTATCGTTGCACTTGTCGAGCCAGCCGGAATGGTTACTGTACCAGAAAGAGCCGTATAGTCACTTCCTGCAACAGCATCCCCTGAAATTGTATAGCTGATAACTGTGTTGGTTGAAGAGGTCAGGCCCATACTTACCGTATATTCCCCGTCATTGTCGGGCTCTGCAGCCGCAGCGTCGCTGGCTACAACCGAAACACTGGTGGCATCATCGTTAAGAATTGTACCAAGTCCGGTATCGTCAGTGAAGGTAATGTTTCTTAAACCAAAGTCGTCTTCGGTGAGACCCACTGTAAAGGTCTCGGTAGGTTCTACAACAAGATCACCATTTACAACAACAGTTAACATCTTTATTTCACCTGTAGTTCCGCTGAAAGTAACTGTACCACTTGTTGTTACGTAATCTGATCCACCTGCGGCCGACACCTCTGCTGTTTGATAAGCTACGGTAAAGGGACCATCGGTGCTTCGACCACTGTGTGTAATGATAAATACATATTCCAGTGTTTCACCATTATCAGGCTCTGTATTTGTAACATCGTTGATGGAAAGGGTGGCAGCATCATTGTCCTCTATATAGGAGGTTGCAGTCGTTGTAGCCCCTCCCCCGTTCAGAATCACATCCTGACTGTTGATCTGCAGGTTGCTCAACGTTCCGGTTAAGGTCTCTGTTGGTTCAACTATGAGGTCTTCCAGAATGGTAATCGGAACGGTTTGCGAAAGCGCTTCGCCGTTACCGAAGTCGAGGGTAGTTGAAAATGCTGTGTAATCAGAGCCTGTAAGCGCGGTTCCGTTTGAAGTGGCAAAATCAACAGTAACAGCATTCTGGATTACCCTGTCGGATGTAACAGTAAACGATCCTGTTCCGTCTCCTTCATTCGCAGTAAAACCTGAAATGGTAAGGGTTGCCTGATCATTGTCGTTGATGGTGCCGGTTGCAGTCGGTGTAGAACCGATAGAAATCTGTTGTCCGTTGGCATTTACGAGGGCAATGGTTCCGGTGAATGCTTCAGTGGGCTCTACCACAAGGTCGCCTACCACTACTACCGGAATGTTGATGGATAGGGTTAATGGCGGGAAGGTATATTCAACCGTGGTTTGCTGGGTCAGATCGCTGCCATGCAAAGCAGTGCCCTGCGTTGTAGTGAATGAAATCACCACTGGCTCCTGAGCAATATAATCAAGGGATGCCACGAAATTGTATGTAGTATTCACATCCAGCTCTGATTCTGTAAACCCAACCAGGTTAATAGAATTAAGCGGGTCATCATCGGTAATCTCTCCCAAACCAAGGGCATCGGTAAAGCTGGCTGTTCCGGTTGTACTTATATTGCTGAGTGTAATTTCATAATATTCTGATAGCGGTTCAGCAATGGCATTATTCACTATGGTAACAGTAATGGTTTTGGTGGTACCACTCAGCGATCCGGCTTCAAAAGTCAATGTGCCAAGGGCTTCAAGATAATCCGAAGGCTCTTCAGCCGGTGTGGCCGGATGTAAAGAAGAACCATCGCTGGATGCAAAACTCATGGTAAGTTCATCCTGCAGATTGTCGCCCGACATTGTTACTGTGAATACAGCAACACCAGAACCCACATTTTCGGCTACGGTTATGTCATCAATAGTGAAGGTTACAGCATCATTGTCAACAATGGTACCCACTGCTACGGCATCACTGATGGTGACCAGACCTCCGGTGATATTGCTCAGTGTAAGTGTATAGGTTTCTGTTGGCTCGGTGTAGGTATCATCGGAAATATCCACAGTAAAGGTTCGGGTGGCACCTGAGAGGGAGCCGGCACTGAAGTTAAGTGTACCTGTTGTTGTTGTATAATCACTTCCGGCAAGCGCGGTATTGTTGCTGGTAGCAAAATCCACACTGAATGCATCCTGTACGTCTCCGGTCAGGGTTACGGTAAAGAGGGCAGTGGCTGCATCTTCATCAACACTCACATCAGCAATAGCTATACTTGCAACGTCATCATCTATAATGGTGCCGGTTGCTGTTCCTGTAAGGGCTCCAACAGTTGCCTGTTGCCCGTTGTCTTCAGTCAGGGTAATGGTACCGGTAAAGGCCTCGGTGGGTTCAATGTAGGTGTCACCCAGAATATCCACCGGAATATCGGTAAATAAGGTACCGGCCAGAATGGTTACACTTATGGCTGTACGGGCAGTATAATCACTGCCTGAAAGCGCAGTTCCGTTGGCTGTTGAGAACTCAAGGATAATATCTTCCTGAGCTGTGGTATTCATACTGGCCCTGAAATTACGAACCTGTGTAGCCTCGGTTTCGGTAACAGTAAAACCTGCCAGATCTATGGTAATGATATCGTTATCATTGATGGTAGATGTTGCTGTTGGGGTTGCAATGGTAATCTGCTGTCCATTTACATTGGTAATTGCAATGGTTCCGGTTAAGGTTTCTGTTGGCTCGGCAATCAAATCACCAAGAACACTTAAAGGTACATTTACCGAAGTATTGCCTCCTGTAAGGGTAACCACTGTACCGGTCTGTGCAGTATAATCACTGCCTGAAACAGCAGTAACATTGGCTGTTCCAAAGCTAAGTACAACATTCTCCTGAGCTTCAGCTGTCATGGAAACCACAAAATTCGCTGTCTGCGTTCCGTTGGTTTCAGTGACTTCAAAGCCGGTAATGGTCAGTGTAGCAGAATCATCATCGGTAATGGTTCCCAATCCCTGATTATCAGCTATGGTTGCATTTCCGGTTGTAACAAGCCCGCTAAGGTTTATAAAATAAGTCTCTGTTGGTTCGCAGATGGCATCGCTGGTTATGTTGATGGTAATGGTTTGGGTTGCCCCGTCAAGCGAACCGGCATTGAAGGTAACTGTACCGGAATTGCTTGAATAATCACTGGCAGAGAGAGCGGTATTGTTGGCTGTGGCGAAGTTAACCGAAATGGCATCCTGGGTGTTTCCGGTAAGCGTTACTGTAAAGGTAGCGGTACCAGCCGATTCATCCACACTGACATTGTTAATGGCAAGGCTGGCATTGTCGTTGTCGTTAATGGTCCCGGTAGCGGTAGCGGTGGTTATCGTTACATCCTGGCCTCCTGAGCTGAGGTTGCTGATGGTGCCACGGAGTGTTTCGGTAGGTTCATCGAAGATGTCATCTGTTATCGGAATTGAAATGGTCTGAACCAAAGGATTGGCCCCTCCGAATGTAAGGGTTGAATTCACCGCTTCATAATCACTTCCTGCCAGAGCAGTAATATCACTGGTTGCAAAATCAACCGTAAACGGCGTTTGAACTGCCCCGCTGAGGGTAACTGTATAGTTCGCTGTTCCGGCATTTTCGTTCACTGTAAATCCTGTGATAACCAGGGTAGCAGCATCGTCGTTTTCAATGGTACCAATACCTGTACCATCAGAGATGGTTACATTGGGATTGGCTACGCCGGCGACCAATACATTGCTTAGGGTTGCAGTAAAGGTTTCGTCCAGTTCTACTTTCAGATCGCCGTTTATGGTCACACTGAAGGTTTGGGTTTCGCCTTGTGTTCCCACAAAAGTCAGGGTTCCTGAAGCTGGTTCGTAATCATTGTCAGCATCGGCAGCAGTGCCATCACTGGTGTTATAATCTACGGTAACCCCAAGTTCTACTGCATTGGATAAGGATACTGTAAATGTAAGCAACGAAGTACCTGCATTTCCTTCTGTAATGGAAACATCGTTAATGGCAAGAACAGAAGAGTCATCATTGGTTATCGTACCCGTTCCGCTGTTGTCAGAAATCGTGATGTTTTTTCCTGAAGCTCCGGTGATAATTCCCAGTCTTACCGGGAAGGTTTCATTGGGCTCCACCATGATGTCCTGATTCACAAGTACAGTAACCGTTTTGGTTCCGTTGTTAATGGCTTCTGATTCCAGGAAAGTTACGGTTCCCCCTGTTCCGGTAAAGTCGGATGGTGCTTTTGCTGTTCCGGTGTTCTGGGTAAACCAGGTAACCCCGTAACCTCCGATAACCTGAGCCCCACTGTGGGTTAACGTGAAATTAACTGCTGTGGTTCCTGGAACTGTACTACCTTCTGTTACAGTTACATCATTTATTGCCACTGTGGCTGCATCATTGTCTGTATTGTTGACCGAAACATCCGCCGGATTCAGGGGATCATAGTTGGGGTCTGTGGTGAGTCCTGCATCCACTGTATTGACAATCGTAAATGCAATGGTTCCGTCAACAACAATGTCATCAACACCTGTAACTGTTATCGTTTGCGGTATATTCCAATCATCATGGTCAAAAGTAAGTTGCGAAATATCCACAGTACCTTCAGCTGTATTGTTGCTGGCAACGTTTACTACCACAACATAATTATCATCATCGGTAGCAGGCATACTGGTAAGCACGATGGTAAAGGTGGCTGTGGTTGCGTTTTCACTTACAGTCAGCGAAGTTGGAGTGACAATAAAACCGGCAACATCGTTATCAATATTGGTCATGGTAACATCATCAACCACCATATTGTTGTACTTCAGATCGGCTGAAGAAGCGGCACTGGTAACAATATCGTAAGCAACATCCCCATCAACAATGAATTCATCGATACCGGTAACCGTTACGGTTTGGGCCACATTCCAGTTGGCCGGGGTAAAGGTGAGTGTGGTTGCAGAGGTTACATCACCTTCGGTTAGATCATCACTTGAAAGCGTAATGGTAACTGTTTCTGTTGGCTCAGTATCAAGTACTACGGTGAAAGTACCGGTCTGACCGGTTTCAGTAGTCTGGGAATCTACCGGTGTAACCGTAATTCCGGCAACATCATTGTCAATATTGGTGCCGGCAACATCATCGGGATTTGCATTGTAATAACCTGAGCCTTCATCCGTATTGACCGGGTCTATTGAAAGTACAATATTGTATGCAATATCATCATCATCAACCAGATCATCAACGCCGAATACATAAATGGTTTGCGGAATATCCCAGTTGGTTTCATCAAAACAAATGGTCTTGGTTGTAGCCGCTCCCGGACGGGTATTGTCAGTATCTACAATTGCTTCAGTATTGTCGCTGCTTGTAGCAATAATACATACATCTCCTGTTGGAGCAGCTGGCAGTACTACGGTAAACGAATCGGGCCCCTGAGCCTGATTCTCGTAAGTCTCAACCGGGCCTCCAGTTACAGTTACGGCTCCGGAGGGCAGCGCATTCACGGTAACTGTAAAAGTACAGGTATGTGAATTACCGGCAGCATCGTAAGCAATGTAAGTGACGGTTGTGGTTCCTACGTTGAAGGTTGCACTGTTCAACTGATTAATGCCCCCCCCCTGGTGGGCGGAAGTTGTTGCTCCGCTTAAGGCATAGGTTAATTGGGTCACTGCACAGTTATCACTGTAAACTGCATCCGGTATACCCGATACTACTACACTCAGATCTCCCGGATTGCCTACATTCTGTGTAATATTCGACGGGCAGTTTACCACAGGATTCTGGTTGTCTGTTACCACCACATCAAAGGTTACCGTGGCAGTATTGGGTACCGTGGCATGATCAGCTACGGTCCAGGTTACCGTTGTGGTTCCCTGATTAAACACTTGCCCGTTGAGTGTTGTATTGGGTGGAGTAACTACTGTGGTTGCCCCGCTTAATGTATAGGTGATGGTAGGACTTGAATCACAGTTATCGGTCGGATTCCATAAGTTATCATTGTGTGTATAGGTACATACGCCGTTGTCGGTTACCTCAAGTCGGTCGGTCAGGTCATCAAGGGTTGGAGCCTGTTGATCAACTACAGTAATGGTGCTGGAACAGGTAGCCGTTCTTCCGGCAGCGTCGGTTACGCGCAGATACGATGTTGGGGTTCCTATATCTGAACAGGTATAAGTAATGGATGAAGCCCATGTCCCGGCTCCTCCGGTTTTTGAGATTTCATAAGTTACAATTCCACAGTTGTCGGAAGAAAGGTTATCAATATTGGCTGGCGTTACAACAGCCTCGCCGTTGCGAAGCAGCGGAGCTGTATATGCCTGACAGTTTGCAAGCGGGTCTTCATCGTCGGTAACCGTTACCGTGAAGACACACGTCTGGCTGTTGCCCGATTGATCGGTGGCCGTCCAGGTTACGGTAGTAACTCCGTTCTGGAATACAGTATTGTTCAATGAAACCCCCGTTGCCGGCAATGCTCCGTTGTTTGCGGAATATGTTAACGCGGATAATGTACAGTTGTCGGTAGCAGACGGATTCCAGGATACTCCTGAATGGGTATAGGTACAGACTCCGGGATCTGTTGTTACTGACTGGTTACCCGGACAAGTTGCACCAAATGAAGGGGCAATCAGATCCTGTACAGTTACTGTTGATGTACAGGTGGAAACATTCCCATTGTTATCGGTTACAGTAAGGGTTACAGTATTATTTCCCAGGTCAAGGCAATCAAAACTGGTCTGACTTGCAACCAGAGAAGCAATTCCACAGGCATCGGTTGAGCCATCATCAATGTCATTGGCTGTAATGGTCGCCGATCCCGATGAATTTAACTGGACTGTAATGTCCTGGCAAACAGCACTCGGGTCAGTATTGTCTTCTACAGTTACAGTCGTTGTACAAGTACTGGTATTTCCGGCATCATCGGTTATTGTAAGTTCCACTGAATTTGAACCAATATCCGAACAATCAAAGGTATTTGGACTTACCACACGGGTTGCTATATCACAGTTGTCGCTTGAACCGGCTGAAATTGCGTTGATGTTCGCAACAGACAAGGTGTAGTCACCATCAGCTTCCAGAGAAATGGTTATGGGTGTGCATGCAGCAACCGGATCAATGTTATCCTCGACGGTGACCGTTGCCTCACAGGTAGAAGTATTTCCGCTGAGATCGGTGACTGTTAATGTTACTGTATTGGCACCCAGATCATCACAATCAAAGCTGTTCGGACTTACTGCCAGACTTTGTATTCCGCAATTGTCGTCCGAACCATTGTTCACATCGGCAGCCACGATGGCGGCACTTCCACCGGCATCCAGCTGAACTGTGATATTCTGGCAAACTGCATCCGGATTCTGATTGTCGTTTACAGTAACGGTGTAAAAACAGTTGCCTGTATTTCCCGATCCATCGGTGGCTGTCCAGGTCACAGTCGTTACTCCCCTGTTGAAGATGACTCCATCAAGGGAAGTACCAGTGCCGGTTGTTACCCCAGAAAGGGTATAAGTCAGGCTGGCAATGGTGGTGCAACCGTCGGTTGCTGAGGCATCCCAGGATGTCCCGGAATGCGTATAGGTACAAACATCTGTATCTGTACCAACCGTCTGATTGGATACCGGACAGGTAACTTCCGGATCTATATCGTCTGCAATGGTTACAGTAGAAGTACAGGTTGACGAGTTACCATTGTCGTCAGTTACCGTTAAGGTTACAGTATTGGAGCCAAGATCGGCACAGGTGAATGAGGAAACATCAATACTCAGTGCAGGTGATGCATCGCAGTTGTCGGTTGAACCATTGTCAATGTCTGTTGCTGCTATTACAGCATTTCCGGTAGCATCAAGGTTCACCGTGATATTCTGACAACGGGCAACAGGAGGTAAATTGTCTTCAACGGTAATGGTTGTGGTACATTCATCAAACTGTCCACCCGGGTCGGTAACCCTTACGGTGGCAGAATTGGCTCCGATATCCGAACAATCAAATGTATTGGGTGTTACGGTAACGGTAAGCGTTGAGGCACAGTTATCAGCCGATCCGGCCGAAATGGCATTCAGGTCATCCTGCGTCAGTACCCAGTTTCCTGTAGCATCAAGGGAAACAGTTATGGGATTACAAACAGCATTGGGAGCAGTATTATCAACAATGGTGACTGAGGCATCGCAGGTTGAGGTATTACCGTTGTTATCGGTTACAGTTAGCGTAATGGTATGGTTTCCTACATCGCTGCAATCAAAAATAGTCTGGCTGGCTGCGTATCCGGCTATACCGCAGGCATCAGCCGAACCGGCATTCAGGCTGGCCGGATTAAGAACGGCCTGGCCAAGGGCATCCAGCGTTAAGGTAGCACTCGTGCATGTTGCTGTTGGCGGTGTAACGTCCTGAACTGTAACCTCAGCATTACAGGTAGCCGTGTTACCACTGCCATCGGTAACCGTTAAGGTTACCGTATTGGTCCCTGTATCAGCACAATCGAATGATTCTGGGCTGACAGAAAGGGTAACCGGACCACCGGGATCATTGGATCCGGCTCCTATGGCGGCAATATCATCTTCATCCAGGGTGTAATTCCCGGTTGCATCCAGATCAATTGTTACCGGATTACAAACAGCAGTCGGATTTTCATCGTCGGTAATAATGACCTGATAACTGCCGGTAACTGGTCCGTTACCATGTATATCGGTGGCACTCCAGACCACAGTGTGGGTTCCTATGCCAAACTGAACTCCCATAATCGAGGTTGTCTCATCAATTCCTACTGGTGTTCCGCCATCAATGGTATAGGTAATCACATCTACCTCGCAGTTGTCGGTAATCACCGGATCCCACGCTGCATCGGTCAACGGATTGGAAGTATAGTAATTCTGTCCGGCATCGGTTGAGCGGGTTTGTGTGCCAACCGTCAACACCACAGGAGGTTCGGGGTCAGTAATTGTAAAAGTAGTTACACATGTGGCATTCACATTGCCACTCATGTCGTAAAGCCTCCAGGTTATTACATCTGTTCCTACCGGCAATTCAACCCCTACCAGCGAAGTAAGCAAATCTAAACCTACTTCTGATCCTGAGTTTATCTGATAGGTGAGTTTCCACACATCATCATTGTCGTCAAATCCGTAAGGATCGTATTCTGAACCGGGAACTGTATAATAGCACTCTCCGGGATCGCTGTTTTTTGCAACAGTTTCAGGAGGGCAATTCTCAATTGTTGGGTCTTCATTATCTTCAATTTCAATTATTATGGTGCAGGAGGTAACGTTGTTGCTGGAATCAGTAACCGTCCATATAACCTCATGCGTGCCTATTTCAAATTGCTCTCCCGTAAGGGTGGTACTGTTGTTCCAGTCGTTGGTGAGCTCAAAATCGCAATTGTCGCCGTAAGCCGTTGGGTTGAATTCAACATTGATGGCTGTATAATACGGTTCACCAGGGTCGGTTGAGCGGGTAAAGAGATTTCCGGGATCACCCACCGGACAATCAAGAGTAGGTGCTATTTCATCCAGTACAGTAATATTAAAGGTATAACTGAAGGCATTTCCTGCTTCGTCAACCGTTGATATCGTTACAGGTGTCACTCCTACTGGAAAAATATATCCGGGAACTGCATAATCCGGTGTATAAGTTAATGTCAGGTTCGTAGTAACGTTGTCCACAATTACGGGAGGGGTGTAATTCATCGCCATTGAGCATCCGCTGGGTACTGAAGCAGTAATATTCTGTGGAAGGGTAAAAACTCTTGGTGCTTCAGTGTCAATGATGTAAACAAAGAAACTGGCAGAGCTTTCATTGTCGCTGTCATCTTCTGCTGTCCAGATAAGTTCATTTTCACCCATCTGTAGTATCTGACCGGCAAACGAAGTACCGCCATAAATATTCTCAAGTTTAGTCACGATACCGCAATTGTCAACAGCAATCACATCATCAAATTCAGTTCCCTGAACCGTATAATAATTCTGATGCAGATCGGTAGGGCGTGTCTGGTTTCCTGGTACGGTAATTACCGGGCCCTCTACGTCGAGAATGGTAAGGGTAAACGAACAGGTGGCAAAATTCCCGTTTTCGTCTGTTGCAGTCCAGGTAATGGGAATAACCCCGGTTCCTGGCCCATTATTAAATCCTCTGTTAATCGAGACTCCCGAAAGCGAGTTCGAACCAGTAACAAGATTCAATGTTTCAGGGTCTGTATAACTCCAGGTTACAGATGGTGCAGAACAGTTGTCGTCGAAATTTACAGGGTCAAATTCATTGCCGAGTCCAACATAAGCACAGGTGCCTGAATTGGCATTTCTTGTCTTGTCTCCTACACAGGTAATGCTTGGCGGCGTGTCGGTTACTACTACATTGAATACACAGGTTGAAACATTGTCGGCATTGTCAGTTGCAGTATAAGTAACTACTGTGGTTCCCACAGGGAACAACTGGCCGGGAGAATGTGTTGAGGTAAAACTCTTTACCCCGGAACAATCATCGGTGGCGATCAGGTTGGGCCAGCTTACAATGGCAGTGCAATCCTCACCCTGCGAAACGGCTGTAATATCTGCCACAGGGCAATTCGTAATCACCGGCCCTTCGTTGTCAACAACAGTCACAACCTGCGTATGTATTGCAGTATTGCCACTGGCATCGGTAAAGGTCCACCTTACATTGTTGGGGCCAATATCAAACGGCATTACCAATGCCAGATCATTGCTTATTGTGATACTGCCCGATGGGGTACAATTGTCGGTAGCCGTTGGGAAATCAGGGGTTTGGGATGAATAACACTCCCCTGGATCAACATTGAAGGTTACATCATCGAAAGGAAGATCCATTACTGGTGCCTCGGCATCTACAACGGTAACACTATATACGCAGTCATCTGTATAAGTAACACCTCCGATGGTTTGGCTTGCGGTCCAGGTTACGGTAGTGGTTCCGGTAGCGAAAACAGCTCCGTTCAGGGTAGAATTTGAAAGTGCATAAGGCCTCAACGATGAATTGGCAGTCTGCACATCATGGGTCAGGGTACGGCCGCTGATAATTGCTTCATTTTCCCATTCGGGATTCAGCGCATCATTACCGATCGTATAATCACAATTGGCGGCACCGGTATTAAACGAAGCATTCCCGGGGCAATCAAGCAGGGGGTCAAATGAATCCACAATCGTTATATTCACCACACAGGTAGCTGTATTCCCACTCAGATCTGTGGCTGTCCATGTAATGGCATGGTCGCCGATACCCAGTTGGGTACCATTGAGGGTAGAACTTCCGTTCAGGTTATTGATATATGACTGTATCTCGCAATTATCCGAAGGGGTGGGCTCAAACTCATCCCCCAGAACAGTATAATAATTAACCTCAAGATTGTCATATTCCCGGTAATAGGTTGTTGCGGGGCAATTTATGGTTGGTGCAATGTTGTCAACAACCGTAACGGTTTGTGTGTGATAAATATAATTACCGTTGCCATCATGAACTGTCCAGTAAACATTTGTGGTTCCAATGTCAAACGTAGTCCCTGAAGGAGACCTTGTTGCAGAAATACTGCCACTGGCTGTACAGTTATCTGATAAAACCGGAGATCCTACCGATACGCCTGTTGCCTGGCAACTGCCGGAATTTACATTCACAGTCAAATTCTCTGGCCAGGTAACTGATGGAACCTGATTATCCTCTACAGTAACAGTATAGGTGCAGCATTCGTTCATATTGGATCCCTCGGTAGCTGTCCATATTACCGTTGTTGTCGCATCACCGGGGAAAACAGCATTGGCCAGTGTAGTTGATGATGGGGCATAAGGCAATGTTCCGGGATCAGTCGTTTGTATGTTGTGTGTTAAAGTTACAGCAGGAGATGATTGAGTACTGCTCACATCAAATTCTGAACCCTGTACAGTATATGAACAAACATTGCTATCGGTATTTCTGTATTGGTTTCCACGGCAGGTAACAGGAGGCGGATCAGAAGAGCGGATATCAATATTGATTGTACAACTGGATGAATTACCTGCATTGTCAGTAATCGTCCAAGTGATGGTGGTCACCGTGTTGGGTACCTGAACTCCGGCCAGTGTATTGGCAGTAACCGCCGGCCCGCCATTAAAACTATAGGTGCGGCTTTGAATACCTGAACACTCATATATATAATATGGATCAAATTCGTGATCACGTACAGTATAATACGTCTGGTTGTAGTCTTGCTGACGGCACAATGAACCCGGGCAACTCAGTGCGGGGGCATCGTCATCGGTTACCGTAATGATCTGATTATCGCTGCTGATATTTCCGTGAATATCTTCTGTATACCAAGTAATGGTGGTTGAACCTATCGGGAAACCCCAATAGCTGTAGTAATTTCCAACATTATTCCAGGTGGTATAAATACCACAATTATCCGAAGTCACCGGTGTACCCAGTGAAACTCCGTAAGCAAAACATCCCGAATTGGTGGTTGTGTTGATATCTGCTGGAGCCTGAATCAAAGGGTCCTCATCATCAACAACCGTCACGTAGAAACTACAGGTATTGGTATAGGTAGTACCATTTATCTCCTGTGTTGCTGTCCAGGTAACCAATGTAGTACCTACCGGGAAAATGGCTCCGTTCAGCGTGGTGTTGCCTGGCGCATATGGAATTGCTCCTGAATTCGAAGTTTGAACATTATGGGTTAAAGACGCCAGCGGCGATGTCGAAGTTGCATTAAATCCCGGGCCGGAGACAGTATAACTGCAGTCTCCATTGGTATTGTTTACACTTTGATCTCCTACACAGGTAATGGGTGGATATAATTCTGATACCACAATCACACTTAGTGTACAGGTCGTTGTGTTCCCGGAAGCATCGGTGGCGGTCCAGGTTATGTTTGTTGTACCCACCGGCAGTTGTTCTCCGGTAAGTGTTCCTGAACTGTTATAATCGTTCAGGTAAGAAGCTACTGCACAATTGTCTGTTGCAACCGGGCGGAACTCACCGGCACCAACCGTGTAGTAGTTTTGTCCGTCATCAACCACCCTTACATAATAATTGACCGGGCAATTGATTACCGGATCGGTGTTGTCAACTACCGTAATATTCATGGTCTGGGTGTTGGTATTACCATAAAAGTCCCTGACCGTCCAGATAACCTCAGTGGTTCCAACCGGGAATACAGCGTAATTCAGCGAACGGTAATTGTTATAATTGTTACGTATATACAGATTGTCTTCAGTACAATTATCATCAACAAGCTGGGGGTCAAATTCCGTTCCGGATACCATGTAACTGCAGTTGCCTGAAGAGGCATCCCTGGTGGTATTGGCCGTCAGGTCATAGGTTGGGGCCGTAACATCCAGTACTTCCACTTCAAACTGCTGGGTTACAGTATTTCCGGAGGCATCACTCAAGGTCCATACTACTACCGTTATCCCCACCGGGAATTCGAATCCACTGAGGGTATTTGATGCATTCTGGTTGTTGATAAGAACCGGATCGGGACAGTTGTCAGTAACTGCTGGATCAAACTCGGTGCCCGAGGCTGTATAATAACATACCCCTGCAGGAGCATTCCGTGTCTGGTCTCCGATTGTTGAAGTAAATGAAGGAGCTACCACATCGTTAACCGTAACAACAAAGGTACATGTGTTGGTATTGCTGGCGCCGTCCGTGATTGTCCATACTATGGTATTGGCTCCGGCATTTAAGACATTGCCTGCCATGGTGGTGGAAGCACCTCCGCTTACCCCATTGATGAAATATTCCAGTTCAAGATCTCCGGAATCGTCACAGTTGTCTGACAAACTGCTGGGGTCAAATTCTGTTCCTACAATGGTATAGGAACATCCGCCTCCCGGAGCTGTACGTATCTCATTTCCATGACAGATGAACTGAGGCATCTGGTTGTCTGAAACTGATATGGTAACCGGAATTGCTGTGGTTATATTTCCGTTTACATCTGTTACCGTCCAGGTGATGATATAAGGGAAAGCTGACTTGGGAAGCTGAACTCCTGCCAGACTGTTGGTTCCTGTAAGGAAGGTGCTTCCATTGTTGGTAATAATAAAAGCAGCAGGGTTCACACTACAGTTGTCAAGTACATTGGTAACATCATAGGTGATATCCGGAATGGTATAATAGCATTGTCCCGGGTCAGTCCCTTTTGAATGCGGACCCACGGCAGGTTGATTAAAGGTCGGATTCTGATTATCGGTAACAACAACTACTATGGTACAACTTGAGGTGTTGTTGGAACTGTCGGTCACTGTCCATTCAATGGTATGTGTTCCGGCCGGAAGCAGCTTATTGGTTAATGTGTTTGTTGAGTCAAACGAGTTGATTGCTGTTACCGGACAACCATCACTGGTTATTGGATTAAATTCTGCACCCTGAACGGTATAGAAACAGAATCCGTTATCGGTGTTTCTGGCAAACGGACTGCCTGCCGGACAGGTAATGGTCGGTGGTGTGAGGTCGTTTACTATTACATTGAAACTCATGAAAACCTGATTACCGGCAGCATCCAGTGCACGGTAACGAACCATGGTAGTCCCCACGGGGAACTCTTCCCCTGATTCAATTCCATTCACCTGACTGAATATCAGACCCGGACAGTTGTCGGAATGTAATGGCTCCGTCCAGCTGACCACAGCTCCGCATCCAATGCTTATGTCAACAGTAATGTCCGGGAGCTGCTCGATGTATGGTGCATCGTCATCATTTACTGTCAGTCTGAAAGTACTCGTGCTGTTGTTGGTGCCATCAGTTGCAGTCCATGTTATAACATTTACACCTTTATTCATAAACACTCCATTGAGCGTATTGGTTCCGGTTGCTGTTGTGGCTCCTGTTACCGACCAACTGAGTGTGGTATTGCCCGAACAGTTGTCGGTTACTGTAGGATCAAACTCAGTACCGCTCACTGTATAACCACAGGCATTGCTCTGGGTTCCTCTGTTCTGGTTTCCGATACCTACGATTACCGGCCCCTGATTGTCATTAATTGTAATGGTAAACGAAAATGCCGGAGAAGATGTGTTGCCCGAAGCATCGGTTGCAGTCCAGGTAATCACATTGGCTCCCACATTCAGATTTTTTCCTGCGAGCGAACCTGTTCCACTAAGCGTGGTTGCACCACTTACTGAATAGGATAAAGTAGCACCTGAGCAGTTGTCGGTGGTTGTCGGATCAAACTCTGTTCCTACGACGGTATAATAACAAAAACCCGAAGTGGTATTTCTGCTGCTGTTAACAGTCGTAGGTGTGGCACTGATGGTGGGG
The DNA here is from genome assembly GCA_016788045.1 of Bacteroidales bacterium. Lineage (GTDB taxonomy): Bacteria > Bacteroidota > Bacteroidia > Bacteroidales > Lentimicrobiaceae > Lentimicrobium. The sequence goes on from JAEUTG010000015.1 coordinate 18,773, forward strand.
GCCAGATTATCAACTACAGTAACTGTAGAACTACAGGTACTTATATTTCCCGAAGCATCCCTGACAGTGAGGATTACCGTGTTGGCTCCGATGTTGGAACAATTGAAGCTGGTCTTACTCAGGGTAAGTATCAGACTTCCGGAAGCTGTGCAATTGTCGGATGAACCATTGTTTACCTGTGATGCAATCAGGGTGGCCTGTCCAGATCCGTTCAGTGTAAGGGTAGCATTCTTGCAAACAGCCACCGGAGGAGTATTGTCGGTTACCGTAACATTAAATATACAAGGGTTGCTCACATTGCCTGATTCATCCTGAACAGTGTAGGTAACCGTTGTTGTACCTACCGGGAAAGTTGATCCGGGTAGATGTGATTTTGTCCAGACAAGATTTCCCTGTGCAGAACAGTTATCGGTGGCAGTGGGCTCGGTCCAGCTTACAACGGCATTACATGTCGTGGCACCGGCACCTGTCCCAACCGAAATGTTCGACGGGCAATTGCTGATTACGGGTTTCACCAGGTCGTTGATGGTTACCGTAAAGGAGCAGGTCGCACTCACATTACCGGCTCCATCCGTTGCTGTGTAGGTAACTGTGGTTGTTCCCACACTGAAAACCGTTCCGGGCGTGTGCGACTTGGTCCATACCAGGCTTCCGCTTGGGGTACAGTTATCTGTCGCTGTCGGTTCGGTCCAGCTGACTGCGGCAGTACATGATCCGGCTCCGGCTGTCCGGGTAATGTTGGCCGGGCACCCGCTGATTACCGGTGCCTGTGTATCATTCACCGTAACTGTGAATGAACAGGTGGCGGTGTTGTTGTCACCATCGGTAACTGTTAATGTCACAGTGGTAGTACCAACATTAAATGTCTGGGCTCCGGGTTGGCCATTTCCACTGAGTGTAGTCGCTCCTGAGGTGCTCCATGAAAGCACAGAACCGCTGCAGTTGTCACCAAATACAATAGCGGGGATTGTTACACTGGCCGAACACTGATTCACCGCATTGGAAGCGGTGATATTGCCCGGACAGGTAACGGAAGGATCCTCCGTATCGCTCACCGTTACTGTAAAGCTACAGCTAGCTGTATTCAACGATGCATCTGTTACTGTAAGTAGCACTGTAGTTACACCCGAATTGAAGGTCTGAGCTCCGGGCTGACCGTTTCCGCTCAAGCTGGTAGCCCCGCTTGTGCTCCACGACAGTGATGAACCTGAACAGTTGTCATCAAAAGACACAACTGGTATGGTTACACTCGCTGAACAGGTCCCTGAAGCATTGTTGGCTGTCAGATTACCCGGACAGGTTACTGAAGGATCTTCATTGTCAGTGACTGTTACTGTAAAAGAACATGTTGCAGTAAGAAGTGCACCATCAGTAACAGTAAGGGTTACGGTTGTTACTCCGGCATTGAAGGTCTGTGTGCTGGGCTGACCATTACCGTTTATGTTGGTGGCTCCGGTTGTACTCCAGGTTAGCACCGGACTGCTGCAGTTGTCACCGAATGTAATGGCAGGAATGGTTACTGCTGCTGTACATTCCGAAGCATCTGTATCAACAGCGATATTGGCCGGACAGGTAACCGTTGGAACATCATCATCGGTTACAGTTACAGTAAAACTGCAACTGGTAGTATTGGCTGGTGAGGCTCCGTCTGATACAAGCACAGAAACTGTAGTGATACCGCTATTAAAAACTGCTCCGTTCAATGTGGTATTTATTGTTCCTGTAGTTGCTCCGGATAAAGTATATACGATTGATGCGACAGTACAATTATCAGAGGCTGTAACATTCCACGCGGTTCCGCTGTGGGTATATGAACACAATCCGCTGTTTGTTGCAGCGGTCTGGTTGCCAGGGCAAAATGTGATCGAGGGATCCTCTGTATCTTCAATTGAAACATCAAAACTGCAATTACCGGTATTTCCTGCACCATCGGTAACCGTCCAGGTAACCGTGGTTGTTCCCGGTTGAAATACCACCCCGTTGAGGCTGGTACCGGAAGCAGGAGAAGCTCCGTTGTTGGCTGAAAAGGTAACTGAAGCCACAGTACAGTTGTCAGCTCCCGAAGGATTCCAGGCTGTACCCGAATGGGTATAGGTACATCCGGCACCAGCGGGTACGATTTGATTGCTCACACAACTGATGGTTGGATTCACATTGTCAAGCAAGGTAACATTGAAGTTACAGCTGGCCTGATTCCCTGCTGCATCTGTTGCTGTTAAGGTGATCTGTTGCGTAGTGTTGTGTCCGGATATGCTTGTTCCCGGGGCTGGCGACTGGGAAATGGTGATGCTCCCTGCAGCAGTACAGTTATCCGAAACTGTGGCAAGGCTCCGGTAATCGGGAAGGGCAGCCGAACATCCGGTAGCAGGATTTGGATTCAGTGTCTGATTACCCGGGCAGGTAATAGATGGCGGGGTATTTTCAAGCAGTACGGTGTAGGCAACTGAAGTCGTACAGGCAGGCGTTGTATTGCTGATTGCCCTGACAGTGTAGTTTGTATTGGCAGAAATAGATGTCAAGTAGGGCAGATCGGCTATTTTGACTGTGTTGGCTGCATTCCACAATTCAAAGTTACTGCCATTGGTCGCTGTAGCTGAGATGGTGAAATTGACCCCCGGGCATTGGCGGGTCGAAGGAGCTACAACAACGGAAGAGGGCAATGGGTTAACCGTTATTGTAACTGATCCCTCCAGCAAAGAGAGGCCTACCAGAGGATCACCGAATGAAACACTCACCAGCGTGTAGGTAGTCGTAACTGCCGGGGTTACAATGATAGGATCTCCTTCAAGTGGCCCGGTATCCGGGTCACAATTGCTGTCGTAACCAGTAACTGTGTAATTGTTGGTTCCGTCGGTGTAAACAACCGTCCAGGGCGCATAACCTCCGCATATAACCACATTGATGCTGGTACTTTCTCCGGCACACACAGAGGTTGCCCCTCCGGCTTGCAGTGTGGCTTGTGCTTTGGTTTGCTGAACCGAAAGCAGCATTACTATGAAAACAGAAATAGCAGCCACGCCTCTGGCGATCACTGCTGCTGAAAACTTCTGCCTGTTTACTGAGTGTAGAATTGTGCCCATAAACTTTGTTTTTGCCCCTGTTATTATATACCTTAAGGCATCCCCTGATTAAGGGATGCTCATTAAAATTCAAAAGACAATCGGACAGGTAATTGGTCAAACTACCTGTCTCTGGTGTATGCTAACCCCATCAAAATACTACAAAGACAGCTTTTTTAATCGCATTCGCAACCGATTGCCGCTAAATATTTCAGGTTGTGTAATGGGGTTCCTGACATTGACAATTGGCTCAAAGGGTTGTCAAATTTTTTACTGTCGTTGTTTGCTATTTTTTACACTTAAAGATATGGTAGATAATATTAGTTTAATTTTAAGCCAATTTGTAAGTTTTACACAAGGAGTTGTTAACAACTGTTAAATTCTCACTTTATCAACCATACTTATCTGGATATTCACATATACAGGTTTACATAATGCTAAATGATTATCCATTTAAATTATTGATTTTCATATAATTAAAATTTTCACGGTCATTGCTGAACTCCATTCATGAAATCTTTTCAACTTTTCCAGGCTTAAATATTATTTACACAAATACCTATTGGTATATAATTTTTTTCGCTTTATCAATTTAGGGCCCCCGTAATTACTTCCTATTATGTTATTTATCAGTATTATACATAGATTTATTTGAAATTGTTAATAAAACCCAAGGTGTAAATTATTTATACATACTTTTATATCATTGAATATCAGACCATTAAAACTAACAAATTTTGGCTGAACTTCTTATGCTCTGATTTTCTGTGTGTTAAAATTGCATAAAAAATTGTCTGCATTTTTATAATTTATACTCATTCTAAATAATAGCCTGGGATTCGTTCTGTTCTGGAAAAATACCAAATTTTATATATCGTATTGATAATCTGAATATTAATTGCTAAAGGGCTCAAACACCAAAAAATTATTGATGTAAATTTTTTTACATGAAAATCTTTCCAATTTCAATCACCATTCAACTATTAATCCTTCTTTTAACTCCGGTCACACATTAATACTTCCGGAATCATTATCTAACCGGATCGATCAGCTACAATTATCAGAAAAATTCTTTAAAACAATATTTAATTACTACTTGATTTTTCAAATTGATTACAGATCACGTTGGAATACTTAAATATAATTATTCACACATAGTATTATTCTTAGTCTATTCGCATATATTACCATATTCCCCTTCTTGAAATATACAACTTTTTATATTATCTAAAACTGGGCCGGTAATATACACTGACAATCAATATTGTCTGGTAAACTTTGGAATTACTTATGAGATTACCTTCGGTGAGCTTGTCTGCTTGTTGCTCAAGCAAACAAGCAGGCCTGTCTGCCTGTGCAAAAAGGCAGCCCTGTAAATTACTTGATCCAAGCCAACGTATTGTACTGCTCTAGATTCCTCAAAGCTTCAGTATTATCACGCTTACTTTATCATGATCACAATAAAGACACAAAGGCTCAAAGCCAGCCCTGTCTGTTTGACTTCGAGGCAATTATTTCTAAATATTAACCGGACAAGTTTAATAAAACCCGGATTTTCAACGGAAATTGTTTATTACATCCACTTTTTCCGCTTGAACAGGAAAATCATGGATCCAGCCAGAAGAATCATGGTAGCCATCAGTAACCAGAATGAATAAGACCCGTTTTGCATTGGCAGGCTGACATTCATTCCATAAAGGCTCGCGATGAATGTAAGGGGAAGAAGGATGGACGAAATCAGGGTGAGTACTTTCATAATTTCGTTGGTACGGTTGGTCTGCAGCGAATCAAACGTTTTTGAAAGGCCTTCAACAATTTCCTGGTAATCCTCGGTCATATCCCACATCTTCTGGTAATAGTCGAGAATGTTACCCCAGTATTCCTCCATGTTTTCGGCATAGCCTTCAATATCGCCGGATTCGAATTTATGGAAAAGCCTGAGCTGGGGCTTAAACACTGTGTTAACCAGAATGATATTCTTCCGCGTAAGCGATATTCTTTCAATGGTTCGTTCAGCTTTTTTGCTGAACAGGTCGCGGTTAATCAACTCAACCTCAACACCGAGTTTGCTCAGCAGTGAAAGTGATTCAAGCATCAGGTGTTCCAGGATTTTGTAGAGGAGCGCATCACTGGTCCCTACCTGCCTTACCATGTAATTATCTTCGGGTTCGCGTCCGCTGTTGAAAAGGTTTTTTACCACCCAGTGCGACTTGCCAATCGTGATGATGTAATCGCTTCCCCAGAAAATTTTAACTTCCTTTACTTTCAGAAATCTGTTCCAGCGATCGAAATAGGGAAAATGGAGAATCAGAAAATAATAATCGTCGTAGATATCGATTTTAGGACGCTGGTTTGTCCTGCTGCGGCAATCTTCAATATCAAGGGGGTGAAAATGAAATTCATCCCTCAGAAACTGTAAATCATCATCGGTGGGGTCAAGTATATGATGCCACTTTAGCGTACCTATTTTAATGGTTTCAATCATGCGGACCTCCCGTTTTTAGGATGATTAATCAGTTATCTACATTCCGGTTGTTTGTTTTGGGTTTGCAAAAGTACGAATTAATTACCAGTTAGCCGACCTGCTATCTTTATTCATCTTCAAACGTTTGATCAGGGAATGTGTATCCTTTGAAATATCATTGCAATAATTCAGCGCCTGAACGCAACCAAATGGTTATTCATGTTGTTTTGTTTAACTTTGAATCGTTCATAGACAGTCATAGAACCAAAATTATCCGTTTATGGAAAAAGGAAAAAAGGAAGGACGTTACCTCAGGCTTTGCACCCAGATCAAGGATTTATTGGTCAAAAGCCCTGACATTACCGCCGCAATGGCTACCGTTTCAGCCATTCTTTACAATAAAATGGACTACTTTTTCTGGTGCGGATTTTACCGGGTTGATGGAAAGAGACTGATTGTCGGGCCTTACCAGGGCCCGGCTGCCTGCCAGATTCTCGAAGGTAAAGGTGTCTGTATTGCTTCCGTTGAACAAAGAGAAACCATCGTTGTGCCTGACGTACACCTGTTTCCCGGACACATTGCCTGTGACTCCAGATCACGGAGTGAGATTGTTGTTCCGGTCCGCAACAACGCGGGTGAAATAATTGCTGTGCTCGATGTTGACAGCAAGGATCTTAACTCCTTTGATGAAACCGATGCGGTTTATCTTGAAAAGATCGTTTCCCTGCTGGCAAAGTGATAGAAATCCTCACGACTGCTGCTGAATTACTGAAACTTTTTAACTTTACATTTTTAATTTTCATCCTATGACACTCGGCATTGTATTGGTTATCAACCCCAAAAACACTTCTTCGAAGATTGCGGTTTACAAGGACTCAAAAATGTGTTTTCTGAAAACCATTAAATACACCGACGAGCAGCTTGCTGCCTGCGGGAGTATACCCGGGCAGGTGGAAATGCGCAAAAAAGCCATACTTCAGGAACTGAAAGACAACGACATCAATGTTAATAAACTCCAGATTGTGGTTGCCCGAGGAGGCTTGATAAAACCTGTTAAATCGGGGGTATATGAAGTCAACCAGCTGATGCGTGAAGATCTGCTGAAAGGTGTGATGGGAATGCATGCAACCAACCTGGGCGGTATCATTGCCTCGGATATTGCTGCCCTCACCAATGCCAGGGCTATCATCGCTGATCCGGTGGTTGTTGATGAACTTGAAGACGTCGCCCGCATTTCCGGCCATCCGCTCTTCGAACGGAAATCGGTTTTTCACGCCCTTAATCAGAAAGTCGTTGCCCGGAAATATGCCAAATCCATCAGCCGCAAATATGAAGAGTTAAACCTGCTTGTTGTTCATGCCGGAGGGGGCGGTATTTCGGTAGGGGCCCATAAATCTGGCAAAGTTATCGATGTAAACCAGGCTTTCGACGGTGATGGACCCTTCTCCATGGAACGTGCCGGAACTCTTCCCACCGGTGACCTCATCAGGCTTTGCTTCAGCGGAAACTATACTGAACAGGAAATTCATCAAATGATCACTGCCAGGGGCGGATTATATGCCTATTTGGGTACCAACAACCTGAATACCATTGAAAAACGCATTATTGATGGCGATGAAAAAGCCTCCTTCATTATGTATGCCATGGCCTATCAGGTAGCCAAAGAGGTTGGTGCCATGTGCACGGTACTCGAAGGTAAACCTGATGCCATCATCCTCTCCGGCGACCTCTTTCACCAGCGTTTCTTCACCGAGCATGTAACCCGGAAAATCGAAAAAATTGCCCAGATCGCCATTTATCCCGACGAAGACGATGTTGATGCACTTGCCATGAATGCCATCGGCGTCATGAAAGGAGAAATCGAAGTACTGGAATATAAATAGACCCATAGCTGCTTTCTTTTTCCCGGAAATTGAAAACATCGCCGAATGCATTTATCGTTGTGTAAATACCAGCAATTAACTCTCTGGTTTTCTGCCTTCAAACTTAACATTGCGGTAATATTGCTTTTTTTTATCTTTGCGTCATTGATATTAACTATCAGGCCTTTAAAACAATAATACTTTGGCAGACCCCGATTTAGAACCCTCTTTGCAGTTGTGGGGAGCTTTGCTCAACATATACTCCGGACCTGTTACTCCCGGTATCATCATCAGCCTCCTGCTAATCGTTGTATTACTCATGCTCTCAGCAGCCATCAGTGGTTCGGAAATTGCCATGTTTTCGCTCAGCCCGGCAGAACTGAACGACATCCGGAATTCTAACAACAAAACCAATCAACTGATTATTCACCTGCTGGAGAAACCCAAAAGACTCATCGCCACCATCCTTATTGCCAATAACTTTGTAAATGTTTCCATTGTGATTCTTTCGTCCTATGTTATGGCTGGGTTATTCGATTTTTCAGGATCACCTCTGATGGGTTTTTTTATTCAGGTGATCGTTGTAACTGCCTTGCTGCTGCTCTTCGGCGAAATCATGCCAAAAATATATGCGTCTCAAAACGTAAGATCTTTCGCCAGATTTATGGCCAAACCCCTGCTGATCATGCGAAGGATTTTTTATCCCCTCAGTTCAGTACTTGTTCAGTCAACTTCCATTATCGACAAGCGGATTGCCAGAAAAGGCCATGAAATATCCATTGATGACCTTTCCGAAGCGCTTGAACTTACTACGTCCGACAACAAAACCCCCGAAGAAGAAAAGAAAATCCTGAAAGGAATCGTAAAATTCGGCGATACCTCTGTCCGTGAAATCATGAGACCGAGAATTGATGTTACTGCCGTCGATGACAACACATCCTACATCAAGCTGATGGGTATCATTCTCGACTCAGGCTACTCGCGCATTCCTGTGTACCATGAGAATTTTGATCATGTAACCGGAATTCTCTACATCAAGGACCTGCTTCCCCACTTCAACCAAAGTGACGACTTCAACTGGCAGCAACTGCAGCGTCCGGCATTTTTTATTCCTGAAAACAAGCGCATCAACGACCTGCTTCAGGAATTCCAGGCCAAAAAAATTCACCTTGCCGTGGCGGTTGATGAATACGGGGGCACCTCAGGAATCGTCACGCTGGAAGATATCCTTGAGGAAATAGTCGGCGAAATAAACGATGAATTTGACTCAGAAAGTGACAACATTCATTATTCGAAAATCGACGACAACAACTATATTTTCGAAGGAAAAACCCTGCTGAATGACTTCTGCAAACTGCTGGGAATTGAAGACCGGATTTTTGATGAAGCCAAAGGGGAATCAGATACCCTGGCCGGCCTGATGCTTGAACTGGCTGGTAAAATTCCCGAAACCAGTGAGAAATTCCGTTTCGATAAATACGTTTTTCAGGCTGAAACCGTTGATAAGAGACGTATTAAAAAAATCAGGGTGATCATTGATCAGAACAATTGAGGTGTTCTCCTGTAACTGATTGTTGCCTTAATCCGGTTAAATGAACTTTAAAAACTCCCTTCTCAGGTCAGCCATCCCCGGTTTTGCCGGCTTAGTGTTCTCCCTTTTGCTTGCTTCTTGCAGCGAGACTCCCGCCCCAAAACCTGAAGGCTATTTCAGGATTGATCTGCCTGAAAAAAAATATCAGATCCTCGACAGCATTTTTCCGTATAGTTTTCAATATCCGGTGTATGCAAGCATCACCCGGGACCCCAACGCTCCCGGTGAAGCAAACTGGATTAACGTTGATTTTCCCCGTTTTAAAGGTCGGCTCCACCTGAGTTATAAGCCGGTAAAAAACAATCTTTCCGTATTTACTGAAGATGCCCACGCCCTGGTTGTCAAACATATACCCAAAGCTTCTGCCATAGAAGAGGTACGTATTGAAAATGCCGGTCGCAGGGTTTTCGGACTTATCTACGACATCCGTGGTTCGGGAGCTGCCTCACCCTATCAGTTTTACGTGACCGACAGCACAGGTCATTTTCTCAGGGGTGCCCTGTATTTCAGTGTCCTGCCCAACAATGATTCCCTGGCCCCGGTCATCGATTTCATCAAAGCCGATGTCCTCCATCTGCTCGAAACCCTTGAGTGGAAATGACAATTCAGTTTTTTACTGCATATTTCTTGTCTGTTTTCCTGTAAGCCTGATGGTCTGATTTCTTTATATTTGCCTGTATAAAGCAACATCTATGAAGAAAAACAACGGACGGCGCGACTTTCTGAAACTTGCTGCCCTGGGAACTGCAGCGCTCGGATTGGGTTCTCTGGGTAATGCCCTTGCTACAGATTTATCCGACAATGGTTATATGCCTGCCGCTGATCCCCCTGTGCGCAAGGGGAAACCGGTAATGGGCCTGCGCTGCGAACCTCTGAACACCGTGAGAATTGCCATCATTGGCCTGGGCATGCGCGGTGAAGATGCTGTCCGTCGCCTTTTGCTGATTGAAGGTGTAAAAATTACCGCTGTCTGCGATCTGGTTCCCGGTTTTGTTAAAGAAGCCAATAAAAAAATCACCGGGGCCGGCCATCCGCCAGCAGCCGAATACATGGGCGAAACCGACTGGATGAAAGTGTGTGAAAGGGAAGATGTAGATCTGGTATACAACTGTACCCCCTGGGACCTGCATACACCAATAGCGGTATATGCGATGAAAAACGGGAAACACACAGCCCTTGAAGTACCCGCCGCCCTTACCCTCTCAGAATGCTGGCAACTGGTCGATACAGCCGAAGAGACCCAACGTCATTGTATGATGCTTGAAAACTGCTGTTACGACTTTTTTGAACTGGCTACCCTGAATATGGCCCGCAATGGGGTTTTCGGCGAGATTCTCCATGCTGAAGGGGCATATATTCACGATCTGAGGGAACTCAAATTTCTCAAACAGAGCGAAGGAGGATATTACAACTTCTGGCGGCTCGAACACAGTAAAAAGCACAATGGTAACCTCTACCCTACTCATGGTCTGGGCCCGATCGCACAAATCATGGGCATAAACCGCGGCGACCGCTTCGATTACCTCACTTCCATGTCAACAAAACAGGCTGGACTGAGTCTTTTTGCAGCTGAAAAATTCGGCCCTGGTTCGCCTGAAGCCATTCAGACTTATCAGCTTGGCGATATGAACACCACGCTGATTCGTACAGTAAATGGCCGCACGCTGATGGTGCAGCACGATACCACCAGCCCGCGACCCTACAACCGTCTGCACCTGATCAGCGGAACCAAAGGGATGGCCCGCAAGTGGCCCAAACCAGCCATCGCCCTTGAACCCAATGCACACACCTATCTCGTACCTGAAGAATTCGAGAAACTAAGGTCGGAATATGAACATCCACTGGTTAATCAGATAGGTGAAAAAGCAAAACAGGTCGGTGGCCATGGTGGCATGGACTTTATAATGGATTACCGCCTCATTTACTGCCTGCGCAACGGCTTGCCGCTCGACCAGGATGTTTACGATGCCGCTGCCTGGTCATGCATTGTTCCGCTGAGTGAACAATCGCTGGTGAACCGCAGCAGCAGTGTAGATATCCCCGACTTTACCCGAGGCGCCTGGGAAACCGCCCAACCCTGGCCGGTGGTTACGGTGGATTAATTCTGATAAGGCGGCTGTAAACAAATTCAAATTTTCCTGACATGCCACGGGCCGGGCTCCCCTCACTTATCTGAACCGGGATACTTATTTCGGATTGATTTTATGCATGTACCAAAAACCGGATTCTCCATCCTGCTGCAGAATCTGCCTAATTTTGTGAGCCCGACAGCCTGGTATTCTTTTGTGCCTGTCAGCTATTCCCTGAGTCTATGTATTTATACGTATTTAAATACCTGCTACTCGGTATATTTTAGTGCCGATATTCAACCCAACGCATAGTTAACAACTTGTTTTACAATACTATAAATTAATAATAATGGTTCAATATACGTTATAGATGCCAAAAATACATCAAACTTTGTCTGCGCGCCTGTTGTTGATTTAATGCACCAATCATTAATCATTAAAAATTATAAACATGAAAAAAAACTTACTCATTATTTCTGTTCTTTTATTGGCAACCACAGGATATAGCCAATGGATACCCATTCCGGTTGAAAGTGCCACCACGCCTGTTGTTGCCCTCACGGGCATGGAAGGCACATTGTTTGCAGGTTTCAATGGGGATGGAATATTCGTGTCATCCGATTCAGGAGATTCCTGGTCTGATGTTTCTGGTGACCTGCCCAATAAAAATATCAATTATATTTTCGGAGCCACAACCGATGAACCTTACCTGGTGGGTACTCAGGGAGGGCCTTTTGTGGGAGGCATTATCAACGGAAACGGACAATACATCAATGCCACAGGTACGGGGCTACCCAGTACCGATATCACCTACTTTGGAAAAGCAGATGATGTGGAAGAACTCTGGGTTGTTGGAACCCGCAATCAGGGTGTGTTTACGGCCCCCGATAATGAAAATCTTGTTTGGAATGCCGCCAATAGTGGTTTAAGTGGTGATGCATTAAATATCAATGGTTTAAGTGGTTACAGCGACGATACAGACACCTGGGCTTTGAGCACTGACAATGGCATCTATTTTTCCCAAAATCAGTTTGCCACCTGGACAGTGGGAAACAATGGCCTTTCGGGCGACCAGCTCATTGTGACAGCTTCGATGGTACTCAATACCTTAACCCTTATCACCACTCATGACGGAGCCTTTATGTCAAGTGATCTGGGGCAAAGCTGGTCACCACTGATTGAAGATGTGAAATTTAACACACTTACATTTGCCATTGATTACAATTCCGGGCAGGCTGCTATCTTCTTTTTGGGGGAAAGTTCCTATGTCACAAACGACTTCATTAATTTTACAAGTCTGGTTACTCCGGGCGAAATTATTGCCGCCACAACTTCTGCAACCGATTTATTTATTGCTACAGCCTCATCGAAAAACAGCAATACCTCCGGTGGTCTTTACCGTCAACCCATTTCGACCGTTATAACCTCGATTTCCGGGCCTGCAGAATCCGTTTCACTGGCGAAACTTCAGCAAAATAACCCCAACCCGTTTTCACAATCTACCACCATCAATTACTCAGTGAATGAGTCAGATCTGGTAACCATCCGGATGTACGATATGCTGGGCAGAGAAATCAGTACTTTGGTCAACGGGTTCACTGCTGCCGGAAATCATCAGGTGACTTTTGAAAATGCAAACCTGCCTTCGGGATTGTATTATGCTGTTTTAAAAACCGGAAAACATTCTGCACAAATAAAAATGATCAAAGAATAACCTCAGCATTTTTCCCGATATAAGCCTGTAACATATTCTGTTATGGGCTTTTTTGATTTTTTCTGTCAGCAGTATAATGGTCCATCGACAAGTTTGTCCTGTCAGAATATCATTCAGTAGCCTGTTCATCTCTTGACATATGAAAAGTACAATAACTTGCAGATTCTGTTTGCCTGATTGTTTGGGATTTCAGTCAGATTGGCTTTAATTTGAATCCGGTAACGCTGTTTACCAATATTTTTCAACCAGTATATATATCTGTTTATCAATGCTATAGTTAATTTTTTGAGTTATTACCCTGTAGGCATTAAATGCGATGCGAAACCTTACCGATGAATTAGTTGTTATTGAAGTGGTTCGTATCTGGTTGAAATACAAACCTTGATGTGGCAGTATTCAGTTAACTCAAAAGAACCCTGAGGTCTTAAAAGCTCTCCAAAATCAACTTACCCGGTTCTTCCGGTTTCAAAATCAGGTTTGACCTTCAGTTCTACTAAAAACCCAAAACAATGCAAAAAATCACCCGTAACCGAAGCCGCTTTAACAGAGTTATGAAACAGATGAAAGCCTTCAGATTTATAGCATTCATTGGCGCTCTCGGTTTCATTTTAACGGGTTGTCCCTACGAGTCCAGGGTTCCTGTCGATGATGTTTCCAACGGAAAAGTAGATATGGCGCTGCTTGGAAAATACACAGAAAAGTCTTCCGAAGAATATATCTTTGACATTACCAGCGAAGGCAATCAGTATCGGATTACCAAAAAGAAACTGAACAGTGAGGATGAACCAACCATTTACATCGGTTATACATCAAAAGTTGGTGCAAATCAGTACCTTAACATTCGTGAAGAAGGCTCATCTGCTTATACCAAATACTACATCTACAAGCTGGAAGTAATTAGCGAAGGCCGCATCAGGCTAAAGGGTGTATCTGATAACATTACCGAAGAGTTTGTTACCTCTGCAGAGTTTCGTGCTTTCATTGCGAAGTATGAAAACCTCAGCTTCTTTTTCGATAAAGACGAGGAGAAAACACTCTATAAAGAAAACTAAGCATTTAGCTTAATAAACAAAACAGCATGATCCCCTCAGTTGCGGGATGAGGTTACTTTTTGAGCTCAGCGATCATATTTCCTTGTTTTGCCGACATATCGATCAAATTCGGCTGTTCTGTTTCTTTACTGATAAGCAGAAAAATCAGTATTCATAGGTATTTACTGTTCTCAGGCGATGAGCGAAATTTGTCAAAAACTCAACATGAAACAAAGTTTATCCTTCATACTGATTGCATTTTCTTTTCTTACCGCTGCATTGGTATTTACCTCCTGCGAAGCCGTTGAAGAGCTCACCGAAACAGACACCGAAAAAGCAATCCGGATTTTCACTGCCGGTGTGTGGAATGTCGATACCCTGGTTACCAAAACCGATCTTTTCAGCGGAGGCATCAGCAACATTCAGACCGATTCAACCTTCAGCAATTACGGTACCATTGAGTTTCAGAAACCCAACCAGACTGTACCCGGCTATGGAGCAGGCTACATGATACACCGCTACACGAAAAACGGCATCAGCCGCATAGATACCGCTGCCTGGGTTCCCTACAATTTTAACTCAGGCAACAACAACTACATTACCTTGTTCTTTGCCCTGCCTGGCCAGGATATTGTGGTGGATGGTTATGATATGTACCTCGATCTGGTGGAGTTAAGTGATAAACGTATCCGCATCTCGGGGTGGCGTCGCGAAACCATTCAGGGTGGTTCGGGTGGAAGTTACGGAACTTACCGCAGGTACCATCTTACCCGGTAAAAGTTCGGAAATGCATGAGATCACCGATTATTCGGTGAATTCAGGCTTTATTTTCACACCATCGTACTTTTTCTCGGTTCCGTTCTGATAGGTAATAACCAGAAAAACAGTCCCGTCGGCATTGTATTGAATCCAATCGCCTGTTTTCATTCCGTTGATATATTCCCCTTCATCTTTCTTCTTTCCGTCGGGCCAGAACCAGATATGCCGCCCGTTGGGATTATCATCAATGTAGGATCCCTGAAACTCCGGGGTTCCGTCATTATAAAAATACTTCCATTCGCCGTTGCGCATCCCGCCCCGGTAAGTCCCCTCCTCGCGATGATCACCCAGGTTGTAACTCCATTTGCCTTCTTCCAGGCCATCAAGAAATTCACCCTGAACGATGACCTGACCATTTTCATCGTATTCGGTGTAAATACCTTCTGATTTCCCATTGAAGAAGCTTTCTTCGCGCAGAATATTTTTCGATTCATAAAACCATTTCCACAACCCATCAGGATTTCCCTGGTTGTTGTAGCTTCCTTCCTGCTCAAGTTCACCGTTGAGATGGTAAAAACGCCATTTGCCGGTTCTTTTTCCGTTCCGGTAAGTTCCCTCAGAGAGCAATTGTCCCGTTTCGTAATATTCTTTCCATGGTCCATCTTTAACACCCTCATCGTCAATTACTCCTTCTCCAACCATTTTCCCGTTTTTGAAAACATATGAAGCAACCACAGAACCGTTTTCAGCATACTCCCTGCGGATTCCTTCGGGAATTTCCCCCTTGTAACTTGCGACTGTTTTCACCTTTCCCGATGGATAATAATCGGTTCTGACATCCAGTTTAACCAGTTCAGGGGTCTCTTCCTGCTTCACATCATTCACAAATTTCGAGACTTCAGTGAGCATTCCCTTTTCATCGTATTCTTTGAAGTATCCGTTTTTTTTATCATCGCGGTAGGTGCCTTCGGTTTTGATCTTTCCATCGGCATAAAAGAACTTCCAGCGGCCTTGCTTAAGCCCCTTGCTGTCGCGCCGGTTGATGTTTTCACGGTCAATAACAAATCCCCTGCGGTATTGTATCAGGGTAATGACGGTGCCATCGGGTGAGTACTCTTTGGCCATGCCACTCTCAAAACCATTTTCAAAATTCACTGTCCTCATGATTTTTCCATCAGGATAATAGTAAACAGTCAGGCCCTGTTTTACATCGGCTGAGAAATTCTCTTCAACCACCTCATTTTGTCGTATGGTCCGTCGGATTCCTTCCTTTTTCCCGTTCAGGTATCCGATCTGAAGCGTAATTTTCCCGGTTTCATCATAAAAACTCCAGATACTGTCCAACTCGAAGTTTTTACGGTTTCCTTCTGATTTCAGGATACCCGATTCCCAATATGTTTTCCAGTAACCATCAGGTTTTCCATTCTTCATCATTCCTTCACTCGAAACCTTTCCGTTCGGATGAAAAAACCTGTTATACCCATCCGGATTCACCGTATTCTCCTGAGCTATGAGGACGGTACACACGAAGAATAAGAATATGGAAATCAGAAATCTTTGCATTGGGTAAAGTTAGTTGTTTCGTTTACAAAATCCGGCTTATTTTATAAGATTTGCAGCCTTTGAGATGTCAAGCATTTTTTGAATCGGCAACCTGGCAGCTGTGATGGTTAAATCATCGAGCACAATTTCAGGTTTTTCGTCAGACAGGCATTTGTAAAGTTTTTCAAGGGTGTTCATCTTCATGAAAGGGCAATCGTTGCACGAACATGTTTCATCAGCCGGTACCACAATAAATTCCTTATCGGGAGAATACTTCTGCATCTGATGGATGATCCCTCCTTCGGTAGCTACAATATACCTTTTGCCCGTGTCTTTTCTTGTAAACTCAAGCATTGCTGCTGTGGACCCGATAAAATCAGCCAATGCCAATACCGGTCCCCGGCATTCGGGATGGGCAATCAGCTTGGCATCGGGGTTACTGATTTTTAGTTGTATCACTTTTTCATCGCTCAGCTGGTTGTGAACATGACAGCTGCCGTCCCACAAAATCATGTTTTTTCCGGTAACTGAATTGATATAGGCTCCCAGATTTTTATCCGGTGCGAAAATCAGTTTTTCGTTCTCAGGGAATGATTCAACAATCTGCCGGGCATTGCTGGAAGTACAAATGACATCAGACATGGTTTTAATCGCTGCAGAGCAATTGATATATGAAACAACACGATGACCCGGGTGAGCCTTTAAAAATGCACTGAATGGCTCCGGAGGGCAGCTGTCGGCCAATGAACAGCCTGCATTGAGATCAGGTAGCAGCACTTTTTTATCCGGACTGAGTATCTTCGCCGTTTCGGCCATGAAATGAACACCCGCGAATACAATGATGTCAGCTTTTGTTTCCGCTGCCCGCTGCGAAAGCTGAAGACTGTCGCCAACAAAATCCGCTATATCCTGAATTTTTGCAACCTGGTAGTAATGTGCAAGGATAACGGCATTCTTCTGACGCTTCAGTTCGTGAATTTTAAAAATCAATTCCTCATTTGTCTGTTTTTCCGGCCGGACGATTTTTCCCTCTTCCATCTTTTCAGTTTTAAATAATAAAATTTAATTTAAAAATCATTGTTGTTATTGGTCCTGTTAATTGTGTTGAAAAAATGCAGTTTTTTTTTCTTGCAAATTTCACTGTCAGGTGTTTGTCAACCTCTTATTAACAGGCTTTTTTTATCCGACCAGCACATTTACAGCCTGTTCAGTAATAATTAACAGCTAGTTGATAACGATGTTTCAACACCCTGAACCGGCAAAAACAAGGCCAATCTGACGTTAATGATTTGTTAATTTTTAATAACAAATTTCTGTTTTTAACCAATGCTTCCTTTACTTTTTGCTCTTAAAGTTCAGAAGGTTGATTTTACCGGAATTTACCAACAAAATTACACTGCAATTAACAAATAACTGTTAACAAAATATAAGAAACTGAAAACTAAAGTGCTGTATCTTTAGCCGAAAATTTGAGTTTTCGTAAACAATTCATTAAGAAGCGTATTTACCGGGTTCATCACCTGTTAACAGGTTTTTGATTTAATTTTTATCAACAATGTGGGATAAGACATCACCTTTGGCACTGGCAAGTGATCATGCAGGGTTTGAACTGAAATCATTTCTGATCAGATTTCTCTCATCTCAGGGATATACGTTTGAAGATTTGGGTACTTTTTCTTCCGGAAGCGTTGATTATCCTGATTTTGCCCATAAACTGGGGAAAGCTGTCAACGATGGTTTGTATGAACGTGGTATTGTAATCTGTGGCAGTGGAAATGGAGTGAACATAGTTGTCAATAAATATCCTCAGGTAAGAAGTGCCTTGTGCTGGAACAGTGAACAAGCAGAACTTACCCGTCGTCATAACGATGCGAATGTGCTTGCCCTTCCCGGCAGATTTATCGATTTTGACGAAGCCCAGAAAGCTGTTAAGTTGTTTCTGAATACAGAATTTGAAGGTGGCAGGCACAAAACAAGGGTTGATAAAATATCAAAACTGCTTTAAAATCTGATGACCGAAATTTACAATAAATTCAGGCAGGATTCTGAAAATAAGGCGTTTGACCGCGAGCACAGGAGAAAGCTCGACTTCAATATCGGAAGATACGATGAGGCGGTGAAACGTGGAAAACAACAGTATGCCAACCTTGAACTGGCCCGGCAGAGGGCTGCTGCCATCAGGTACAGAGCAATTGCCGATCTTGAAAAAAACCTTGCTGACTTTGAATCGAATTTCGAACGAAATGGAGGTAAAGTTATCTGGGCACTGGATGCTGCCGATGCGTTGCGCGAGATTGAAACCATATTGCTGAACCACAAAGCTGCTAAAGTGGTGAAATCGAAATCCATGGTTTCAGAAGAGATCAGCCTCAACGACCATCTCGAAAAATCTGGTATTGAAGTGCTTGAAACTGACCTTGGAGAGTATATTGTACAGCAGGCCGGAGAACATCCGTATCATATTGTTACACCGGCAATGCACAAATCCAAAGAAGATGTTGCAGTATTGTTTAATGAGAAGTTCGGACTGCCGGTAAAAAGTACTCCCGAAGACATCACAGCTTATGTCAGAAAAAAACTTCGCGAAAAATTCTTCTACGCTGATGTAGGTATTACAGGCGCCAACTTCATTATTGCTGACACCGGTTCTGTCTGTGTTACCGAAAACGAAGGCAACGGGTTGCTTTCAATGTCTTTTCCCAAAGTTCATATCGTTGTTACAGGTATAGAAAAAGTATTACCCTCCTTCCGCAATCTTGACCTTTTCTGGCCCTTGCTGGCTACACATGGAACCGGCCAGTATGTGACAGCCTATAACAGCCTCATCAGCGGGCCCCGCCAGGATGGGGAAACCGACGGACCCAAAGAGATGTATGTCGTGTTGCTCGATAACGGGCGTAGTCAGCTACTGGCACGTAAGAACCAGCGCAGGGCACTCAGTTGTATACGTTGCGGTGCCTGCCTTAATACCTGCCCGGTGTACAGGACCATTGGAGGACATGCATACGGAACCACATACTCAGGACCCATAGGTTCAGTGATAACTCCGTGGATTAAGGGAATGAATGAATACAAGCACATGAGTTTTGCCTCTTCCCTGTGTGGTAGCTGTACCGAAGTCTGTCCGGTTAAAATCAATCTTCACGAATTGTTGCTGTACAACCGTAACGACAGTGTTAAACTGAAAACATTTACGGTATCTGAGGCTTTTTCAATGTTTGCCTGGAAAACCATCATGCTTAACCGAAAATGGATGGATTTCGGAAGTCCCCGTCTTAAAAATTTTGTTCTGAACAAAGCATTTTCAAAACAATGGGGTTCCAGAAGAAAATTGCCTGTGGTAAGTGACAAGAATTTCAGGCAATTGTGGGAAGAACGTAAAGAAGGAAAATCAGGCTGATTGCTCCCTTAGTCAGAGATATTGTTTCATTACCTGCCTGACCCGGGCCATATACCCTTCTCCGAACAGATTTACATGCACCAGCAGTGGGTATAACTGACCTAGTCCTATCCTGCTTTTCCACCCGGGTTCAAGGGGATGTTGGTGATTATAGGCTTCATAAAAAACCGGGCTGAATCCTCCGAAAAGAAAGGTCATTGCGATGTCCATTTCCCTGTGACCGTAATAGACAGCCGGATCTATCAGGCAGGGAGTTCCATCAGTGGCTGAGAGAAAATTACCGCTCCATAGATCTCCGTGAAGCAGCGATGGTGGTTCTTCAGGGTATAGATCAGGAAGTCTTTTGTAAATCAATCCGAGCCACTTCAAATCCTGAGCACTCATCAAGCCACTGGCGTGCGCCTGCTCAGCCATAGGATTCAACCTTTGATTGATCAGAAATGAACTCCAGGTTTCATGCAGATCATTCCACTGTTTGAGAGAACCAATATAATTGTCAGAAGAAAAGCCGAAATGAGTGGAAGTGTGACTGTGCAGCACGGCTGTCTTCATACCGAACGATTCCCAGAAATCACCGGCAGGCAGGCAGGGATGCAGGTATTCTAGTAACAGAAATGAATAAATTCCGGTATCAGCCCAATGAATTACCCGGGGAACCCTGATACATCCGCAACTTTCCAGTGTCTTCAGTCCTTCGGCTTCTGCCCTGAACATCCCTGGAAACCGATCGGCATAATTGTATTTCAGGAAGAAATCACCCTGCTTGCATTTAACATGAAAGGAAGTATTTATTGAACCGCCTGAAACAGACTTCACCGATATGATATCCAAAGGATGGCCATCATCTTCCTGCATCCTGTAATGCAGGTAATCACTGATTTCAGCAGGTAACATCTGCCTGGATCAGAAAAGGAAAAAGTTGTTGTAATACCTTTTTCTGAAGAACCTTTCAACAAGAAGCAACATGGTGAGAGAAAAGAAAATAACGAGGGTAACGGTAGATTCACGCAAAAGTCCTGATATTCTGGATAGTCCGTCAAACAAACCCAATCCGGAATGAAGCAGCGTACGCAGAATTCCAGGATCTGAAGGCAATTCAATCTTAAGAAAAGGTAACTGAGCAAAGATCATTACAATGACAATAACGAGGGCTGCCCCTATTCCTATATAAGCCCAGAGCATCTGACGCCGGTATTCTCCTGAAGTTGTGGCTACGGGTTCAACTCCTGAATAGACCTGCTGCATAATGCCCTCAGTAAACCCATGGGGAGCTTTTTCGACGGGCATTTTGTCAAAAAGATCAAACAAAAACCGATCGTTGATCTCTTCGTTGCTGATATGGTTGTTTTTCATGACTACAAAATTAAAAATTATTAACGCATCTGAGGCACTGCCGAACCCAGGAGTGCGTGCATTTCTGAGTACAGTTTCCTGCGAATCCTGTGTAATTTGACTTTCACATTTGCCTCACTCAATCCGGTTACAGACGAAATTTCATCAACACTCAACCTGTTGTGATAGAAGAAATTCACCAGTAGCTGATCTTCGGGTCCCAGGGTTAACATTGCCTTCTGCAGTGCATTCAGTTGCTCTTCAGGCTCTGATTGAGACAGGTTCTCCCGAAAATCATCGGTACTGTAGTTTTCTATCAGTTTATCATCAATGGCTGTGGTTGTAATTTGTTTTTTTCTGGTTCGTGAAATAGCAGTGTTGTAGGCAATTCTGAAAAGCCAGGTACTGAAACGGGCCTCCTGTTTAAAACCAGGAAGTGCCTGATAAGCTTTGAGAAAAGTATCCTGGGCTGTTTCTTCTGCCTCCTCCTGATTTTTCAATATCTTATGTACCACTGAATACACCAGGTCCTTGTAGCGGTCAACAATAACAGTATAGACTGCTGTATTGCCGTCAAGAATTTTACGGATTAATAAATTGTCGTCCTGATGATTCATCGCGGTATTTTAGACGTAACCCGGCAGTGCAGGTTACAATATTGGTAAGCTTAAAAATGGTGTTCCATTACAAAGCACTAATATACAATAAATTGGAATGATATTTACAGATTTTGTAACCAAAATTTGAGCCTTGCGTCATAATGATCAGAAAACAAACAATAACGCTAAAACCAAAACACCATGAATGAATTTCTGATTCCTGCCACTGTATTTGCAACAATATATGGCATTGTTTATCTCGCAATAAGAAGGAAAGAGAGAATGGCTTTGATTGAACGAGGTCTTGATCCACTCTCTTTTGAAAAGAAATCCGACGATTTTTCGTCGCTCAAATACGGACTTTTGTTTACAGGAATTGGTTTTGGATTGATTCTGGCCAATATTCTTGTTTCCACAGGGGTTATGGACCGTGAAGCTGCTTATTTCTCACTGGTTTCTTTATTCGGAGGCATTGCGCTGATTCTCGATTACCTACTTGAGATCAGAATTTCGAAAAGAAGGGCGCTGAATGAAAAAGAAAGCCTTCTGAACAATCAGAATGAATAACGGTCAATAACAGTATGTATCGGACCTTCGCGTAATAGCTGGCTTTCGTACAGATTGAATCCGCTTACATGTTGCTGTTGGATTTCAACATCATGAAAGCGTCCCATCAGTTGCTGAAAATACTTTTTGTCCTTTATCTCCCTGATGCGGCCCAGGGTAAGGTGAGGGACAAAATTTTGCCGGTCGCCCAGTATTCCTGCAGTTTCCAGTTGCTGAGAAACCTGTCTGGCCAGTTTCTGGAGTGTTTCATTCTCATCAATCCCAAACCAGATAACTTTTGGATCGTAGAAACTTCCGAAAATCCCCGTTCTGCTTATCCTGAGATCGAAAGCCTGAATTCCTGAGCAAGCTGAGTTGAGGGCAGCCTGAATCTGAGGCACTTCATCGGGAACCGTGTTTCCGATAAACTTTAGGGTCAGGTGAATATTGTCAGGTTCAACCCATTTGATGATGTTAAAGTCAAGGGCCTGTCTGAGAAAATGGTAGGTAGTGGAGAAGGGTTCCTGAGGTTCAATTTTTATGGCAGCAAACAATCGCAGGTATTCCATGACATTGTCCTTTTCGTGATACTGCAAATATGCGAAAGAATTGTAAAAATTTTCTTTTAAAATCTGGAAAATGTTATAAATTTGCAGTCCCTGTCGGGTTGGTGTTTCAGCCTGCTTCCGGGGCGTTAGCTCAGTTGGCTAGAGCGTTAGACTGGCAGTCTAAAGGTCAGGGGTTCGACTCCCCTACGCTCCACAAAAAAAGCCTGTAATCTTCTGATTACAGGCTTTTTTGTTGGTGTATCAAAATCTGATTGAGTATTCAGAATTTTAATCGGATTTAAAAGGGAATCTTTTCAAAAGGAGTTGCAGAGAAATTTTCAGTCCTGTTTCTTAGGATCATCCTCTTTCTTATCGGTGTTCATTTCATCCTTGAAATCACGGATTCCTTTTCCGAGGCCTTTCATCAGTTCGGGAATCTTTTTACCGCCAAAAAGAAGCAATACAACAAGAAGAATGATAACTACCTGCCAGGGTCCGATGACCCCCAAAAGAATTGTTGCTGCCATAGACTTATTTTTTTATTACTGCAAAGTTACTCATTTAAATTTGCAGATATCAAGCGATTGCAATTAATTTCACTGCGATTTCAATAACCACGATTCAGGATTCTGAATATTCTTGCCCTGCCAGAGTTCGAAGTGCAATTTGGCTTTACCCGACTCATCGGTATCAATGGTACCTATGCGTTGTTTGGTTTTTACCTTATCCCCCTTTTTTACAAACAATTGACCAAGATTTGAATAAACGGTCAGGTATTCACCATGACGGATAATTACCACATTGTTGTATGTAGGCAGCGTCATGGTTGAGGTTACCTCACCATCAAATACCGCCCTGGCCGAAGAGCCGGTTACCGTTGAAATATCTATACCGTTATTCCTGGTTTTTATTCCTTTCAAGATGGGGTGAGCATGTTCACCAAAAGTGGATGAAATAATTCCCCTTTCGGTTGGCCATGGAAGGCGACCCTTGTTACCGGAAAAACTGGTTGATAATTGAATTTCGGAAGGAGTTAATCCGAATTTGTTTTCTGCCGTTGGTTTTGTACCTGTCTTTTTTGCAGTTTCTTTGGCCTTTCGCAACTCTTCTGCGATAAGGTTCTCAATGGTCTGCTGAAGTTTGCGGGCAGCTTTTTCACTTTCCCTGAGCTTGCGAAGAAGTTCTTTTTCTTTTTGAGAAAGCTTCTTAACCGTTTTGTCCTGCTCTGTCTTCTCAACGGTGAGCTTGCTCTTTTCTGTTTCTTCCGACCGTTTCAGTGATAATTTTAAGACTTTCTGCTTTTCAAGCAACCTGAGTTTCTCATCCAGTAAGAGCTGATTTTCTTTGATTACCCTAACCTGATTCTGCCGGTAGCTGCTGTATTGCTGAAAATATTTCAGGCGCTGATAGGCCTGATTGAAATCCCTGGCCGAAAAAACAAACATCAGCCGCGTATAGGCATTGCGGTTTTTTGATGCATAATAAATCATCTTCGCATATTCTTTCTTCAGATTGTTGATGGTTTGCTTAAGATGATTGATGGTATCATTGGTTTCTGAAATCTGCTTGTCGAGATTCATAATCTCTCCGCTGATGGCTGAAATAAGTTCCTGGCGTTTGTTTATTTGTTTGTTCAGCAATACCAGCTGGTTCAGCGAAACCTGCTTGTTCTTCTTGGTTTCTTCCAGTAATTTATTGGTATAGGTAATCTCTTCTTCAATTTTGGCTTTTTTCTGCTGAAGCTGTGCCTTTTTGTCCTGGGCAAACAGAATGGCAGGCAGCAGTAAAAATAACAGCATCATTCCTGTATGAAACAGAAAACCAAGCTTCGTTTTGGAAAACCTACGATTCTTCATTTATCAGAATTTGTCAGATCTTGTGTATTTGGCCGGTATTCTGAACGGAAAAGAAACGGAATCTGTTGTGTTTATCTTTGAATACTGAACCCTGATGTCGTTTTTATCCTGAGCCGTTTCAAGAAAAAAGTTTAAATTCTCTGGCACAAGTTGCTTTCCATCATTCAGGTATTCGTACGTTCCTTCCAGCTTACGCCCCCCCTGCTGGGTTTCCCTGACCATCACCCTGAGAATCTTGAATGTTTCAGGACTCAGCCAGATATGTTGAATGGGAATATTAATCAACTGGTTGTTTCTGACGTACTTTTTCAGTTTTCGTCGGTTGGTAGTGGCCAGTTCGTACATATTGTTGCTGATTCCGGCTTTGAAAGAACTGTTTTCATAAAAAGAAAAATCATTTCCCGTAAGGAATGCTTGCAACATATCGAAATCAAGGGTGCTGTTAATCAATGAATTAATATAATTAAAGTCGCTGATAAAGTAATAATTGTCAATGCGGTTCATGTATTTAACCGAATCGTTGGTAATCAGTATGCGTGCCATCTCTATTCCAAGAACCGGTGAAATTGAAATCCAGATCAGACTGTCTCTTTTTATTCTGATCTGACCGCTGAAAGAGGTTTCATTTTTTTGTTTCGTAAACGAAGCATTAAACCTTGCAGAAAAGCTGGTGTACTTTAATTCATTTGATTTCAGACTGTTAAAGAGATATTCGGGTCCCTGATCCCTGATTGGTTCCTTGATTGTTCTTCGGGCAGTACTGCAGGATGAAACAACCAGAGCCAACAAAACAATGGTCATTACAACATTTAACCTCAATGTGAAAGCAAACTTATTCATACAACTTCTCATCCTTAATTTTCAATTCGAGTTTATCGGATCCTTCACCGGTATCCCTGGCCTTGCGCCACCATTCAACGGCTTCTTTCAACCGGTTGAGTTTAAACAAAATGTCTCCATAGTGCTCCATTTCTACCCCTCCGGGATTATTATCAAGCGCCAAAGCTTTCTCAATTTTTACCAGTGCTTCTTTATAATCGCCTTTCCGGTAAAGAACCCAGGCCCAGGTATCCAGATAGGTTGGAATATCCTGACTCAGATTATTGGCTTTTTCAGCCATCGTGAGGGCTTTTTGAAGGTCCTGACCAAGCAACGACAGATAATAGGCATAATTGTTCAGAACAACCGGATTTTCGCTGTTAAATCTAAGGGCTGATTCGTAAGCATTAAACGACTCAGCATGCTTTTCCATTGCATGATAGGCATCTCCGGCCATGCTGTAAAAATCTGAGGCAAGCTGATTATCGTTTAACACAAATTTTACACCTGTAGTCAAAGACTTTATTGCCTGATTGTAATTTTTGAGAAGGAATGCTGCGTAGCCGTTAAAATAATAGGGCATTGGCTGAACCGGGAAAAGTTCAATAGCCTGACTGCTTTCATTCAAAAGCATCTCGGTATTACCAATAATGGCATTTAGTCGCAGTATGTTTTCCCATACCTGATACTTCCCGGGATCCAGTTCATTCACTTTTCTGAAAGTAGTCAATGCTTCTTCCCATTTCTCATCCATCATCAGCATTTCTCCCCTGAGCGACAAAACGCGTGGCTCGTTGGGATGTACCTCAGCCAGAATTTCCGAAAGTTTTTGTAAATCCTCACCCATACCCTCATATTCACCGGTTTGAGAATAGTAAGTCATCATAATCTGAACCTTTGTATTCGCATCCAGATAGGGATTGGAAAACCCTTTTTTAAGATAGGCCGTGGCATTCTGAAAATCTTTCTTCTTACGGTATAAATCAGCCAGTGAAATGTTGATGTAAGGATTTTCAGGTTCAATTTCTTCTATTTTCCTGTAAGTTGCCAATCCTTTTTCTTCATCACCCTGAAGTATGTAGAATTCGGCAAGCAATGAAAGAAGCCTGGTATCGGTCGGGAAGGCAGCGGATAGATTTTCCAGTTCTGTCAATGCCTTTTTGTCTTTGCCCAGAGCCAGGTAGATCTTGTGTTTCTGCATCGAATACTCTTCGTTGATGCCGGTAACAGATTCAAGGTCATCGTATATTTTAATCGCATCTGCAGGTTTATCCATCAGCAGCAGTGTATTGGCCAGTTCAAGGGCATACGACTGATTTCCGGGATCGGTTTTGTAAAGCGATTCATATATTTCCTTTGCTTCCTTGTATTGCGAATTGCTGATGTAAAGCTGGGCAAGGGCTATACTGTAATAGGTGTTTGCCGGAGCCATGCTGTAAGCTTTTTCTCCGCATTCAATGGATCTGACGATGTCATTTCTGTTGTAATAAAGTGATGATAACTCAAACCAGGCCGCATCGTTTCCGGGATTCTCTTTTACATACTCACTGAAGAGAGACAGTGCTTTCTCGGCGTTGCCCGTCAACCGGGCTTTCAGAGCATCAAAAAACAGGTTATTAAGCCTTTGTTTTTCCCTGTTTATTTTCAACTCTGCTGAATTGTTCAGGTCATCCACCCCTTCAGGAAGCTCCTGTGCCAATACAAGGGTTGATGACAACAGCAGAAGCAATAGAAATTTTAGTTTGAGAAATTTCATTGGTTTATGGTTGATGATTTCCGGCATTGTTGTTAAACTCACTTAAAAGGATCTGATGATAGACTCTTGCCGGATTAAATAAAAAGGAATTCAGTCTTTCCCGGTGTGGCCAAATCCTCCGGCACCTCTTGAGGATTCGTTCAGCTGGTCACTTAAAACCCATTCCGCCTTTTCGTGCCGGGCAATTACCATCTGCGCAATCCGTTCTCCATTGCTGATCGTAAAGGGTTCATTGGATAGATTTACGACAATGATTTTTATTTCTCCCCTGTAATCTGCATCGATGGTGCCTGGTGAATTTAAAATGGTGATGCCCCATTTGGCTGCCAGACCACTACGTGGTCTTATCTGGGCTTCATAACCCTCAGGCAGCTCGATAAACAATCCGGTAGGGATCAGGGCCCGATCCAGTGTTTTAAGCGTTACAGGCTCCTGCAGGCTGGCCCTGATGTCCATTCCGGCCGACAACAATGTTTCGTATGCTGGTAAATTGTGTTCCGATTTATTAACAATTCTGATCTTCATGTTTTAGCAATGAAAGGTGATTCTGGTGATTCAATCCCGTTGCCGGATCCGCAAAATTAAGCATTAATAGCCTTTGTTGACTTCGGCCATAAACCTTTGCTTTTCTGAACTATAAACAAATACCATGAACAACAGCAGCAGCATAGTGTTCAGAAGTAACCTGGTCCAGGTGATATCGAGCAGTTCCAGCGATGCCAAAAAATAGATGATCAGGGCTGCAACTAGGTATTTCAATGCACTTTTCAGGTCATATTCTATCCTGTAATACCTCTGACCAATGAGATAAGAAAGCACCATCATGAACGCATAGCAAGCCAGTGTTGCCCAGGCAGCCCCCATATATCCCATCAACGGAATCAGAAGGAAATTCAATACAACGGTGACCACGGCTCCGGCAAAGGATATCAATGCGCCTGTTTTCGTCTTGTCAGTAAGTTTGAACCAGACACTCAGGTTGTAAAAAACACCCAGAAACATATTCGCCAGCAGCAATACCGGTACCACCTGAACACCCTCTCTGTATGATTTTCCGACGAAATGCATCACAAAATCCAAATACATGGTAATGGCCAGAAATATGAAAAGGCAGATAATGATGAAATAATGCATGGTGGTGGCATAGGTCTTTCTGGCATCTTTTTTACCAGCCTGATCGAAGAAAAACGGTTCAGCGGCATAGCGGTAAGTCTGAATAAAAAGGGTCATCAGAATGGATACCTTGTAGCAGGCACCGTATATACCGAGTTGTACCATCGCATCCGATTTGTCTGTGATCAGGTGTTTAAGTATGATCCTGTCGAAGGTTTCATTCACAATTCCCGCCATGCCGAAGATCAGCAGAGGCCAGCTGTAGGCCAGCATTTTCTTTAACAATTCCCTGTCGGGTTTAAGACTCGCCGGGCTGATTTCCGGTAATAGCAGAACCAGGGTTATCAAACTGGCCAGCAGATTGGAAATGAAGATGTAACCTATGCCGATATCAGCACTGTAAAACATACCGATAAATCCTGCGATGGTGCTGCCTGGAAAATGATCAAGAATAGCAGGACAGGCAACGATAAAAAACAGGTTAAATCCGATGTTGGAAAGGATATTGATGAACTTTACAGCTGCAAAACGGAAAGCCTTGTTTTTAAGCCGGAGGTTGGCATAGGGAATGGTGCTGATTACATCTGCAGCCAGAATGAGTGCAAACCATTTAACGTACTCTGTATGATCTGAATATCCCAGTTTACCGGCCAGGAATGAGGCAGATCCGAAAGTAAAGAAAAGAAAAACCGAGGAGGTAGCAACCAGGGAGGTCAATGCTGTTCCAAACACCTTTCCACGCTGTTCTTCCTGACCAGCGAACCGGAAAAAAGCGGTTTCCATTCCATAGGTTAACAGAACAAACAGAAATGAAACATAAGCATACATTTCGGTCACGATTCCATATTCCTCCGGAACAAAAACCCTGGTATAAAGAGGCACCAGAAGATAATTAAGCAATCGGCCTAGAATGGTTGGTAAACCATAAATGGCAGTTTGTCCGGCAAGTTTTTTTAAAGGATTCAATGAAGCGATGATTAATAGTTATTCAAATCAGACATTAACTTCGGGCAATTCAATAACAAAGATGGTTCCTGAACCTTTTTCACTACTGAAACTTATTTTTCCACCTGCAGAATCCACAATATTCCTGACCATCGCAAGGCCAAGACCCATTCCCCCGGATTTTGTTGTGAAATTAGGTGAAAAAATCTTAGACTTCTTCTCTTCATCAATTCCGGTTCCGTTATCACTGATCTCAATCGTATGAATGCCGCTGTTGGTCGACAGTTTCACGATGATTAATCCTTGCTGATTTGCGGGAATAGCTTGCAACGCATTGTTCATCAGATTGATAAAAGCCCTTGACAGTTGTTTCTCGTCAGCTATTACCATACACTCATGTTCAGGCAGGGTATATTGAATTTTTACATCGGGATGATCAACAAACAAGGCAAGAATATTCCGCAGTATTACAGTCAGATCTGTTTTCGTATTGTCTGGTGCAGGTAACTTGGCAAAATCTGAGAAGGCTGAAGCAATGGAAGCCAGTGAGTCAATCTGTTCTATGAGTGTTCTGGTTGTCTTCTCCAGTCGGTTCTCCCATTCCGGTGTATGGTCATTCCACGATTTCCAGAGATGCTGTATACTCAGTTTCATCGGGGTAAGGGGATTTTTTATCTCGTGGGCAACCTGTTTTGCCATTTCTCTCCAGGCACTTTCCCTTTCTGAACGTGCCAGCATTTCTGCACTTTCAGCCAGCTTGTCAACCATGAGGTTATATTCATTGATCAGGTCTCCCAACTCATCTTTACGGCTGTATTCTATCTTTTCGTTGGTTGTTGAAATGTTGAGTCTGCTGAAACGGTTTCTGATCAGCTGAAGCGGACGCATGAGATAATTACCGGCCAGCAGCGAAATAAATACAGCCAGTACGGTAATAATCACATAAGTGTTGAAAAATGCCAGTAAAAAGGTGGCTATTTCCTTTCTGAGTTCCTGTTCCCTGGCAAAATAAGGCAGGTTGATAAAAGCCGTGAGCTTGTTGTCATCGTTGCGGAAGGGTATGTAGGCTGAAAGGTAATGATAGGTACCAATCAGGTCATTGTCGATATAGAGCGTTCTTTTATTCTGCGATAGTTCCCGGTAAGGGATTTCGTCCATCATCTCCGACTTAAGCCCTTCCTCAAAAACCTGCGGTCTTGAAGAAGCAAGCAGGCGGCCATCAACCGTGTAAATATTAATATCGCTGAAAAATACCAGCGAGAACTTGGTAAGCAACTCTTCAAGATAAACTTTTTGTGACTCATCCAGGGTATCGAAAGAGGCAAGTTTATGCTCCATCTCAATCAGAACCGAATGGGCCTTTTCACTCAGCATATCCTTGTTCTTTTTGGCGCTGAGGTTTTTGATATTTGAGATGGAAACAGCACCCAAAGCCACTGAAGAGAGCAGAACAAAGGATATTACCATTAACTGCAGTCGGGTTTTAAAATCAAGACTGCGGTTTTTGCCGGCAAACCGTAAGCTGTATATCAGGTAACCCAGCAACAGAATCAATACATGAAAAACAAGCTGATAGGTAAACGGAGTCAACAATGCTGTGATTCCTTCATGACGTCGGCTGATTATAATGGTTTTATGAGCATCTGCTTTATAAATCAGATGGTTATAATCATTCAGGTCGAAGAAGGTAAGGTTTTCTGATGATTGAGCCTTGCTGACTTCACTCACCCCATAGTTAAATTCCCCAACATTTTTAACCAACTCTCCGTTGTAGAACAATGCGTAGGAATAATCAGAAATATCGGCCAGGGAGCTTGATGTTTTATCCATCAGAAGTTCAGGATAGCCCAACCCTTTTGGGACATATTTCGGGGTTAATTCGATAATAACAGAGCTGGCTGATTGCATTGATTCTTTTATTACAACCGGGATTCTGGCAATGTAACTGTTGGCATCATAAGACTCATGCAGATAGTATAGGTTTGAAGCAGCTGTTTTTTCTCCGAGACGACCAATGATATCACCAAAATACTCTGAGCAGGCTATGATATAATTCTGGGGTTTTATCTGTAAAGATTTGTCTGGAAAACAAAGCGTTATCTGAATGTCGTACTTGACCCAATAGCGTTTGAAGTATTTCTGTTTTATGAAGTCTGTACATTCGGTTTCCATTTCCGGATTTGCCCAGGCATTGCTGAACAGACGGTTCAGTGTGGTATCGTTTTTTATCTGGTTTTCTATGTCAATAAATAAAAACTCACCCATCTTATCCCTGTCGGAAGACATTCTGAGGGCCAGTAATTTCCTTTCATCTTTTTC
Source organism: Bacteroidales bacterium (assembly GCA_016788045.1). GTDB lineage: Bacteria > Bacteroidota > Bacteroidia > Bacteroidales > Lentimicrobiaceae > Lentimicrobium. The sequence goes on from JAEUTG010000015.1 coordinate 50,097, forward strand.
TTTCTGCTTTTTCGCCGACAACAAGGTTACCGACGACATCACAGTGAGCACCAATAAAGCCAGAACAACGGAGGCAAAAGATGAAAAACCCAGCTTTCTGTTATGAAACATAAACAGAAGACTGATAAAAACAAGCCACAATACAAGGACCGGGAAAGCCGGAAGAAAATAATTCCCAAAATACAGCAAACCAAATACCGCCAGAGAAATCAATACTGAAAGAACAGACACATACCTGTTGCTAAAAATACGACCGCCGGGAAGTGTCAGGGTAAAAGTGAGAAAGAATAATGCCAACAGAATATTGAATATTATGGCATAAGCGACGAAGGTATACATATTAATATCCTGAATATCACTTAAATCCATGTTAAATGACGAGTTGTTTATAAGGATATTGATCAGATAAACCGACAGCAGGAACAGGATAATTTTGATAAGTATTAGCAATGAACCAAGCAGGAGTTTCAGGGTATGGTTCATCCTTTCCGGAAACCGTTGATTCCTGAAAAATCTGAAGAGCAGAAATGACAATAACGTTATAACGAGACTATCTGTAAATAAATCACCAATGGATGGTAAGTAAGAGGAATAAGCGAAAAACAAAGGACTGAAAAAATCGGAACTGTAAAGCGCAGCCGGAATTTTAAGATAGCCGGTAATGCTTCTGAAAACAAATACCACGATCGGTAGCATTAAGATCAATACCGGATATTTTCTGACAATATCAGTTTTCTGAACTAAAAGGAACAATTCTGTTATCAGAAGAAGAAGCGCTGCAAGATACAAAAGGAAAATGGGGAAAAAAGCATAGCCATGGTTCAGAAATGAACCGTTTTGTTTTATTGAGAACAGATAATTGCCGTTTTTACTTACAATCCGTGTATCCTGGCCTGACAGGTTAATAAGGAAATTCTCAGCAAAGCCGTAGGGTTTACTGAACGATGGTTTAAGGTAATCGTTGTTGTATATGTAGTCAGATTTAATCAGGTCAGAAACGATATACTTATAATTGCCTGATATGTAATAGAATAACTGATAGTATCCGTTGCCAGACTTAATGATCCGTTGCTTTTTATAAACCGATTGAAGAAGTGAATCGGGGCTAAGATTACTGCTCGTCCAGAAGATGACAGAATCATTTTTAAAGAGATACAGGTTGCAGGATTCCTGCAGGCCTGATAATAACTCATTCAGATTATCCCGGGAAGGTTCGCTATATTTACTTACAAATCCGGTAATGAGTTTCTGTGATTGTCCGTACCTTAAATCAATGGTATTGATAAGTTTCGATGCCACTGTCTTTTCGCTGTGGCGATAATTGAATACTGCAGTCAGGGTTATGGCCAGAAGCACAAAAACAATCGCCGATACGATCAGCGATCCCGGTCTGTGTGTTGAAGCCCAATACCTTTTCATGTATCAAAATTTGGTTAATCTGGAACCAGCTTAATCAGCACTGATTTACGAAAGAAAGTGAATACACAAATCATGCAAAAGGGCGGATTTAGATGGGTATATCGGTTATTTCATCACACTATTTTCTTGATAATGTAGATGAGGCTTGAAAATTCGTGCTGACCGCTCGCTGCACTCAGGTTTGAACGTAATCCCTGGAAGAATGCCCTGATCAGCGAAGTATTTCCTGATTTGTATTTCTCACTGAGCATAGAAACATAAAAGGAATCGAAGTACATCGGAAGCACCCCAATCACTTTGAAGCCATGGTTGTTTGCCAGTCTTCCGAACGATTTGCGGTTAAAGTGATGCAGGTGGCGCGGAACATCCCAGGCCGCCCAGAATTGTTTGTAGTGCCGGGCATCTTTCGATAGATAATTCGGAAGTGCAATTATGGCTACACCGTCATTACTGAGTAAACGGCTGATATCCTTCATCCTGAGGTTGATATCCGGTACATGTTCCAGCACATGCCACATGGTAATAATCCCGAATGACTCAGCCTCGAATTGGTCAATCTGTGCCTCAGGAAATACCTCAAGGTGGTAGCGGTTCACCGCAATGTTCCTTGCTTTTTCACTTGGTTCGATGCCTTTCACCTGCATTTGCTTCGATGAACAATAAGCCAGAAATTCACCGGTTGCGCACCCAATATCGAGCAAAGTGCCGGCTGATGAATATTTTCTTATAAGCTGATATTTTCGGGCATGGGTATACTTTCGCACCAGCTGATATACCTTGCTGAATAGATCCCTGCTTTCACCAGAATGTGAGATATAATCGTTGGTTTCGTAATAGCGGCCAAGATTTTCAGGTTTCGGAGAAGGATGTGTAGTTCCCAAACCGCAATGGTTACATTGGTAAACAGAAAAACTCTCCTGACTCAGAAAGTAATCTTTCAAATCAAATAGTTTTGTAAACTCCTTATTATCACAGATTAAGCAATGTGATGGTTGATTTTTCAGGTTTTGTTCCACGTGAAACACTTTGAAATATTACGATATTCAGCGACTCAAAAATACAACTAAAACTGAGATGTCGGCCGGCGAAACTCCGTTGATTCTGCTGGCTTGTCCGATGGTATCGGGCTTTATACGGCTCAGTTTTTCGCGTGCCTCAAATGAAAGTGAATTAAGCGCATGGTAGTCAAAATCCGGTTTAAGCGGAAGATCCTCAAATTTTGAAAGCCGCTCGGCAATTTCTTTTTCTTTGCCAATGTACCCATCATATTTAATGAGGATTTCAGCCTCTTCAACAACCTCATCCATTAAGGAAGAATAACCCGCAAAGTGATCGCGAACAAACGGAGCGTGTTGAATAATCTCTTGTAAACTCACCTGGGGTCTTAATACAAGATTTGACAGTTTCACTTTTTGTTGTATTGGGGCAGTACCGAGGTTTTCGAGTAAGGGGTTTATGTGTTCGGGAGAAATGCTTTGCTCAGAAAGAAACCGAATGGCTTTCTGAACAGCTTCCTGTTTAATTAATACTCTATTATACCGGTTTTCATCGGCGAGCCCGAGTTGGTAAGACATTGGAGTGAGACGGATATCTGCGTTGTCCTGCCGCAGCAATATCCGGTATTCTGCCCTGGAAGTAAACATGCGGTAAGGCTCATCAATGCCCTTGGTAATTAAATCATCGATCAGTACACCAATGTAAGCATCGGATCTTTTAAGGATGAAAGGGGCTTGTTCACGAATGGAAAGATGAGCATTAATTCCGGCAATCAGTCCCTGTGCAGCAGCTTCTTCATATCCGGTAGTTCCATTGATCTGACCGGCAAAGAATAGATTTTTTACCAGGTGGGTCTCCAGGGAAAAACTGAGTTGTTCAGGTGGGAAATAGTCGTATTCAATGGCATATCCCGGTCGGAAAATTCTGGCATTTTCAAAACCGGCTATCTTCTTTAAAGCCCTGAACTGTATATAATCGGGAAGAGAGGAAGAAAAACCGTTCACATAATACTCCACCGTATCCCAGCCTTCGGGTTCGACAAACAACTGATGCCGGTCCTTATCGCTGAAACGGTCTATTTTATCCTCGATAGATGGACAATAACGCGGGCCGCGACCCTCTATCCTTCCGGCAAACATTGGGGAGTCATCAAAGCCAAGACGTAGAATATCGTGCACTTCTGGGCTTGTATACGTAAGATAGCAGCTTCTTTGTTTCGTAAGCGCTGGTGTATCGGAATACGAAAATTTCCCGGGATTCTCATCGCCCTTCTGCTCAACCATCCTTGAGAAATCAATGGACCGCCCATCAACCCTGACCGGTGTACCGGTTTTGAGCCGCGCAGATTTAAATCCAAGAGATACCAGGTTTTCGGTAAGTCCGGCAGAGGGTTTGTCGCCCATACGGCCTCCCCCGAAGTTCTTTGTTCCAATGTGGATTTTTCCGTTGAGGAATGTTCCGTTGGTCAGAATTACAGATTTGGAATGGATCGTCTGGCCCATGGCAGTATTCACCCCTGCTACTTTACCATTTTTTGCTATAATACCTGTAACAGTATCCTGCCAGAAATCGAGGTTTGGGGTACCTTCAAGCATCAGACGCCATTTCTCTGAAAACCGCATCCGGTCGCTTTGAGCCCTGGGACTCCACATGGCGGGCCCTTTTGATCTGTTGAGCATTCTGAACTGAATCATCGTATGGTCGGTGACAATTCCTGAATACCCCCCTAAAGCATCAATTTCTCTGACAATCTGCCCTTTTGCAATGCCCCCCATGGCCGGGTTGCACGACATCTGGGCTATGGTATTCATGTTCATGGTAATCAGCAGCACCGAGGAGCCCATATTGGCTGCTGCTGCTGCTGCCTCGCTTCCTGCATGACCAGCACCCACAACAATTACATCATATTCTTTAAACATTTAATTCTGTTTCACGTGGAACAATCGAAATTCAGACAAGGGCCGTAAGTAACAAACAAAAAAAAGAGCCCGATGTTGTCTGACATCAGGCTGCAAAGTTAGCGATTATAAATTGTTCTGTAAGGTGACTACCCGGGCTTGATCGCCAGATATTGATCTTCTTTTTTACGCATCTGCTTTTCCTCTGTTGGCGATTTATCATTGTAACCGCAAAGATGGAGAACCCCATGAATGATCACCCTGGATAGTTCCTCTGTAAAAGATCTGGAATAGGACAACGAATTCTCTTTTACCCGATCTATGCTGATAAAAATATCTCCAGAAACGATATTTCCATCGTTGTAATTGAACGTGATGATGTCCGTCAGTGTATCATGGTCCAGATACTTCACATTCATTTCATAAAGAGTATCGTCGTTGCAGAAGATTACACTCAGCTCTCCGGGTGTTTTACCTTCGTGAACAATGGTATCTGTAATCCACTTTTTCGTAAGGCGTACACCTTTGTGACGATAGCTGGTATTTTCGGAGAAAAAACTGATCTTTGGCTGATTCACTCTTATCTGGATTTGGGTTTGATGACTCATATAAAACAAGCCAATTTAAGCAATGGCTGTCTCAACGGTTTTTCTGTTCAAAACAGAGGGGAAGATCGGATCACTTAAATGACGAATTCGTGTACTGAAAAACTGGCTGAAGTATGGAAGAGCATTTCTGACAAACACGATTGCACTCAGTCTTTCGAAGCCGGGATGTTCATGAAATACTCGTTGACCATATTCTTGTAGTACGTTTTGAACGAAGGAGGCACACTTCTGAGCATCTCCGTTTCACGATGCTGAAGCCCCTTTTTGCGGAAGAACTGTTCAGGGTCGGGCCGCAATATGTCCTGACCCTGTTTCGACTCCCTCCTCTCCTCCTGCTCACGTTGCATCTCGGCCTTTTCAGATTCAAGCATTCTGGTTAGTATTTCTTCCTGACGACGCATGGTTTCCTGATTCAGAATTTTGTTCACCAGTTCTGTTTCGGATTTTTCCATCTCTTCAATCATCTTGTTCAGTCCTTTCTGATTCAGTGAACCCTCTTTCTGCAACTGATCGCGGTACTCCTGCAATTGATTCCTTAGGGCCTGCTGCTGGGCTGCCATACGGGCCATCTGCTCACTCATTGAACCCTGACCGGTTTTCCCCTTCTCCCCTTTTCCCTCTTTGAGACTTTTCCGGATGGCTTCCATCTGCTGATTCAGCTTCTCCTGCATCTGTCGCATCGATTTCATAGACGAGGGTTTTCCCATTCCGGGATTCGGACAACTTTTACCCGATTTGGAAGAGGATTTTGATGACATATTCTGCTGCATCTTTTTCATCGATTCTGCGAGCATCAGCGCCAGGTTGTTTACTGATGTCATCACAAACTGCTGCTTCCCCCTGGCAGCCGGAATGGCCCGGTTGTTCATTGAAACCATTACCTGCTCAAGGTTATCATTGATGGATGAGATTTCACGGTTGACAAAGGATTCGATCATGGGTTGACGCTTGCTCAAAGCTGTGAGCGAATCTTCAACCATCTGAAGATTGTCACCGATTGCCTTCTGCTGGTCCACAATACCCGAAAACTGCGGGTCGTTCCGGTTTATTCCGTTTAACCTGTTGATGAGCTTTTCCTGGTCAAAAGAAATCCTCACAAGATTTTCAAGAATGGCCCTCAACGACTCTATGTCTTCTCCTAACTCCTCTTCTTCCATTTCCTGTTGCATTTCAAACAAATCTTCACCCATTTCTTCCATTTTGTCTGAAGCATCTTCCTGAGATTTTGAGGCTTTTTTCATCTGACCCTCTTTTATATTTTTTTCAGAATCATTCAGGTCTTTCTGAATGGCTTCTTTCTGCTGTTCCGGTATTTTAAAGTTGTTGGGCTCTTCCAGTTTGCTGTTCATCTCCTTTATGTCCTGCAGGTCTTTCTTAACCTGTTCAAACTGCTCATTGATCTTTTTCTGTTCTTCCGACAGTTTTTCCTTCTCTTCATTTCCGGCATTTTCGGTCTTCTCAGCCAACTTTTTTTGCTCTTCTGATAAATTCTTCAGTTTGTCGATGGTTTCTGATAGTTTTTTGTCGAACTCAAGTTGTTTGAAAAGCTCAAGATTTCTGTCAAGAGCCTTCTCCATGTCAGCAGCATTGAACTTCATTTTATCCAGAACCTCATTCAGTTTGTCTTTGTCAAGCTCTTCCATCATTTTCTGAAGTTCTTCAAACATTGCCTTCAGCTCATCCGACATGATCTCATTGAAAAGCTTCTCTAATTGCTGCTGTTTCTCCAGAATCGACTCGTCAACCTCTGAATACTGATTTTCTTTCCGGTTAATTTTTTCATTCTGTTCATTCATGGCTTCAACCTGCTTCTGGAGATTCTTCTGCCGGTCAAGCAGGTCCTGTACCTGTTTCTTCTCCTGATAATTCAGGCTTTTTTTGTCAAACAGTTTTTTATTCAGCTGACTGATTTCCTTTTGAATCTTCCGCGCTTCGTCTATCCCTTTTTCAAGCTCTGTTTTTACATTGTCCTGATTCTCCTCAACCATTTTCTCAATCTCTTCTCTGGTTGGAATTTTCAAGGTCATTTTCTGAGAACGTGTCGATTTAAATCCATTGATTGCATCATTATCCCACACGATGAAATAGTATTCAACCTGCTCACCGGGCTCCAGGCCGGCATTTCCCAGATCATAATAGTAATAAAACTGCTGCTGAGGATTATCCTTTATCAAATCAACAGGAAGTGTAAGCTCTGCAGAATTTTCATTTCCGGAAATTTTCCTTGATAAACGGAATTCCATATTTCGGAATCCGTAATCATCTTTTATTAACCCTCTGAAATATAGCCTGTTATCATAAATTGAGTCACGGAATTCTTCAACAGAGATCATGGGTGATAAATCTGGTATCACATTAATAAAGAATGACATGGAGTCATTGCTTTTCATATACTGATTGGCAATACTGACAGATATTCCGGAAGATTCAATCAATCTCGTTGAAGTGGTTACAAGGTTGGAGTTTTTAACTTCAATGGACTTTTTTGTATCACCAAAGCCAAAAACAAGGAAACGTGTATCCTTGGTGTAAAATTTCCAGTTAATCATCGTACCCATAGGAACAGTAATATCCCCGGTGTTTGAAATAATCTCCTGTTTTCTGTTGGTATATGCCGGATAATTTAGCTCAGCATCGAAATTCAGAATGATGGGTCTGGGCAGAACAATCAGTTCGTAGTCTCCTAAATACCTGTCGGTTGCCTGAAAACGGAATCCAATATTCTTCTGTACTTTTTTAAACGTATAGGAATAGTTCAGTTTATCCTGTGCCTCCATCTGATATTCTATTCCATCGGCAACCACAAAAACCTGATCCGGTATCTCATTTCCGGTGATTTTTATCCTGAGTTCAAAGTCTTCCTGTTGAATAACCGTCAGTTCTTTATTTAATACATTGATAGAGAACGGCATAGGTCTAGTGAAGAGTTCGGAGTGGTTGATGAGCCGTTCACCAGGTCCGGTAATGGCACTGGGTGAAAGGATCAGGAAAAAGAGAATAATCAGCACAGGAGGGGCAGCATAAATCAGGTACTTTCTATTTTCCCCGAAATTAATGGCAGAGGTGAAAGGTACAGGTTTTAGCCTGGCAGCTTTCTGATTGATGCCGGCCATAATGAGTTCCTGCTGCATTGGATTGTTGTCAGACAGGGACTTAAGCTGAAGCGTATTCAACAGTACATCACGAACCTCACTGAAGTGTTTTCCGATAATTCCTGCGGCCATCTCGTGAGAAATACGTTTGCCGGCTTTATAAAGACGCAGCAGGGGGATAACTATAAACCGGCCAAGAATAAAACCCGCAGCAATCAGGTAGGCGTAAAACAACACAGTTCTCACCTGGGGTGAAAACCAGGCGAGTGATTCAAGCTGGGTCAGGAGAATAAAAAAGGATCCCAGCAGTGCAATGCTGTACAAGCCTCCCCTGATCAGCTGATTTTTATAATACTTCCTGATGAAGGCATCCAGTTTATCTATGAGTAGGTTGTAGTTGTCGTTCATTGCAGTAATTCGGGTAATTGAGTACTCTGTTTTTACTTTTTAAGGATCGATCACTGAAATGTAATCCGGACTTAACAGAGGCCGGGAAATTTCTCATAAGGCCTCAACGATATATCCGGAAGTGCATTTCCTTATTTGGCATCAAATACTTCAATGCCGCTCCAGTCATCCGGGATTCCTTTCTGAATATTGTTCCGGCAACGGTTCACATAGAATGCGGCAACCGAATCCCGTTGATTGATCTTCAGAATGTCGCTGAAAACATTTTGTGCCTCTTCAAAGCGTTTGTTTTTATAATGGTCTATTCCATTGTTAAACAAGGATTTGGTCTCAATTTTCAGCTGTTTTATCTCTTCAGGATCACCGTCAATCAATTCGAATACATACACGGCTTCTTTCTTACCCTTCACACGGGCTATATCGAGGAAGCGGAAATTGTACCTTGAAGGGTCTTCGAGCTTGATGAGGGTATCTTCGCTGATGATGATCGACGATCTGTAAATTTTCGATAAACCCTCGAGCCTCGATGCAAGGTTTACGGCATCAGAAATCACCGTGCCATCCATGCGCCCCTCCCCTCCTACTACACCGAGCATCAGGTTTCCGGTATGAATTCCGATACCTGAATCAATGGTTGGTTTTCCCTGGTCTATCCGGTCGAGGTTGAAAAGATTCAGTGCGTGACGCATTTCTATGGCTGCATCAATGGCATCATCAACCTTTTCGTGAAACAAAGCCATAATGGAATCCCCGATGAATTTATCAATGAAACCATTGTTTTTGCGGATCACCGGCTCCATGTAGCCAAGGTAGTGATTGATGAAATCAAAATTTTCTTTCGGACTCATATCTTCAGATAGCTCAGTAAACCCGCGGATATCCGAAAACATAACCGTCATCTCTTTCTGAATCTGATCCCCCAGCTGGATGTCAACAAAATTTTCTTTACCCAGAAACTCGAGAAACTGGTTGGGGACAAAACGACTGTAAGCTTCATTCATCTGGGATATCCTGAAAATATACTCCCTCAGTCGTGTAGTCATGAGATTGTATCCTTCAGACATCACCCCTATTTCATCGTTGGTTCTCACAATGGTGTAGTTGTCGAGCATACCCTCTCCCGTTTTGCGCATACTCTGCACCAGTTCATTCACCGGTCTTACAATATCTGCTGTAGACCAGGAAACGAAAAACAGAATATAAATAAACGATACTATAATCCCGCTGAATATTCCTCCGAACATCAGGGTGTTGTCGAAAGCACTGATGTAATAGAGCTTGGAATAACCGGCAGCATTGGTATGATCAATATCCGGGCCAATGATGGTTGATAACTTACCCAGCAGTAAGTTCAACTCTTTCTGACTGAGTTCTCCCATGTCTTTCAGGGGTGTAAGGCTCAGGATCAGGTACAGCAGAACAATGGTCAGAGGCAGCAGGGTTGTCATTGCGCTGGCGATATACAGGCGGTTTCTGATTTTTCCTGTGTTCCTTCCGAAAATCCGTTTCTGAAGTTCATCGCGGGTGTAGATATGCTCAATATACCGAATGTGAACCAGGTGCTTCTGCCAGAAGTAGATAAACAGCACCGTAAGCAGGGATGCAACCAGGGAGATAAACAGGTAGTTTGAATACATCCGCTTGCCGATTTCATCGGTAAACGCATCGGGTGAAAGAATGCGGTAAACCATAATTCCGTGAACTATCGTAAAGGCAATCAGTACAATACCACTGTTAATGACAGGGGTAAAAAGCAGAAAACGCCGGCAGTACCGGTACAAACGGGGAGAGATGGTTTTCCCGCGGCGTCTTCGCCTGAAATACCGTTTGTACGGAAGATTGAAGGCAAATCCGGCCAGGGTACTGAAGAAAATAACGTAGTTGAAAAAAGATGCGATTGAATCAGAAAAGGCATTGGAAGTGCCTTTTTGATTTGATTTATCTGCCACAACCGCCCCTTTTTTTGCGGATGAATCAGAGGTCAGGGTGTCAAAAGTCTGTGCAAGACTGTCGGCAATTGCCTCGATGCTGTCGTTGTACTTCTTCTTTGCATTGTAACCGGCATTAAATCCTTTTTTGAACTCTTCCGCAACAGAACCATCTGATTTGCTTTGAATGGTATCGTTTTGCTGTACTTCAACCTTAAACCCACCCCTTTCCTTGAGTTCCGGGAAGCTTTTCAACAACATGAAAGCCAGTACCGGAAATACCAGCATAAAATAGAGCAAGACAGGAAAAAGAAATATCCTGCCAATACGGTATGTCGGAATTTTTAGTTTTTGTTTGGGTTTTGCCTTCATGAATACTGTTTGAAAAGGTAAGTACCTTTAAACTAACGCAACAGACAACACAAAGTTACATTAAATTGTGAAGTTGTTCGTCTTAAAAATTTATCGGCTTCCTCAATTCAACTGCAGATGCTTGTATTCTTTACGGGCAGGTGCTTTTACTATCTTTGCAGCAAATTCAGAAGAAGATGAATGAAGTCAGAGTAAGGTTTGCGCCCAGTCCTACAGGACCATTGCATATTGGAGGTGTGCGCACAGCGTTGTACAACTACCTGTTTGCGAAAAAAAATCACGGGAAGTTTATTCTCAGGATTGAAGATACCGACCAGACCCGTTTTGTACCCGGAGCCGAGGATTATATTGTAGAATCACTGAAATGGTGTGGAATTGACTTTGACGAAGGGGTGCATATCGGAGGCCCGTACGCCCCTTACAGGCAAAGCGACAGAAAAGAGATCTATCACCAGTATGCATTGTCACTGCTTGAAAAAGGCTATGCGTACTATGCCTTTGATTCAGCCGAAGATCTCGAAATCCTGAGAAAGGACAGCGAAAAACGGAAAGAAACATTTCAATACGGCCCGTTGAGCCGGATGGCCTTAAAGAATTCGCTGACTATTGATAAAGAAGAGGTTACAAGACTTTTGGATACAGGTCATCCCTTTGTAATCCGTATAAAAATTCCGGAGCACGAAACCATTGTGGTCAACGACCTGATCAGGGGCGAAGTGAAGGTTGAGTCGGGCTTACTCGATGATAAAGTCCTCTTTAAATCGGATGGCATGCCAACCTATCATCTTGCCAATGTGGTTGACGATTATCTGATGAAGATTACCCATGTAATCCGGGGTGAAGAGTGGTTACCCTCTGCCCCGCTGCATGCGTTGCTTTACCGCTATCTCGGCTGGGAATCAGTGATGCCGGCCTTTGCACACCTGCCTTTACTCTTAAAACCAGATGGCAATGGTAAACTCAGTAAAAGAGATGGTGATCGTTTGGGATTCCCTGTTTTCCCACTCAGATGGACAGACCCGAAAACCGGGGATATTTCTTCCGGCTATCGCGAAAGCGGCTACCTTCCCGAGGCATTTATCAATATGCTGGCCCTGCTTGGATGGAATCCCGGGACCGAACAGGAGATCCTCAGCATGGCCGAACTGATCGGACTCTTCTCAATCGACCGGGTTGGGAAATCGGGATCAAAATTTGATCCTGAAAAAGCCAGGTGGATCAACCACCAATACCTCGCTTCTGCTCCCGACGAAACCATCGCTGATTTATTGGAAAAGATCATTGTTGGTGAAGGAATTCAGGCTGACCGGATCAAACTTCTGCAAATCAGTGGTTTGATCAAAGACAGGGCAAACCTGATTCCGGATTTGTGGCAGCAGTCATGGTTCTTTTTCCGGTCACCGGAGAAGTATGATGAAAGTGTAATTCAGAAGTTCTGGAAACCCGAAACGCCCGGATTCCTGAAGAATATAGCGGCCATGCTTGAGGGTCACGGTACGTTTGATTCGGCAACAGTGGAGTTTTCGCTGAAGCAGTTTATTCAGGAACAGGGTCTGCCAATGGGCCAGGTGATGAACAGCCTGCGTTTGGTTCTTGTCGGTGGGAGTTTTGGACCCGGTGTGGCCGCAATCATCGCGGTTCTGGGAAAACAGGAAGCCATCAGCCGGATTTATCGGGCACTTGATACAATCGGGAAATAAAACTTTTATTTACTGATTCACATAGCCTGAAAATCAATATCCTATGGTTGGAGACAAATTACTCTATCAAAGACTGGAGGAACTCGGGATTTCTTTCGGCTACTATGAGCATCCCCCGGCTCCAACCATCGAAATAGCAGCCAACTACTGGAAAGACATTGAGAAAACGACCCACTGTAAGAACCTGTTTTTCAGAAATCACAAGGGAAACAAACATTATCTGGTTGTTTTCGATTACCGGCAGACATTGGCCATTCACGATCTTGAAAAAAGGCTGAAACAGGGAAAGCTCAGCTTTGCGTCTGAACAGCGGATGGAGAAGTACCTGGGTCTTAAGCCCGGTTCGGTTTCACCTTTCGGGCTGATTCATGATACAGATAAAAATGTACACCTTTTTCTGGACGAGAATCTTGGCAAACTTCCCGGAATCAGTTTTCATCCGAACAACAATGAAGCAACCCTGGTGGTTGATTACAAGGATTTTATAAGATTCATCGAAAGTTGTGGCAACACCTGGGAGTACCTGAGCCTGTATGATTAGGCACCTGCTCTGCAGCTTGCTGAACTGAAGGGATGAACGCATATTTTTTCTTACTTTGAGGCCGATTAAAATGCATCGGTCTTTTTGAATTCTAAAGCATGAAACCCTGGAGAATCAGTTTGTTTGTTTTCGCGGTATTGGGGGTTCTGCTTTTAATTACCTTGTTGAGCCGCACATTCGGGATCAGAGGGCTGGGTACTGAGGAGGGATTCGGAAGTGAAAAATTCCTGATAAAATATCCTTCTTTGTCCACCTTGCCTGATGCCGGCAGCCATGCAGTTAACTTACGGGCCGACAGTGTGATAAAGCTAATTGATACTGCTGCTTCCGATCCGGCAAGGGCCAGAATTCTGCCTGATTTCTCAAAGATTGACACCAGTAACCTTGTCAGAATCTGTTATCCAGTCACCAACAGTAATTTTACCGGAGAAATAAAATCGCTGCTGACCAGCGGCAAATGCCGGATTCTGCATTATGGTGATTCACAGCTTGAAGGGGACCGGATTTCAGGATACCTGAGAAACAGACTTCAATCGGTTTACAGTGGCAGCGGACCAGGATTTATTCCCATCAAACAGGTATATGAACATTCCGCTGCTGAAGTCACAGTAAGTGACAACTGGTTGCGTTTTGCTTCTTTTGATCCGACACAGAAGAAAATTCAGGGCAATGATTATGGATTGTATGCCTCATTTTCAAGGTTTACGCCTTTCGATTTCCATTCCGTGGATAGCAGTACTTTACTGACACTGCCGGATGTAAAGGCGGAAATCACCATCAGACCTTCAAAAGCTGCCTATTCCGGATTCCGCAGGTACAACAGAATCGGGTTGCATTATGGAAATCTTGCAGAACCGGTTAAGATCAGTGTAAAATCGGGAGGTGGACAACCAGATGAAAGCTGGTTGATACCGGATAAATCATACCATTGTTTTGAAATTTTGTCTGACAACACGCCTTCAGAGGTGATAATTACACTGGAAGGCAAAATCAGCCCTGATTTTTATGGACTCACACTCGATGGAAACTCAGGAATAAGCCTTGATAATATCGCTATGCGCGGAGCCTCAGGCACGGTTTTCAGCAGCCTCAACCCGGAATCCTTCAGTAAAATGGCGCTTAAACTGCAGGCAAAACTGGTCATTTTCCAATACGGGGGGAATACGGTTCCTTATGCTGAAGATTCAACATCTGTCAGAAGCTATTGTCGTTATATTGCCGGGAATATTCACTGGGTGCTGAAGCAGATTCCGGAGGCCAGGGTGATCTTTATTGGCCCGGCGGATATGAGTACCATGATGAACGGGAAAATGCAGACCTATCCCCTCCTGCCCTACCTCGATCAGAAGTTGAAGGAAACCTGCTATAAATATGGCTGGGCATATTGGAGCACCTTTGATGCCATGGGTGGAGAAAATTCCATGGTAACCTGGGTAGAACAAGGCCTGGCTGCCAACGACTATACACATTTCTCACCCAGGGGTACACGGATTATTTCTGAACTCTTTTTTACTGCACTCTATCTCGATCTGAAATAATGAAAAATATTCTGCTACCCGCTTTTTGTTTACTGTTTCTGACGCAGCTATCTGCACAGAAATACCTGCCCGACAGCATTCAATCAAGCCTGGGATCATTGTTTCATGAAGAATACAACCGGATTTACTATGCAGATTCGTCGGCCGGTTTCATTGCATTTATCAACAAGCTTGACAGTCTTTACCACGGAGAGCAAGATAGGATTCATATCATGCATATCGGAGGTTCGCATATACAGGCGGATCTGTATCCCAACAAACTGCGGGAATATCTCAGGAATATGGGCCCCTGTTATGAAGCTCCCCGTGGATTGATCTTTCCATACCGGCTTGCCGGTACCAATAACCCCTTGAACTACAGCATTACTGGCAATAAGGAGAAGTGGAAGCGCTTCCGTTCGCCGGTAAAATCTGACAGCGCCTCCTGGGGAATCACCGGTATTACTGTCAGGCTGGATGCATTCAGTGACACGCTGGTTATCCGCGCCAACAATAAAAACCAAACCCTTAAACCGTATTATTTTGATAAAATACGCATTTTAACTGATTCAGATACCGCTTTTTACAGGCTTGAAATCGTTGACAGCAGGGTGCGCATCGTTTCGGATACCCTCATGGCTGCTTATGCCATCAGGGAGTATACCCTTTCCGACACCCTGCAGACGGCCACCCTGATCATCCGTTATGCCGATAGTGCGTATCAGGGAAAATTTAACCTGATGGGGATTGAACTGGTGAACCCGAACCCCGGTATACAGTATACCTCAATCGGTGTAAATGGTGCAAGTTTTGAATCCTGGGCCAGATGCCGGTTGTTTCAGCAACAGCTGAATTTCTATAAACCAGATCTGTTTATCGTTTCTGTAGGCACCAATGATGCCTATACCACAACATTTGATTCTGAGAAGTTCAGATCTTCCTACAAAGCAATGCTGGAAATGGTAAAAATCTCAAATCCTGGCTGTGCCCTGTTGCTGACCGTTCCAAACGATTCATATTACCGGAGAAAGGCGCCAAATAAAAACACCCGGATTCAGCAGGAAATTATTCACTCACTGGCAAAGGAATACCATGCAGTAGTCTGGGACTTCTACGCTGTGATGGGAGGCCTGGGGTCTTCACAGCGCTGGTATCTTCACAAAATGATGCCCCGCGACAGGGTTCATTTCACGACAACCGGCTACAGCCTGAAAGCAGACCTGTTGTTAAAAGCATTGGTTACACTTTGGGAGGAATCCTGTGGTTATGATGCGAATAGTATGTTAAGAGCCATTACCGGAAAGAGATGAACAGGCTTAAAGAGATTTTTACTTTTTCTGAAGCGTTTCCCCTGATCTTTACACAGGCTTCGTTCTGGATATTCTTTGCCCTTGTTTATTTGGTCTTTGCCCTCCTATACCGCAGAATTAAAATCCGGAACCTCTATCTGCTGCTGGTTTCGCTGTTTTTCTATTACAAAACCAGCGGGATGTTTGTCGGACTGCTGATTTTTACAACCCTGAGTAACTTTTACCTTGGAGCCGGTATCTTCAGGTCAGGATCCAGAACAATGAAACTTTTGCTGGTTTCACTCAGTGTTGCGATCAACCTGTTTGTACTCAGCTACTTCAAGTATGCCTATTTTATAACCGATTCGTTCAATCATCTGTTTGGTACAGAACTTCAGGTTACTCATTGGCTGGCGGGTTGGGGCAACAAAATGGCGAACGTGAATTATTTCACCGTTGACAAAATAATTTTGCCCATAGGGATCTCCTTTTTCACTTTTCAGGCGATTACCTATTGCGTTGATATATACAGGAATAAGCTTCAACCCATAGCGTCGGCAGCAGATTTCGGATTGTTTATTACCTTCTTTCCACAGCTGGTTGCAGGACCAATTGTGAGAGCAGGCGATTTCATTCCGCAGATCAACCGGCCGACCCTGATTTTGAAAGAGGATTTCAATACCGGTCTTTTTCTGATCCTCAAGGGAATGATCAAGAAAATGATTTTTGCCGATTACATTGCCATGCATTTTATGGACAAGGTATTCGATGCGCCCGGTATGTACTCAGGTTTTACCAATGTTATGGCCATTATCGGGTATTCTCTGCAGATATACGGCGATTTTTCGGGTTATACCGATATCGCCATCGGACTCGCACTCTGGATGGGATTCAGGCTGCCACAAAACTTTAATTCTCCGTATAAAGCACTTAATACCAGCGATTTCTGGCGAAGATGGCACATTTCCCTCTCTTCATTCCTGAAGGATTATCTTTACATACCCCTGGGAGGAAACAAACGGGCTTCAAAAGGGACTTTGCTGATCTCGGTTTTGATTATTTCCGGCCTTGTATTTTCATTCGGTGATTTGAAAACTGGTCTCATGGTTGCCGGGTCTGTTGCACTGCTTATTCTGATTTTACTTGCCTTACCTGGAGGTAACCGCAATGTCATCGCCAATATAAATATCATGCTTACAATGCTCATCGGGGGGCTGTGGCACGGCGCGTCGTGGAAATTCGTTATCTGGGGAGGCTTGAACGGACTGGGTATCCTCATTTACAAGTACTGGCGCCGGATCAGCCCCTGGGAGAATTTCAACAACCGGCTCTCGGTTGTCTGGAAAATCCTGCTCACCTTTACATTCATCACGTTTACGCGCTTGTATTTCAGGGGTGAAAGCATGAACCATATCAATGAATGGTACCGACAGGTTGCCGGCAATATGGACTGGGGAAGCGCCCTGGATGTATTGGTTCAGTATAGAATGGTTTTCGTGGTTATGTTTCTGGGTTATCTCAGCCACTGGTTACCCATAAAAGTCAAAACAGCCATTGAAAACCGGTTCTCACAGAGCCACCTGCTGCTTAAGGCTGCTGTTTCTGTTCTTACTGGTATTATCTGCTACCAGGCTTATTCAGCCAGTTTTCAGCCATTCATCTATTTTCAGTTTTAAGGAGGCTCACCCCCCCCTACCTATAATTCACAAATTGGACAAGAGTCCCATATTAGGACAATATATTTAAAACCACATAATTATATATGATTTATAATCAATGTATTATAGAATTAATTTTGGTTTGGCATGACAGTTGACTATAGCCGGAAAAACCTAAAACAATGAAAAATAAACTCTTCTTCCTATTAGCCGGTACTCTATTGTTCACCAGTTGTGCCAAAGATCTGGATTTTCCGGATATCAAAACCGATGCTTCCGTTTCCATTGACGAACTTAAAGTCAGTGATACTTTTTCCTGGAATACTGCGACTTCCGTTAATTTCAGCATTGAAGGTCTGCCTGGCAGTGTTCCTGTAAGCTCTACCCTTAAAATAAGCCTGCCTGATGGTTCGGTTGTTTATAACCGCATGCACCTGATGAGTAATAACCTTACCGTTGATCTGACAATTCCTTCAGACGTCACTACCCTTGTTTTAACTTACGGATCTATCAGAGAAGAACTTAAAGTGCTCAACGGTAAGGTAGCTTACTCATTTATTCCTGTTGTAACCGAAGAATAATTAATCCTAAAAAGCAGAAAACATGAAAAAGATACTTTTCTCCCTGATTATAGTGCTGAGCATGGCATTTTCATCCAAAGCCCAGGTAACACTCAATTTCGAATCCGGCAACCGGGCCATTGAACAAGGCAATTGCTGGGTATTTGGCAGCGTTTCCTATTCCAACCTTGAGTTCCGGATCAATGGCAACTGGAGCGGCCGTACCAATCAGCTTACAAATCCCGCCATCACTGCCAGCTGGATAAAGACACCCTGGATACTTCCGGGTACTGGCAACATAACCATGAAAGCCCGGCTGGAGAATGCCAGTGGAATTAACAGGGGAGTGGTTCTGAGTTATATTCCCTATAATCCTGATGCTCCGACTTCACACAAAGAGGGTGTACCAACCACTTTTGCGACGTACAATTTCCCAACTCCACTGAATATCTGGATACAGGATCTGACTTTCACACTACCGCCTGCGATTGCCAATTCACAGGAATCCTACAAGATTCTCATCAGTTTTGTTGGTCAGGGGGGTAACAGCAGGGCATTTGTTGATGACATCGTTATTCCAGGAACATACAACTCAGATCCCTCGAATGGCTGTCTTCCATTGGCCAATGTTGAAGATGCAGACGGGGATGGGGTTGCCGATGCTGATGATGCCTATCCTCAGGACATACACCGTGCTTACACCAGTGTATATCCCTCAGCCAATGGGTTCGGAACCCTGGCTTTTGAAGATTTATGGCCGAATAAAGGAGACTATGATTTTAATGATGTGGTGGTTGATTACCAGATAAATACGGTTACCAATGCCAGCAACAATGTGGTAGAACTCATTGCACAGTTTAAACTCAAAGCTTCCGGAGCTGGTTTTAAGAATGGTTTTGCATTTCAGCTTGATGGAATCGAAACAGATAAAGTGATTTCTGTAAGCGGAAACAGCATCAGCAATGCTTCAAATATCTCTTTTACAGAAGGTGGTCTCGAAAATGGACAGGATTTCGCCAACGTGATAGTTTTCGATAATTTCTTTAACGTCATGCCCAAACAAGGCTCAGGAGTTGGTGTAAATACCAATCCAGATGCTCCATTTATTGAATATCAGACACTTACAGTTAGGGTTATCATGATTAACGAAGGTACCACGGCCCCCGGAGGAACGGTCAATATCGGTCAGATTACTCCCGGTGTTTTTAACTTTTATATCTTCTCAACCCAGCAGCGTAGCCGTGAGATCCATCTCGCTGACAGAATTCCGACAGACCTGGCCGACACTTCCCTTTTTGGGACAGGAGATGATGATTCAGATGCCTCACAGGGAAAATATTACAAAACTTCCAACAATCTTCCCTGGGCAATCGATGTTTTACAGGGGTTTGAATATCCAACAGAAAAAAATTCAATTGACAATACATACCTGAAATTCAACACCTGGGCTGTATCTTCCGGAAACAGTTTTTCAAATTGGTATACAGATCAGCCCGGATACAGGGATGTGCAGAAAATCTACTAAAGAGAATGCAGGTGGTATTTTCTTTAATCACTACCATTCACTGAGTCTGTTATAGAACAGCATACACTTCAGGAGCAGCTTAAAAAGAAAAAGCAGTCAAAAGTTACTTTTTGACTGCTTTTCTGATTTTGTTGACCTACTAGGGGTCGAACCTAGACTCTTCTGATCCAGAATCAGACGTGTTGCCAGTTACACCATAGGTCAGTTACCGGGCTGCAAAAATACAAAAATGTTTTTCGCTTGTGCAAATTTTCAGCTAATTATTTGCATTCGATTTTGCCCAGGAGTCTTTAAGGGCCACTGTTCGGTTGAAAACCAGGTTTCCTGGCTTTGAATCGCTGTCAACACAGAAGTACCCAAGACGTTCAAACTGGTATTTATCAAGCACCGGGGCATTGGCTGCAGACGACTCAATATATCCCTTCACCACTTTAAGCGAGTTGGGGTTCAGGTTTTTCTTATAGTCCTCGCCTTCAGGAACATCCTCAGGGTTTTCGCCCATAAACAGGCGGTCGTAAAGCCTGATTTCAGCTTCGGTGCATTGTGTGGCCGAAACCCAATGCAGGGTTCCCTTGACTTTGCGGTTACTTTCCGAACGTCCGCTCAGGGTTTCAGGATCGTGGGTACAGTGAATTTCTGTGATTTCACCACTCACAGGGTCTTTTACAACCGACTCGCATCGGATGATGTAAGCATATTTGAGGCGGACTTCACGCCCGGGAGCCAGACGGAAAAATTTGGAAGGCGGATCTTCCATAAAGTCTTCACGCTCAATGTATAGCTCCCTTGTAAAAGCAACTTTGCGTGAACCGGCATCCGGATTTTCGGGATTATTCACAGCATTCATCTCTTCAACCAGGTCTTCGGGGAAACTGGTAATTACCAGTTTAACGGGATTAATGACCCCCATCAGGCGGTTGGCATTTTTATTCAGATCTTCACGGATACAGAATTCAAGCAACCCTACATCAATCACATTTTCACGTTTTGCAACACCAACAAGGTCTGCAAAATTGCGGATGGATGCAGGGGTATAGCCCCGGCGGCGAAGGCCCGAAATGGTTGGCATCCGGGGATCGTCCCAACCACTCACGAAGTTGTTCTTTACCAGCTCAAGCAGTTTGCGCTTACTCATCACTGTATAGGTCATATTCAGACGGGCAAATTCGATCTGCTGAGGGGCAAAGATCTCCAGTTCACGGATGCACCAGTCGTAAAGAGGGCGGTGCACTTCAAATTCGAGTGTACAGATACTGTGGGTTATGCCTTCAATACTGTCGCTCTGCCCGTGGGCAAAATCATACATGGGGTAGATGCACCATTCATTGCCTGTTCTGTGGTGTTCAGTATGAATGATTCTGTAAAGAATCGGATCACGCATATGCATATTCGGTGATGCCATATCAATTTTGGCCCTAAGAACCCGGCTGCCTTCCGGAAATTCACCGGCTTTCATCCTTCTGAGAAGATCGAGATTCTCTTCCACCGGCCTGTTGCGGTAGGGGCTTTCCTGACCCGGTCGGGTAGGGGAGCCTTTCTGCTCGGCAATCTGTTCAGCTGAAAGGTCGCAAACATAGGCTTTGCCCTTCAGAATAAGCTTTTCGGCAAATTCATAAATCTGATGGAAATAGTCCGAAGCAAAAAACTCGCGGCCTTCCCAGTCAAAACCGAGCCAGTGAACATCATCGCGGATAGAATCCACATATTCCACATCTTCTTTAACCGGGTTGGTATCATCAAACCGGAGATTGCATTTTCCGTTGTATTTCAGGGCAGTGCCAAAGTTCAGGCAAATCGACTTGGCGTGTCCAATATGCAGATAACCATTGGGCTCCGGTGGAAAACGGGTATGCACCCGTCCTCCGTTTTTGCCGTTACGGATATCCTCTTCGATGATGGCATGAATAAAATTGACAGGTGTTTTGCTTTCACCCGGAAGCTCTGATGCAGATATAGTCTCGGTCATGCGTGGTATTTTTAAACATGCAAAGATACAAATTCAGAATTGTTGAAGAACCCTATTGAAAGAACGTAAGTGACAGTTTAAAAAATCCTTCTTGCACAACTTCAAAAAATTGTATCTTTGCCACCCTTATCAAACCATCACATGCCTCGGTGGCGGAATTGGTAGACGCGTCGGTCTCAAAAACCGATGAACGAGAGTTCGTGCCGGTTCGATCCCGGCCCGGGGTACTGAAAAGTCCTTACAGCTTGCCTGCGGGGACTTTTTTCTTTCTGCGGCATATTCAAATGAATTGGCTGCTTTTATTATGATAATTGAGATTCCCGGTATGACTTCTCAGGTTCAGACTTCCCTGCGCAATATCGCTATCCTGGCTCATGCTGATGCAGGTAAGACTACCATCACCGAGCAGTTTCTGTACCTCTCAGGTCAAACCCGGCAACCGGGGAATGTTGACAAAGGCACGGCACAGACTGATTATCTCCCGGTTGAAAAGGAGCGGGGAATTTCTGTCAGTTCGTCTCACACATCCTTTCACTGGGACAATACGCGCATTAACCTGATCGATACCCCCGGCCATGTAGACTTTTCTTCTGATGTGGAAAGGGTGCTGAGGGTTCCGGACGGAGTTATTCTGGTAATTTCTGCCGTAGAGGGCGTTCAGGCCCATACCGAAACAATCTGGAATGTATTGCGTGAAAGAAAGATCCCTGTCTTGTTTTTTATCAATAAATGCGACAGAACCGGATCTGACACAGCTGCGGTAATCAAAGCCATTCATAAAGAACTGAACACCAGACCCCTGCAACTTCAGGAGATCAGCCATGAGGGAGGTAATGAGTTCAGCATCAGACCCTTATGGGGTGAAGGACAGATTGATCCGGAACTGGCTGAACGGATCATCGAAAGCAATGAAACATTGCTGAACAGATACCTGGAAGGGGTTACTCCTGCTTTTGAGGAACTCGACAGGCAATTTTCCCGGCTGGTGCAGAAGGCTGAAGTTTATCCCCTCCTCACAGGATCTGCCAAAATGGGTGTGGGAATGACAGCTTTGCTTGATTTTGTGGCCAGGTATTTCCCGGCGCCTGCAGGATCGGTCGAAAAGCCGCTTTCAGCATTGGTGTATAGCATCGGCCACGATAAAATCATGGGAAAGATTGCCTTTATAAAAATCTTCAATGGCAGTGTTAAGAACAGGGAAGTTATTTTTAATGCCACAAGTGGGGTAGAGGAAAAGATAACCCAGGTGCGGCGGCAGTTCCCGGGACGGTATGAGGATACCGGAATGGCCGAAGCAGGCGATCTGGCCGGGCTTTGTGGCCTCAGCAGCGCCCGGGTGGGTGATCTGCTCGGTATAGGAGCCCCAGAAATACCTGAGGTAGTATCACTCAGAACCCCGCTGATCATTGTCCGGGTAAGGGCATTGAATCCGAATGACTACCCTGCGCTTGTAACAGCCATGCAGGAGCTTTCTTCTGAAGATCCGGCTCTGGGGTTTGAATGGTTGCGTGAAGAATCGGAGCTGCAGGTAAAAATTATGGGGTGGATACAGATGGAGGTGCTTGAACAGATCCTCACCGACAGGTTCGGGATACTGGCAAAGTTTGAAAATCCCACCGTTATTTACAAAGAGACTCCATCCTCATCGGGAGAAGGCTTTGTACAATACTGGATGCCCAAACCCTGCTGGGCTATTCTTAAATTCCGCATTGAAGCCGGAGAACGGGGAAGCGGTGTTTCCTATAAAAGCCTTGTAAGTTTCAACGATATTCAGCAGAAATACCAGCATGAAGTGGAACGTACCCTCACCACCGCGCTGAAGCAGGGAATCAAAGGCTGGGAGGTCACCGATATACGGATCACCCTGATCGAAGGGGAAGACCATCCCATGCACTCGCGGGCTGGTGATTTCGTTGTGGCAACACCGATGGGTATTATGAACGGCCTGGTCAATACCGGCTCCACCTTGCTTGAGCCAATGATCCGGTTTAAAATCGATGCCCGGGAAGAATTGCTTGGCATCATTACCAGTGATATTACCCTCATGAGGGGTCAGTTCGGCTCACCGGAAATCTCAGGCGGAAGATTTACCATTACAGGTGAAATGCCATTGTCAACCTCAATCGACTATCCTGTTAAACTGAGTTCACGCTCCGGTGGCAAAGCGAGGATTTCAACGTCCTTTTCAGGCTACCGCGAATGTACCGATGAACAGGGAATAATCCGCCCTTACCGGGGAATCAGTCCGCTGGATACAGCCAAATATATCCTTAAAGCAAGAAAGGCGTTGCAATAAGAAGTTCCGGTTCTGTTCAGCGCCTGATCAGTGCATCCGCGTGTTTCTTCACCAATTGATTGAAAAACAGCAATTCGCAATCCTTTGCAGGGTTCTGACAAGAAGCCTCTTATAGGTTTTTTATAAATCGTTGTGAGAGTCACGGATCATCATACACGTGTTTATTCGTTAACTTTGCTCCTTCAATTCTTAATCATACCATGTATAACAACAAACGGATTTCTGTATATCTCCCCATTGCATTCGCCCTTGTGCTGATTGCCGGCTTTTTTCTCGGTGCCACGCTGGTAAAGGTAAGTTCAGGCGATGAATCGCTCCTGCAAAGCCTTAAAACGAGGAATTACGACCCGATCAATGATGTGATTTCATACATCAGACAGGATTATGTGGATTCGGTGGATACCGATGCGCTTAACCGGTCTGCCATTGAAGGCATTCTGGCTGAACTTGACCCCCATTCACAATATATCCCAGCGGAGGAGTTCAATGAAGTAAATGATCCGCTGCTTGGAAATTTCGATGGGATCGGGGTTCAGTTCCGGCTGGAACAAGATACCGTTTACATCATCAATACCATCCCGGGCGGGCCTTCGGCTAAAGCAGGTGTCCTGGCGGGCGACAGAATAGTAAAAGTCGAAAACAAAGTAATTGCAGGCATTAAGATCACCAATAATGAAGTGATGAAACTCCTTAAAGGAGAAAGGGGAACCCGGGTTAATATTGCTGTCCTTCGTCGCGGTGTAGCCGGCTTGCTGAAATTTGAACTCACCCGCGATGTGATTCCAACCTACAGCATCGACATTGCTTTTGTACCGCAGCCGGAAACCGGATATATCAAATTATCAAAATTTTCAGCTACCACCGCTGAAGAACTGAGTAAGGCACTGATTACCCTTAAATCGAAAGGGATGAAAAGCCTCGTGCTCGACCTGAGGGGGAATACCGGTGGCTATCTCCAGGCTGCCATTGATGTAGCAGATGAATTTCTTCCTGAAGGAAAACTGATTGTTTATACCGAAGGGGTTAACAGGCCCAGGCAGATAGCCAATGCAACAGCCAAAGGTTTGTTTGAAAAGGGCAGACTGGTAGTCCTTATTGATGAAGGTTCGGCCTCTTCAAGCGAAATCGTCGCCGGCGCCCTGCAGGACAATGACCGGGCTCTGATTATCGGCCGCCGGTCTTTCGGTAAGGGGCTGGTTCAGGAACAGTTGTCATTACCAGATGGCTCTGCTATCAGACTCACCGTGGCCAGGTATTATACCCCTACGGGCAGAAGCATTCAGAAGCCCTATAAAAACGGTCAGGCTGATGAATATGAACATGAGCTTTATGTACGTATGGCTCATGGAGAGCTTGAAAATCAAGATAGTATAAAATTCAACGATTCATTGAAATATACAACCCCGGGAGGGAAGATTGTATATGGCGGCGGTGGAATCATGCCCGATGTTTTTCTGCCGGTTGAGAAAAACGAAAACTATGCCTATTACAATCAGGTGATGAATAAAGGACTTGTTTACCAGTTCGCCTTCGAATACACCGACCGCAACAGGAAAATGCTCAATGCTTATGAAAATTTCGGGGATTTTGACCAGAAATTCGATGTTACCCCGGCTATTTTTCAGCAGTTTGTTGCTTTTGCCGCGAAGAACGATGTAAAGCCTGTTTCTGCCGGCATTGCATTTTCTGAGAAAGAGATTTCCAGCCTGCTGAAAGCGCTGATAGCCCGGAATATTTATGATGAAAAAGGGTTCTACCCTGTTTTTCTGAGAACGGATAAAACTTTTATCAGGGCTGTTGAGGAGCTGAAGAAAATGAAATAGTTATACGGTTATAAAAAACAAAAGCCCCTTATCTTTACCGGATAAGGGGCTATCGTTTTTTATTTTTGCTATTCTACAGTAACACTCTTGGCCAGGTTGCGGGGCTGGTCGACATTGCAACCGCGCATCACTGCGATCTGATATGCCAGCAGTTGCAAAGGGATGGTTGCAATCAGGGGAACCAGCATTTCTTCCGTTTCAGGAACTTCGATGATGTGGTCAGCCAGGGCTTTTACAGTTTGGTCACCTTCGGTAACAATGGCGATGATCTTTCCCTTCCGTGCCTTAACTTCCTGGATGTTTGAAACAACCTTTTCGTAAGTTCCCTTGTTGGTGGCAATAACAACCACAGGCATCTCTTCGTCTATCAAGGCAATCGGGCCATGTTTCATTTCTGCAGCAGGATAGCCTTCTGCGTGTATGTACGAGATTTCCTTCAGTTTAAGGGCGCCTTCCATGGCTACCGGAAAATTATAACCACGTCCCAGGTAGAGTGCATTGGAGGAGTTTTTGAATAGTCTGGCTATTTCCATAACTTTATCACTCACCTCAAGTGTTTTCTTGACTTTGGCAGGAATGGCATCGAGTTCGTTGATAATCTGGTGGTATCTTGATTTTGATATGGTTCCTTTTCTGTCGGCTATCATCAGGGCCATCAGGGTAAGCAGGGTTACCTGCGCTGTGAAGGCCTTGGTTGAAGCCACCCCGATTTCCGGGCCGGCGTGGGTATAGGAACCGGCATGGGTAGCCCTGGCGATGGACGATCCAACCACATTGCATATTCCGATAATGGTGGCTCCCTTCGACTTTGCCAGTTCAATGGCAGCCAGGGTATCGGCTGTTTCTCCAGACTGAGATATGGCGATCACCACATCATCTTCGTAAATCACCGGATCGCGGTACCTGAATTCTGAAGCATATTCCACCTCAACCGGCACCCGGGCAAGCTCCTCAAAGAGATATTCACCCACCAGTCCTGCGTGCCATGATGTTCCGCAGGCTACAATAATAATCCGCTTGGCAGCGATCATTTTCTGCTGATATTCAATAATGCCGCCAAGCGAAACAACCCCGCTTTCAACATTGAGCCTTCCGCGCATACTGTCGCGGATCGACCGGGGCTGCTCATAGATTTCCTTGAGCATAAAGTGCTCATACCCTTCTTTTTCAAGGGCACTGAGGTTTATCTCAAGGGTCTGAACATAAGGAGTTTTTTCGATGTTGGCGATGGTCCTGATTTTCAGTTCATCATTCCTTTTAATCACCGCAATCTCTTCATCATTCAGGTAAACGACTTCCCTTGTATATTCAACAATGGGGGTGGCATCTGATGCTACAAAAAACTCTCCGTCACCGATTCCGACAACCAATGGGCTGCCTTTTCTGGCAACAATCAGGGTGTCGGGTTCATTTTTGTCAATTACCACAATGGCATAGGCACCGACTACCTGATTGAGTGCGATCTGCACCGCCTCCGAAAGCGTTACCTTCTCGTTGATCTGAATGTCTTCAATCAGATGGATCAGAACCTCTGTATCTGTTTCACTCTCAAAAGCATATCCGCGGGTAAGCAATTCTGACTTTAAAGGAGCATAGTTTTCTATAATCCCATTGTGAATGATGGCAAGATTCTTTGAATAACTGAAATGCGGGTGGGCATTGATATCGTTGGGTTCTCCGTGAGTGGCCCAGCGTGTATGGGCGATTCCGACCGAACCAGACAGGTCTTTACCTTCAAGAAGTTTTTCAAGATCAGAAACTTTGCCCTTGCTTTTATACAGCTTAAGGTCGCTGTTTAATATAGCAACCCCGGCACTGTCGTAACCCCGGTATTCAAGCCTGTGAAGTCCTTTTAACAAGATAGGACAGGCCTCTCTGGGGCCAATGTAAGCTACGATTCCACACATGGTTAATTGTTTTTTGCTTTAGGTGTAAAGCTGTTAAACATAAAATTCTTCAATAAGAGGTTGTTCTTTCTGTTACAGATAAACAACCGTAACTTATTTATGCAAAGTTAGCCCTAAAGTAACAGGTAAAGTAAAGAATAGTTTAAGTTTGGATTAAACGCTCAGAGGTAATCCGGTTATTCTACGAGCGTATAATAGATCTGCAATTTCATCTGATTTCCTTCTGCCCCGGGGCCATAAAGGATTACCCTGTTCGAATTAAGGGAAGAACCGACGGCAATCAGCATCAGACCATAGTCGGGTTCATCGGGATTTAACAACCTGTTCTGAATGTACCGTGTAATCCTGAAATGATACTCTTTCCCGGATGAGGCAGTCCCATCAACAAAGGTGGATCCTTCATCTTCCTCATCGGGCAAGGCAATGAGCGTGCCCGTGCTGGTTATTTGTCTTACAGCGATTTGAGAAGGTATCGGATATACTCCGGTAGTATCGGCAATCCGGATAACGAGCAGGGCTTCGTTTACAGCAATTCTTTTACTGGAGGCCAGTGCTTTGAGATTCGGAATCCTCACTTTTACTTTTGTACCGGCCATTGCCTGAATAAACAACCGTTGGCTACCCGAGGTTGTATCACCACTGAGCTGCTGTGTAAGCAGTGGGTTGGCTCCGGTATATCCACCATGATCAAAATGGGTAAACCGGGCGCTGTAGGAGCCTATCGGAAACTCAATACTGGTCGTATCATCTGCGTTGTGATAATATAGTTTGAGCCTTGAAACAGCATCAAGCAGGTTAAAATAGATGATTGACCCGGTACCGGTTGCAGATACTGGTTGTGGGCTCAAATACAATCCTTTGAATACATTCTGAAAATTCTCATTGTTGGCGAGTGTCGCAGAGTCGGCGCTCAGAAGCCGGTTAGCAAATTCCTGCGAAAGCATTATCCGTAAATGAGGCGAAACAAATTCACCATCAACAGAATCGGCTTCTTCAAAATTGGGCACAAAGGTTGCCTGTCCGATCAGCTCAGGAAGCACCTGAACAGTATCGTTGTTTGAGTAATACGCTCCATCATAATATAGCGTGTCGGCCAGTTCGTAAACCCTTACTGTATGCTGAGCCATTGAATCCCCGTATACGCCTTTGTAAGTAAGGGTCAATACCAGAGAGTCTGCCACCGGGTTATCACCGAAAGAAATATTGCTTTTCGACAGGCTGTACTCTGTGAAGATTGACGCGTTTGTGACACCGAAAACCGGATCTGAGATACTTCCCAGCAGATTCAGCGACAATTCGTCGGTTCTGAGTGAATCTTCGCGTACAGTGTAAGCCACCAGCCCCGAAGTATCTGTAAAATCAATACTCAAACGATCGCCTGCAGGTAACAGATCCAAACCGATCAGATCGGGTTCCTTCTTGCACGCCAGGGCCAAAATGCCGAGAATCGTGAAAAAGATAAAACTTAATGATTTATTTTTCAGCACGTTAAAAAATTATTTCAGCGTAATACAAGTAATGCAAGATTAAGGCTTATTCTGTTCCGACCGGCTGAGAATTCAGTACTTTATCATAAAAATTGTTATAAGCATCCACAAACCTGTCAAGCGGCTGATAGGGAATCATGGGTTTACCTGATTCATTTACATAATCTATCAGCTCCTGATTCACCGTTTCACTGCCGATGATGACGCCTTCTGAGAAATCGATGGCAGCCTTCATCATGCTAACGTAATTTGGCTTTTTAAAGTGTTTGAGATCTTTATTTGTTATTCCATCCAGTTTGATGTTGTTACCAAAATCCTTATTAAGGGGCTCATCGAAATCATCGTCATACAACGATATGATTATCCGGGTGTCGGTAAAGAGTGGATTATCACGGTACGCCCTTTTGATATACAGCGGTACCAGACTTGTCATCCAGCCGTGGCAATGTACCAAATCAGGGGCCCAGCCAAGCTTCTTCACGGTTTCAATCACACCCCTCGAAAAGAAAATAGCCCGCTCTTCATTGTCCTTGTAAAACTTGTTATTCTTATCCCGGAACATGTATTTACGCTGGAAATAATCATCGTTGTCGATGAAATAAATCTGCATTCTGGCCGACTGAATGGAAGCTACCTTTATAATCAGCGGATGATCTGTATCATCAATGATCAGGTTCATCCCCGAAAGCCTGATTACCTCATGCAACTGGTTTCTTCGTTCGTTGATATGACCGAATCTTGGCATAAAGGTCCGTATCTCCCGTCCCCTTTCCTGTATCCCCTGGGGCAGGTGTCTGCCTATGTATCCCATCTGACTGTCTTTCAGATAAGGTATGATTTCCTGAGAAACAAACAGTATCCTGGTTTTTTCCATAGTTTTCCTGTAGCTTGTGCAAACAGAGTGCAAAATTAACAAAATTTATGCAATATTTTAATGCTGACTTTACATTACTTCGTTGTTAATCAATGCAAAACATTAAGGCAATCCGTTTTGAAAGATAACTATTCCCCATACTATAAATTGATATTAAGGCACTTACCATGAATTCTGTCTATCTTTTCGGTATTCCGGTACCGTGAAAATAAATTTTTAACGAGTGCAATCGTTTGCACTCCTTAAAAAGCTTATTTATAATGAGTCTAAGTTAACATTCTGGGAATGACCATTTAAGAATAAAAAAATCAGTGAATAATCTTATCGGATTTATTTGCAGGAATCAAATAGTTATAAATTTGCCGCTCCTAAACACCGGTATAACCAGTTGATAAAAAATCATTAACGATTGTTTTTCAGCCTGTTAATTTAAATACTTGTCACGATGAATAAGATTGAAAGTCACCCGATTCTGGATATTGCGCCAGTTGATGAAGTAAAATTCCTGTTCGAAGGAAAAGAAATTACAGGGAGCAAAGGATTCACCATCGCTGCTGCATTGCATCAGGCTGGTTATCCTGTGCACAGCCACAGCTTGCGAAATCGTGAACGCAGTCTTGAATGCGGCATCGGCAAATGCGGAGCCTGCGAAATGCTGGTTGACGGTCAGCTTAAGCGAATCTGTATCACTACAGTGGACAATGTTAAGGAGGTGAAAGAGATTCCTCATGACTTTTCACCTTCGGTAAAACAACCCGATAAAAATTCTTCAACAAAAGTTTACAAAACAGTCGTTGCCATTATTGGTGCCGGGCCGGCGGGATTGGCTGCCCGCGAGGAGTTGCTCAGGCATGGGGTTGATAACATTGTGATTGACAACAACAGCCAGATCGGGGGACAATTTCTGATGCAAACCCATCAGTTTTTCTTTTTTGAAAAGGAAAAGAAATTCGGAGGTATGCGTGGATTCGACATCGCGAAAACCCTGGCCGGAGATGATCACTCAGGTATTTTTCTGAACTCCACAGTCTGGGATCTCCTTGAAGGGAAACGGATAGCCGTAAAGAACATTAAAACAGATGAGATTTATTACGTTGATGCAGAGTATCTTGTAATAGCCACAGGGGCTGTGCCTTTTATGCCGGCTTTCGAAAATGACGACCTTCCGGGTGTATACACTGCAGCGGTTGTTCAGAAAATGATGAACAGTGAGTTCACCCTCCTTGGGAAAAATGTACTCACTGTCGGAGCAGGCAATATCGGGTACCTCACCAGCTACCAGCTGATGCAGGCCGGAGCCAGGGTAAAAGCCATAATCGAAGCACAGTCGCGCGAAGGAGGTTTCCCCGTGCAGGCCAACCGGGTCCGCCGCCTGGGGATTCCGGTCATTTTATCACACATCCTCCTGAAGGCAATCCCCAACGAAAACCACGATGGAATCATCGGCGCCGTGGTGGCGGAATGTGAGAATTTTCAACCCATTCCCGGAACCGAAAAAATTATCAGTGGTATCGATGCCATCAATATCTGCACTGGCCTGGTGCCCGATGACCAACTGCTTATCAAGGGAAATGAGGTCTTTGGCCGAAACTGTTTCGGAGCCGGCGATGCCATCCGGATCGGTGAAGGAACCAGTGCCGTGCTGAGAGGTAAACAGGTTGCCTATGAGATCATGAGTGAAAACGGAACCCGATTCAACTACGATGAATTTCTCAGTGTATCAAAGGAATACATTGATTCACAACAACACCCGACCCGCGTTATCGAAAAACCTTTCGAACCTTCACCGGAAAGGTTTATCTCAAAACCCTTCGTTCAGATCGACTGTCTTTATGGTTTTGCCTGCAACCCCTGTGAATTTGCGTGTCCCCACGGAGCCATTACCAAAACCTCAACAAGCACTGTTCCCAACATAGATTTTGATAAATGCATTGGCTGCATGGATTGTGTTTATCAATGTCCGGGACTCGCCATATTCGGGTATAACCCTTCGAAAGACTGGCTGTTTCTACCCATTGAATACCCGGTAACTGAACAAGCTGAAGTATTCCTGGTCAACAATCAGGGCGAAATTCTGGGTAACGGAATAGTGGAGAAAATTCTGAAAAAACCCAATAAAACAAATATCGCGAGGGTAAAATCGCTTGACATACACAACAATGACCTGCTGGCTGTCAGGGGATTTATCGTAAAAGAGCAATATCCTGAAAAAATAACGATGGAACCTGCCGCTTACGAAAAAGAGGCGGAAATGTATGTCTGCCATTGTGATGATGTAACGCTTGGTGAAGTAGTTGATACCATAGGTGACAGAAAATTCATCTCAGTAGATGAGGTTAAGCACACCACCCGTCTGGGCATGGGTGCCTGTCGTGGAAAAAGGTGCATCCCCCGGCTGAAGCAGACCTTACGTAAAAATGATATTTCCGTCGTAGGAGAAGCAACACCGCGCGGGCCGCTGTCCAATCAGCTTTCAATGGGCGAACTTTATCCCAAAGATGTTCATGAGGAAGTTTACATCAATGGAAGAGGCGGTAAACCCAACGTAATCAGGGTAAAATCACTGGTGGCCGGAGGTGGTATCGGAGGATCTGCCTTGTTCAGGTATCTTGCCGAAGCCGGAGAACAACCAGTTCTGATTAATGCAGGCAGGGGAGCTTCCTGGAGAAATATTGCCGGGGGCCGGCCGGCCTTCAGTCTGCCGGAAATCGCCGATATTGCAAGGCACAATCTCGAGATATTCAGGCAACTGCAGCAGATTCATGATATCAATTTCCGGCAGATCAACTATGTAACCTTCGCACATAACGATGAGATGTACCGGGCCCTCGACGAATCACGGTCATGGTCTGATGCCTACATGATTCAGCCGGAAGACTTCACCAGAGAGATATCAGCATTTATTAACCCTGATCTGAAGGAATATCAGGGAGCACTGATAACCCGCGACTGCTGGCAGGCAACGCCGGGCAGGGTTATCGACCTCATCCGGAGGATCGGGATTAAAAACGGGGGCATGGTAAAAGAAGACTGCAGGCTGGTGGATGTCAGGCGTGTAGGAGATGTATACCACGTACTGGTTCAGGATCATGACAAGCAATACATTGAATACCAGACAGAAACTTTTATCAATGCCCTGGGTCCGGATGCGGCTAAATATGCTGAGATGCTGGGTCATGAAACCGGCATGTATCCGGTAAAACACCAGGCATTCATAACCCGGCGTCTGCCTATGATGGGGCTGAAAGGCCGTCCGCTGGATATGATTATCGACCGCCGCAAATACAAAGGCTTTGTTGCCGTGTATGGGCAACAGCTTGCAGAAACCGGTCAGATTATTGGCTGCGCTTCACCGGCTGTTGATCCGATGGAAACCGATAAAAATCTGAAGATCAATTCACAGCAATTTCTGGAGATAGCTTCTGAGGTTTTCGTTAACTGGTTCCCCGGTTTATCTTCAGTAGGTTTTCAGGCCGTTTGGGCCGGTTATTATGTTGAACCGCGCATGATCATTGATCCGGAGCTTGGCTTGTTTATCGGATTAAGGGGACAGGGATTCATGCTGGGGCAATACCTGGCTAAGATGTATGTTGACAAACTTGCCGGGAAACCGGTACCATCCTATTTCGACAGGCTGAAACTCACCGGCGATGGATTGCCGGAAAAAGCATTCAAATAAACTTTTCAGCTTCCCGGAAGTTTATTCTGCGGTATCATTTTTCACCGGTAATCACAGCCATTGCATTGCACCTGTGAATGATAGGTGTGAATTATTATTTGGTAATAAAAATTAAAATTTCTACTTTTGCACCCCTTAAACCTGAAACTATTCAAACGGTGGATTACCTCAGGCAGTTTTCGATTCCCTTCATTGGGCTAAGTACTGGAAATCATCAGTTTGAATTCGGGATTGATGATGCGTTCTTTGCATATTTTGAAAATTCCGATATCCGGCAGGCACATGTGAAAATCAATCTTGACCTCGACAAGCAGGAAAGAATGATGGTTTTGCAATTCAATCTGGCCGGAACCCTCAGGGTAACCTGCGATCGTTGTCTGGAAGAGTTTGATTTTCCGGTAAATTCAAACGAATTGTACTTTATAAAATTCGGGCATGAACACAGGGAGGAAGAAGATAACGTTCTTGTTATCACTGAAAATGAGACACATATCGACATTTCACAGCTCCTTTACGATTACCTGATGCTTTCGCTGCCTTACAGGATAGTACACCCTGAGGATGATACCGGCAACAGTGGATGCGACCCCGGTGCACTGGAGCGAATTAAAAGATTGTCAGCAGACAAACCAACGGATCCCCGGTGGGATGCGTTGAAAGACCTTCAAACTGAATAATTATTAACCCAAATAAAACGTTAAGCAATGCCAAATCCAAAACATAGGTTTTCGAAAACCAGGACAGCAAAAAGAAGAACCCATTATAAAGCGGTAGTCCCGACGGTTAGTACCTGTTCAAATTGCGGAGCTTCAGTACTCTACCACAGGGTATGTCCTGAGTGTGGATACTACAAAGGAAAACTGGCCATTGAGAAAGCTGCAACCGCATAATCGGGCAGCCTTGCATCAGGACTTCTTTAACCTAAACAACGTCAGATGAAAATCGGACTCGATGTGATGGGTGGTGATTTTGCCCCCGCATCTACTATTGCAGGCGCAGTACTGGCATTAAACGAGTTATCGGCCGATGATCAGATCGTATTGTTCGGGAACAGGGAAAGTATTCTGTCAGAATTGGCCAGGCACAACACCAATCCCGAAAAATTTGTGATTGTGCACACTTCCGAGGTCATTGGGATGGGTGAACATCCTACCCATGCCATCATCCGAAAACCTGATTCGAGCATCAGCATTGGATTCAACTATCTTAAAAACAAGAAGATAGATTCATTTTCCAGTGCCGGGAGCAGTGGTGCCATGCTGGTTGGGGCTATTTACAGTGTAAATAACATACAGGGGGTTATCCGTCCCTGTACCTTTGCCGTTTTACCACAGGAATCAGCGGGTCTCAGTCTTTTGGTTGATGTAGGTACCAATCCCGATGCAAAACCCGATGTTATGTATCAGTTTGCCCTGCTGGGATCTATAACCGCCAAAAGCGTTTATAAAATTGATAACCCGAGGGTCGCCCTTCTGAACATCGGCCATGAGGAAGGTAAAGGAAACCTGCTCAGTCAGGCTACCTTCCAGCTGATGAAAGACTCCAAAGACTTTAATTTTACCGGAAACATTGAAAGCCGGGACCTCTTGAGAAACAAAGCTGATGTCATCGTTTGTGATGGTTTCACCGGCAATGTTATACTCAAAAACATGGAAGGCATGTTCAGACTGATGATGAAACGCGGACTGATGGATGACTACTTTGCCCGTTTCAACTACGAAAATTACGGTGGAACACCCATTCTCGGGATAAATTCTACCGTTGTCGTAGGCCATGGCATTTCGAACGACATCGCCATCAAAAATATGTTGCTCCTTGCCCGGGATGTTAATCAGGCAAAACTTTCTCAAAAAATCAAACGGGCTCTTGCCCGGGTTTCTGTTGTTGTCAGAGATTAATTCATTTTTCAGATTTATTGCGAATGACTAAAATAAGAGCTGCAATTACCGGTGTCGGGGGATATGTTCCTGACTACATACTGACCAACGATGAACTCAGCCGCATGGTTGATACTACGGATGAGTGGATTATGACAAGGATAGGTATCAAGGAACGTCATATCCTCAAAGGGGAAGGCAGAGGCACCTCAGATATGGGCGCCGAAGCAGTTAAACAACTGCTGGAAAAAACCAAAACAGATCCTTCAGAAATCGACCTTATTATCTGTGGTGTTGTAACCCCGGATATGCTTTTCCCTGCTACTGCAAACATTATTGCCGACAAAACCAATATCAGGAATGCCTTTGGTTTTGATATGAATGCCGGATGCTCCAGCTTCCTTTATGCGCTGACCACCGCTTCAAAGTACGTTGAGTCAGGATCTCACAAAAAAGTTATCGTGGTAGGCGCCGATAAAATGTCGGCTATTGTTGATTATACCGACCGTGCCACCTGCCCGATCTTTGGCGATGGCGCTGCTGCCGTTCTTGTTGAGCCGACTACAGAAGATTTCGGAGTTGTTGATACCATTCTGCAGAGCGACGGTGTAGGCCGCATTCACCTCCACCAGAAAGCAGGCGGGTCGGCAAAGCCACCTACCCACGAAACCATCGATGCCCGCGAACATTATGTGTATCAGGAAGGCCAGCCGGTGTTTAAATGGGCTGTCTCTAAAATGGCTGATGTATCGGTCGAAATGATGGAACGGCACAACATTACCCCTGAAACACTCAACTGGCTGGTTCCGCATCAGGCAAATATGCGCATCATCGAAGCCACCGCCAACAGGATGGGCATCAGCAAAGAACAGGTGATGATTAACATACAGCGCTATGGTAATACAACCTCAGCTACCTTACCGCTCTGCCTGTGGGAATGGGAAAATCAGCTGCGGAAGGGCGATAACATTATACTGGCTGCTTTCGGCGCCGGATTTACCTGGGGTTCTCTTTATCTCAAATGGGCCTATGATGGCGATAAGGTTGGCTAACAACTAAGGCAACCATATATTCTTTTCTAACAACGGTATTTTTAACCAGTGCATAAAGTGACAAACAGATGCGCTGGTTTTTTGTTATAACCCTAAACAGCTCAAAGACCGGATCAGGGGGAAACCCGGGTATTTAACGGTTATGTTGTGCATACAGTTGAAAATCGTTATCATAAGTCTTTGCCATTTCAGGATATATTCAGGATATCACCTGGTTGTGAGTAACAGAGGACATCGAAGCCTTTTGGAATGCTTTTTGCGTTCAATCATCAGAAATACCAGAAAAATGTTTAAAACCCGGTCCATAATACCCCTGTTGGTCTTCTTTCTGATCATTGCCTTTGAAAATGCTTCAATAGCCCAGTCCCTCAGATATATTGACAATCAGGCATTCACCTGGGGCGAAAAACTGACTTTCAGTGTATTCTATCACTCTGCTGTAACCGGAAAGGTTACTGCAGGCGAGGCCAGGCTGGAAGTCAGGGAGAAGCCGGTAATAAAGAACGGAAGGTCAACCTACCATATAACTGGTACCGGTCAATCCAAAGGAGCTTTCAACTTCTTTTATAAAGTCAACGACCGGTTTGAAACCTTCGTTGATGAAGAAGCCATCATCCCATGGTACTTTATCCGGAAAACCCGGGAGGGTGGCTATAAAAAAGATGACGAAGTAACGTTCAGACAATTCCACGGCCTGGCGGTCAGCAGAAATGCGGTGAAGAAAGTTCCCGGCAACACCCAGGATATCCTTTCAGTCTTTTATTATGCCCGCACACTGAATGTAAACAATATTCAGCCAGATGAGTCATTCCCGCTATCCTTCTACCTTGATGATTCTGTTTACGTTTCGAAAATTGTATTCCTGGGCAAAGAGCAGATAAAAACCAGCCTGGGCACATTCAATTGTCTGAAATTCAAACCCATGGTAATTAAGGGAGATGTCTTCAGCGAGCCTTACCCCATGGAACTCTGGATTACCGACGACCAGAACAGGTTGCCGGTTATGGTGAAATCAGCTGTAATTGTGGGTTCTGTGAAAATGGAGCTGATCAGCTATTCAGGACTCAAAAACCCTTTGTCATCCAAAGTTACCCAGGGAAGCGGAATCGGTGCAGTCTCAAAAAAATAGTCCGTGTTTTATGGAAATACGGACTAAATTGCATCTTATTATCATGTCAAGAAAGAGATTCCCCTTTTTACCTGTTTAATCATCAAGTGTTGACAAAAAACACATTATCGTATGAAAAATCAACTGGCTCTTGTAGTGAGTCTGTCAGCTCTGATGTCGTGTGCATCGGCTCTGAGCTCCGTGAACACCTATCGGCAAAACGCATCAAAGGAATCCTGTAGCATGAACGAAAATCAAACCATCAATGGAGATCAATGGAAAAAAGTTGATTCCCTTGCTGCAGAAGGATTGCCTCAATCTGCCCTGTTGCTGGTTAACGTGATTGCTGCAGATGCTGAGAAAAAAGGAGATATTCCTGTTTTTCTGAAAGCAGCCCTGTACCAGTTGAAGTTGCGGAGTAGTTTTGAAGAAAATTACATTCAGAACTATATAGGAGAAACTGAAAAAAACCTGACATTAAGGCCTGAACCGGCCCGACAGATTCTTCATTCCATACTGGCTGATCTGTACTGGCAATACTACCAGCAAAACCGTTACCGGATTCTTGATCAGACCATGGTCAAAACCGAATTATCATCAGATATTGCAACCTGGGATGCCCGCAGATTTGTAGAAACCGTTTCGCAGCATTACCAGGCATCCCTGAACAATGCCACACTCTTACAGTCGGTTTCACTCAAGCAGTATGACCCGGTACTTTTAACCGCCGAAGGTTCGAAGAAATTCAGACCAACCCTTTTCGATTTTCTGGGTCATCGTGCTTTTGACTTTTATATGGCTGAGGAAGCTTCCCTGACCAAACCTGTTCAGGCCTTCGGAATGAATGAACCACGAATGCTTGGCCTGCCAGGAGACTTTACGGCCTTGCCTCTTTCAACCAAAGATACCCTCTCCTTTCATTTTCAGGCTATCCGCATTGCACAGCAGCTTGAAAAATTCCACCTGTACGGGGCTGACCCCGTTCCATTGATGGATGTTACAATTAAAAGGCTGGAGTTTGTCAGAAATAACAGCAGCATTGCCAATTCCGACAGCCTGACCCTTTCAACCCTCTCTACCCTTGAAAAGCGATATGAAGGAAGGGAGGCAGCCGCAGACCTTATTGTACAGATTGCGCGTATCTTCTATACTGATCAGGGGCTTCAGAATTCATCCACAACAGCAGCTCCTGCTGAAAACTATATTATTGCAAGGGATTGGTGCCTGAAAGCCATACGGTTGTATCCTGCTTCAGAAGGCGCTGAAAACTGTAGGGTAATACTTCAGTCAATTGAAGAACCCATGCTGGGTTTAAGAATGGATAAAGAGGTGGTTCCAGGTAAACCCTTTCCGGTGTTGCTTGAATTCAGAAATACAAAAGCCGTCTGGTTCAGGCTGCTTGCCATTGATTATGACAAGGAGGAAAATCTGAGGCAAGAAGTCTACAGTGAACGTGGACTGGATAAATATCTGGGATATAAACCTTTAAAAGAATGGAGTATTCCTCTTCCGGAGATTAACGATTTCAAACAGCACAGCGTAGAACTCATCATGCCGGCGATCGAAACAGGATATTATGCCCTACTGGTGTCGGGTGACCCTTCCTTTTCAAGAGATAAATCTCCATTGGTTGTCAGGGACTTCTGGTCGAGCAGTATCAGTTACATCAGTCAGAGAAAGGATGACGGTTCCGGCGAGTTTTTTATTCTCAGCAGAAACAGTGGAAGTCCTCTTCAGGGAGTTAAAGTTCAAAGCTTTACGCGTGAATACGATTATAAGAGCCGCTCCTATGTCAGGAAGTCAGGCGATGTTTATATTTCTGGCCCTGATGGTTCTTTCACCGTGGCAGAGGCGCAGGGCCGTGATTACACTACCCTTTCATTTGATTTTTCAAAAGGGAGCGACCGGCTGGTTGCAGAGAACTATTTTTCTCGTTATCAAAGAAATGAGCCTCAAAAAACAGAAACAATACAGTCGTTTCTCTTCACCGACAGGGCCATTTACCGGCCTGGCCAGACAGTCTGGTTTAAAGGAATTGTTGTGGCAAACAGCAGCGACAACAGCCGGATTGTCCCGGGTCAACAATCGTCAGTAGCGTTGTTTGATGCTAACGGGCAAAAGATTTCATCAACTACTGTTGTGACCAGTAAATACGGTTCATTCAGCGGGTCTTTTGTTCTTCCGGCTTCCGGTCTTGGCGGGCAATTCCGGCTTGAAAACAGTTCAGGTAGCTGTTATTTCAGCGTTGAAGAGTACAAACAGCCAAAGTTTAAAGTTGAATTTCAGCCCATTACCGACAGTTATCGCCTCAACCAAACCGTCAGGATTACCGGCAAGGCAGAAAGTTACTCCGGAGTGCCCATCAGCGAAGCAATGGTAAACTACCGGGTTGTCAGGTCTGTTTATTTCCCGTTTTACCGCTATGGTTCGCGCAGTTGGCCAGGTCACAGGCCAGAAAGTGAAATCGCAAACGCTCAGCTTACTACTGAATCAGACGGAACTTTTACCATTTCGTTTACTGCTGTATCCGGTACTGAAAATGCCGGGAATCAGAATCCGGTATATATTTTCACCGTTTATGCGGATGTTACCGACATCAATGGCGAAACCAGAAGTTCAGTGGCATCCGTTCAGGTGAGTAGCAAAGCGCTGATTATTGGTGCTGAAATACCTGCTGAAATCAACAGGGAAAAAGCAAAACCTTTCGGGTTGATATCTACCAACCTGAACGGCAGAAAAACCCCGGCAGTGATTACTGTTGAAGTATTTCCGCTGATTGCTGATAATCGTCTGACCCGTCCGCGGAACTGGGAAACACCTGATACAACCGCCTATTCCAGGGCAGAGTTCATCCTGCAACTGCCTTCTGATATTTACTTCAACGAAAATGAACGAAACTTAATAAAAGGCAGCAGTCTTTATAAAAAATCCATCAACACAGCAACCGACAGCCTCTTCAGCCTGCCTGAACTGCCGGCATGGGAACCGGGCAGGTACCTGATTTCACTTTCCGCCAAAGATCCTTTCGGGGAAACAGTAAGCACAGACAAAGAATTTATTTTGTTCTCTTCATCGTCCCGGAAGGTTCCGGTGGTTCAGGCGCTGTGGTGCAACCTGATCAATCCGGAAGCCGGGGCAGGGGAGACGGTTCAGCTTCTTGCAGGAAGTTCGGCTAAGAATGCACGCATCCTCTTCAGTGTTCAGGACAGGGGTAAAATTCTCAGGCAGGAGTGGGTAACCCTTTCGCGGGAAGTTAAAAAACTCAGCTACAGCATTCCGGAAGATTATTCCGGAGAGATCACATTCAGTGTTTTATCAATCAGCGATAACCGCAGCCACAACTTTACCGGATCAGTTACTGTTCCCGAGAAAAAGCATCAACTGAAGATTGCATTTGAGACCTTCCGTAGCCCCCTGTTGCCCGGAAACACGGAAAAGTGGAAGCTGAAAATCACGGATGCTGACAACAATCCGCTTTCGGCAGAACTTCTTGCGGCCATGTATGATGCATCGCTCGATGCCTTTGTGCCGCATTCATGGGATTTCAGGATTGCCCAAAAATGGTTTCAGCCACTGTTCTGGGAAAGTTCCCGGGCTTTTGAAACCACAACTGGAATTTCATTCCGGTTAAACCGTCCTGACCTGGCTGCCGGGGTCTCCAGAACCTATGACCGGTTGAACTGGTTTGGCTACAACCTTTCAGGCTTTGGCTCTGGAGAAATTATGTATATCGATGGTATCAGGGTAAGGGGAGCCAAGTCTATTCCTGAGTCAGCCATGGCAATGGATGAAAATGTGGAAATAACCCGCAATACAGAAGCAACACCCATGGCTGATTCTGAAGGGTCTGCCGCTGAACTGCCTGTCATGGCTGAACCCAAACTTCAGGTGCGACGGAATCTGAAAGAAACAGCTTTCTTCTTTCCCCACCTCAGCAGTAATGCAGAAGGTGAAGTATGGGTGGAATTCACGGTTCCGGAGGCGCTGACACAATGGAATTTTATGGGGCTGGCCCATACATCAGACCTCCGCTACGGACAGATTGCCCGGCAAGCGGTTACCCGTAAAGAGCTGATGGTTACCCCCAATCTTCCCCGTTTCTTCCGCGAAGGCGACAAAATAACCATTCAGGCAAAAATCAGCAACCAGGCTGCAAATCCGGTTCAGGGAAAAGCCAGACTTCAGCTTTTTGACGCCATCAGCTTGCAGGGGATTGATCAGGCTTTTGAAAACAACAATCATACGAAGCCTTTCGACCTTGAATCAGCCGGAAATACGGTTGCAGAATGGACTCTGAGGGTACCTGAAGGCATAGATGCGGTTATGGTCAGAATTACTGCTGAAGCAGGCAACCACAGCGACGGAGAAGAGGTAATGCTGCCGGTGTTGACCAACAGGATGCTGGTGACCGAAACCCTTCCCCTTCCAGTCAATGGCGCTGAAACGAAAGAATTTACATTCAGCAGACTGCTGGATCAGGCTGGCAGCAGCTCCACCCTGCGTAACCACCGGTTAAACCTCGAGTTTACCTCAAATCCGGCCTGGTATGCAGTGCAGGCATTGCCTTACCTTGCTGAATCAGAAAATGAAAATACCGATGCTGTTTTTAACCGGATCTATGCCAATAGTCTGGCCGCTTATATTGCCAACAGCAGTCCAAAAATACGCTCAGTATTTGAAATCTGGAAAATGCTTACCCCCGATGCCCTGCTTTCGAATCTCGAAAAGAATCAGGAACTGAAATCATTGCTCCTGGAAGAAACCCCCTGGCTGATGGAAGGAAAAAGCGAATCGGAGCAGAAGCAGCGTATCGGGCTGATGTTTGATCTTCAGCGAATGGCTGGTGAACTGCAATCGGGAACCCTGAGGCTTCAGCAGCAGCAATCGGCCAACGGAGGCTGGCCCTGGTTTGAAGGTATGCCCGAAAGCCGTTACATTACGCAGCTCATCATGACAGGTTTCGGCCGTTTACACCACCTGAGCGTGATTGATCTCAAAAACAACGAAGCGTTTCAGCAGATGGTACAACACGCTGCTACCTATCTTCAGATGAGGATAAAGGAAGATTATCAACAGATCATGAAAGATCATCCGGAAGATTATGACCGGCTTGAGCCAGGACAAGAACAGTTACAATATCTGTTTGCCATGAGCTATCTGAAAGATGTGGTCAGTATGGAGGAAACTGCAGCGGATGCAGTTGCCTATTTCGGGTCGCAGGCCCGCAGGTTCTGGGCAAATCAGGGCTTGTATTCGCAGGGAATGATTGCATTGTGGGCCGGTCGTAACGGTGATCAGAAGACTGCAGTAAAAATCATGAAATCACTGCGCGAACGGGCGCTTGTTCATCCGGAACTCGGGATGTACTGGCGCGATAACCAGGGTGGGTACTCCTGGTATCAGGCGCCCGTTGAAACCCAGGCACTGCTGATTGAGCTTTTCGAAGAGCTGGGCAATGATACCAAAGCCGTTGACCAGATGAAAACCTGGCTGCTGAAGCAGAAACAGACACAAAAATGGGCTACTTCAAGGGCAACAGCTGATGCCGTTTATGCAATGCTTCTGCGTGGCAGTGACTGGCTGCAGACCGAACCGGGCGTTGCGGTTACCCTGGGTGGAAAGCCTGTGGATTTCTCATCCCGGGACAACAGGCCTGAAGCGGGTACAGGGTATTTAAAATCAGTCTGGACTGGGAATGAGATTAATCCGCAAATGGGTCAGATCGTGGTGAGTAAAACCAGCGCCGGACCGGCCTGGGGAGCTTTGACCTGGCAATATTTTGAAAACCTCGACAAGATAAGCCTGTATGGGAATTCCCTGAAAATAAGCAGCAAACTTTTTGCCCGGAACAACACTGATGAAGGGCCGGTTCTTCAGGAGATCACGGAAGGCCATCCGCTCACTGTCGGACAGAAAGTTGTGGTCAGGATTGAGTTGAAATCGGACCGTGATCTGGAGTTTGTTCATCTGAAAGGGATGAGGGCAGCAGGTTTTGAGCCGGCAAACACCCTTTCAGGTTACCGGTGGAGCAACGGTCTGGGATACTATGAAAGTACCCGGGATGCTTCCTCAGAATTTTTTATCGGCTATCTTCCCAAAGGAACCTGGGTATTTGAATATCCGCTGGTAGCTGCTCAGAAAGGAGAATTCTCAGGCGGTGTGAACAGCATACAATGTATGTATGCGCCGGAGTTTGCAGCGCATTCCGAAGGCATTCGGCTGGTTGTGCACTAAAACCCTTTCCGGGCTGCAGTTTCGCCGTCAGGCGGGCTGTAATACAAGCTTCCAGCGGTAACAGGTGTTGCCCCAGTTATTGCAGCATGAGTGGCCGCAAAGGGCTTCATCCATCAGGGCGTTTTCCATTCTGAACATCAACGGACAACTCACAGGATCGCTGACAGTGTAGGGATCATCCCCGGCACAGATCCAATCAGGATACCGGTAAT
This sequence comes from Bacteroidales bacterium, assembly GCA_016788045.1. GTDB lineage: Bacteria > Bacteroidota > Bacteroidia > Bacteroidales > Lentimicrobiaceae > Lentimicrobium. The sequence continues at coordinate 94,123 of JAEUTG010000015.1, forward strand.
CCCAATGAGTAAGTTCACCATCGATGGTCATGCTTACCGCAACCATCAGGTAATCTTTCCCGTTGACTGATTTCAGGTTCCCTGACAACGAAGTAATCCGGATAACACCGGTTTCTGTCAGTTTTACCCGGTCGCCAGCCATAATTTTCTCCGAAACTGCTTCAAAATAAACTTCTTCGGGTTGAGAAAATCCAACTTTGCCATCCGCATCGATGCTTATGTCAACCGCAGATTCAGCATGTAATGTTGGAAATGTCCTGGACAATACGAATGTCAGCCTGCCTGAATAACTTTTGCCGGAGGAAATGTCATCTTCTTTCTTATCGCAGGCCATCAATAAGAAAAGACTCAATGACACCAGCAGAACACGTGCAGACATGATGTCACTTTTTAAGGTTTAATAATCCGAAATATACGAAATATTTGCCTTAAAATCAAGCAATTAATAAGAAACTTTGAGAATGGCTAATTTTTGCCTGCCGATGGCTGTGCGCTTGAATATTCAATCAGCGTGATGTAGCCTGCCTGATCGATCTCTTCATAGCACTGAACCCACAGGTCCCAGCTGTAGTCCTTTGCGCTGATCGGTTTGGTAATGTATGCGTCAGCGGCACCACCGGTAGCAAACATCTGACCCGACTGCAACTCCAGCTTGTTGAGGTATTTCTGCATAATCAGGTTCATTTCATTCACCAGAACTGCCTGCCCGTCGTCAAATTCACGGTAGTACTTGGTTGAAATCTGGTTGTACTGATTGATCAGGTTCTGAATGTCGGCTTCCTCATAACCAAATTTGGCCGATGAATTTTTAAGACCGGTGAAAGGTGCATTGAGCAATTCAGGATTCTTTTTCTGATAAGATTCGATTCGCTCACGGGTATTTACAGTAAATATCTGAATCCAGTCTTCACTGCTGTTGCTGTCATTTTCTGTCTTTGTGTAATAAATTCTGAAACCATGATGATAGCCATGATCCATTCTGATGATGCGATCGGGCTTCAACCCTGTTTGATTCTCAAAAAATGATTTGATTACGGAAGCATCCTGGTTGGAAAGAAAATATTTGTTGTCATCTCCCGGTTTCAGGGGAACTGCATCAAAAAAAGGATCTAACCCAGCAGGCTGGGCATTCAGAAAAATCAGATTGCAAAATATAATGTACAGAAATACAAGAAGTTTGCGCATTGTGTTGGTTTTTCGTCAGGTCAAATTGAAAATACCGGGTATGGATTAATCACATTTTACCAAAAAGGTAATACCAGAAAATTGAAAAAAATCAACTTTCTGGTAAAATTATTCTTAAGGCACTCATTTTGTGATACCTGACAATCAGACTATTTTCTGATTACCGCTGTCTTCAGTTATTTTCCACTGCTGAAAACCGGAAGTCCGGTAGTGTCAACATTGTATTCAATCAGGGTAGTATAGCCGATCAGGTCAATTTCTTTCAGGTACTGATCCCATATCTGCTGCATGTTGAAATCGGGATCTGTGTTAATCACCGAAGAACCATTGTCGCCGGAAGCCAGCATCATGTCATAGTTGTTGGAAACCTTCATGTTATAGCTTTCCTGAACGACTGCCATTTCATCTTTTTCCGTACCATCCTGGGCTTCAGTCAAGCGGTAGAGCCGGCAGGCAAGATGCTGATATTTTTCAAAAATGCCCGGAAACTCACGCTGCATCCTTTTGTTTTTCTTTCCGGATTCTTTCAAAGCCTGAAAAGGGATGATAAGAAATTCAGGGTTTGTTTTCCTGTACCAGGCCAGGCATTCTTCTGTATTGATGGTAAGCACCTGAATCCAGTTGCTGCCGTTTTCAGGATTTTCACAATCAGTACTGCCGTAGCAAATTCTGAAGCCATGGTAGAAACCATCATCAACCGGAATAATTCTTCCGGGTTTCAGTGCCTGCTGATTTTCGAAGAATGATTTTACGGTTTCCGCATTGCAGTTGGTAAAATAGACGTTGGAAGAAGTTTTTATACTATAAGGCACAGCATCAGCAAAAGGCTCAACCTTAACGGGTTGAGCCTTTGTAACAGAAGCCGTCAGTGCCAGCACGACAATCATGTTCAAGAGCTGTTTCATGGCACATTGAGTTAGGTATAGTAGTACGAGTTAGTCTGAGTAAGGAAGCTTCCTTGCTTCTTTTCTATATAATAACGAAAAACGAAAAAGGTAATCTGAAGATGTTATCTTTTTTCAGGGGTCCATCCATCGGACAATCAACGGACTTTACCCGAAAATAGTTAAATTTGCGCCTCATTTAATCAACTGACATTTATGCTACGATCACACACCTGCGGAGAGCTTAACATTTCACACTGCGGACAAACGGTTACACTAAGCGGCTGGGTTCAGCGCTCCCGCGATCTTGGAGGCATGACTTTCGTTGACCTGCGTGATCGTTATGGGATTACCCAGCTTGTTTTCAACATGGAAACCAATGCCCCGCTGTGTCAGGATGCACGAAAACTCGGCCGGGAGTATGTGATAACTGTTACCGGGCAGGTGACTGAACGGAGCAACAAAAATCCTAAAATGCCCACCGGGGAAATCGAGATTACGGTCGGCAGCCTGAATGTACTCAACGAATCAAAAATACCGCCCTTCACCATTGAAGACAACACCGACGGGGGGGATGAACTGAGGATGAAATACCGTTACCTCGACATCCGCCGCAACACGGTAAGGGATAACCTCATGCTCAGGCACCGCATGGGCATAGAAACCAGAAATTACATGAATCAGATCGGTTTTCTGGAAGTTGAAACTCCCGTACTGATAAAATCAACCCCGGAAGGAGCCCGTGACTTTGTTGTTCCGTCGCGTATGAATGAAGGTCAGTTTTATGCCCTGCCCCAGTCGCCCCAGACCTTCAAGCAATTGCTGATGGTTGCCGGAATTGACAAGTATTTCCAGATTGTCAAGTGTTTCCGCGACGAGGACCTGCGTGCAGACCGCCAGCCTGAATTTACCCAGATTGACTGTGAAATGTCATTCATTACACAGGACGATATCCTCGAAACTTTCGAAGGCCTCACGAAATACCTGTTCAAAACAGTGAAAGGCATTGAAATAGAGAAGCTTCCACGGATGACCTTTGCCCATGCCATGAAGTATTATGGCAATGATAAACCTGACATCCGTTTCGGAATGACTTTCGTGGAAATAACAGACCTTGTCAAAGGCCATGATTTTAAAGTATTCGACGAGGCTGAGCTGGTGGTAGGGATCAATGCAAAGGCCTGTTCATCGTACACCCGCAAACAGCTGGATGCCCTGACTGATTTTGTCAAACGTCCCCAGATCGGAGCTAATGGTCTGGTGTATGTACGTTTCAATGAAGATGGTACGCTGAAATCATCGGTTGATAAATTCTACACAGAAGACGAACTCAGGCAATGGGCCCAGGCATTCGATGCACAACCCGGAGATCTGATGCTGATACTGGCTGGTAATGCAGGCAAAACGCGTAAGGCTTTGTCAGAACTCAGGCTTGAAATGGGTCTTCAGCTGGGTTTCAGGAATCCTGAAGTGTTTGCCCCCCTCTGGGTTGTTGACTTCCCTTTGCTCGAATGGGATGAAGAGACCCGGCGCTTTTATGCCATGCATCACCCGTTTACCTCACCCAAACCAGAAGATATTCCGCTGCTCGAAACCGATCCCGGTAGTGTAAGGGCCAATGCTTATGACCTTGTAATCAATGGCGTTGAAATCGGTGGTGGCTCAATCCGTATCCACAACAAAGAGTTGCAGAAAAGGATGTTTTCCATCCTTGGATTTAGTGATGAGGATGCACAGGCCCAGTTCGGCTTCCTGATGAACGCCTTTGAATACGGAGCTCCCCCGCATGGTGGTATAGCTTTTGGCTTCGACCGCATGTGCTCGCTCTTTGGCGGCTCTGACAGTATCCGCGATTACATTGCTTTTCCGAAAAACAACGCCGGACGCGACGTGATGATTGACTCACCCTCCCCGATCAAGCAGGAGCAACTCGATGAGCTGAAGCTGAAAATCAACCTTCCCGGTTTCTGAAATCCGGCAAGTTATTAAGGCAATGTATTGAATTAAAAACCCCTTTGCATGAAGCCAGTTAAATCATTGCTCCCTTTTTCCCGCTGGTTGCTCAGAATCAGTTTGTTGCTTTACATGGTACTTCAGCATGGCCATACTTTTAAAGCCATGCAGGTGGATTCGCAATCGTTTTTTATTGCAACCGCTTTCCTGCTTCTTTCGGTTCTGGTGTTTGCGGGTGGTTTTATGTCAAAAACCTCCTTAACGGTAGTTTCTGCATTGCTTTTGAGTCTGCTCACTGTCTATTACACCTATCTGGGATTCAAGCCGGTATTGGATATCCGCCAGGTGCTGAACCTGCTGATTTTATCGGTGTCGTTGATTTTTATGACTTCGCCCGATAAATAGATTCCTTACAATTTCCTGATTGCCGACGTGAAACTATCGTCCGGTAAGCCAGCGCTTGAACTCGCCGGAGCGCTCGGTACTGGTGACTGTATCCAGATTGGTAGGTGGGTTTAAGATTAGTTTTATCCTCGATTTTGACCAGGAGATCATCTTACCGATGGCATCGTAGTTCACAATAAAACTCCTGTTGATTCTGAAGAATTTCTCTTTGTCGAGCAGTTCCGACAGTTTGTCGAGGCTGTAATCTGCCGGATAGTTATCGCCGGCAAACGTTGTGCAGAAAACCTGTTTTTCAATGGTATAGAAATAGGCTATCATGGCGTAGTCCACTGCTTTAATCTGATCGCCGAATCTGACCAGCATTCTTTTGGGAAATTCACTCGCCGGCTGTTGCAACAGCAGTTTTGCCAGTTGCTGATAATCAATCATTGGAGCAGCGGTTGCATGGAGCGAATGATACTTACTGAGTGCCTTTACCAGTGCATCCTTTTCAACGGGCTTCAGAAGGTAATCAATACTGTTTACTTTAAACGCTTCAATGGCATACTGATCATACGCCGTGGTAAAAACTACCGGCGCTCTGACATCTGTTTCTCCAAATATCGCGAAGCTGTTACCATCAGCAAGCTGAATATCCATAAAGATCAGATCCGGATGCTGATTTTTCATTAGCCAGGCCACCGTACTCTCAATACTGTCGGTAATACCCGCAATCTCAGCTGTTTGTTCTATCTCCGAAATCAAATTCTGCAACCTTCTTGCGGTTGCCTGTTCATCTTCAACAATGAGCACTCTCACAGCCCCTCCGCTTTTTTGATGATAACCGGTAAATATACACTGAATGACTTCTCCGTTTTACGTATTAAGATTTCTCTATTCGTATACATCCTGTACCTGCTCCTGATGTTTTCGAGGCCCATACCTGTTGAAATTTCAGGGGTTTTCTTTAGCTGCAGGGTATTCTCAACGATGAGGGTATCCTGTTCGCTCCTGATGCTGACAAGCAGCGGTCTGGATTCGGAAACAATGTTGTGTTTGACAGCATTCTCGATCAGCAGTTGAAGCGTTAAAGGAGGTATAAGGCTGCTCAGGAACTTCTCATCGGGATCAATGTTGATGTGAAGGTTTTCGCCATATCTTTTTTTCTGAAGAAAAATATAACTTTCAGCAACCTTCAGTTCTTCTGACAAGGGAATCAGTTCTTTATTCCGGTATTCGAGGATATTCCTGAAAAAGGCCGACAGTTTTCCGACGTATTCAATCGCCACTTGCTTATCTTCTTCAATGATGGCCATGAGCGTACTGAAGTTATTGAAAAGGAAATGCGGATTAACCTGGCTCCGGAGCAGCTGAAATTCTGATTCTGCCTTTTCTTTGAGCAATTGCTGCTCCCGTTTTACGCGATTTAATCTTGATCTGAGGATCAGGTAGGCAAGAATGAACATTATCAGAAATGCAGGAATAATAAACCACCAACGGGTATAAAAGGGTGGATCAATACGGAAGGGAAAGGACGCTTCTGTGGCAAATGAAAAATCGTTGTTAACTGAAGACTGTACCCGGAAAATATAATTTCCCGGCCTGAGATTTGAATACACGGCTATCCTGTTTCCGGTGGGCACCCAACCCGGATCATGGCCTTCCAGCATAATTCTGTAGGTTACTTTTGAAGGGCTGTTGTACCAGAGTCCGATGTATTCAAAAGAGAGGTGATTGCTGGTATGCGGGAAAGCATCCCCGGGTTTTGCGTTTCCGCCCGAAAGAAAAACCGACACATTCCGGATGGTAGTAGCAGGTACTTTCATCGCGTTCATAAAAGCGGGAGTATACTGAATGATGCCATTCTGCGTACCAATCCAGACAGAACCGGAAGCATCGGCAGAAACAGCATTGAGATCAGCATTGAGGTCCTGAATTCCGGCTTTGATACCGAGATAGGAAACCTGACCTGTTCGCGAATTGATGAGGTCAATCCCCAGATCGTGCACAACAACAATTTGGTTCTGTGCAGCACTGATAACTGAAGTGATTTTGTTGGTTCTCAAACCATTGGCAACAGAAAAGTTCGTTACTTCATTTTTGTGTAGTCTGAAAACCCCTTCACCGGAGGAGCCTGCCCATACGTTTCCATCGGCGTCTTCATCTACCGAATAAATTACCCTTGCCGGAAATGCCTCTCCGGGCCGTGGAAAGGTAAAACCGCCGTTTTCGTAAGATACAAGGCCTTTTCCATCGGTGCCGAACCAGAACTTTCCGTTGCTGCCACTGCTTACTGTATAGATAAAATTATTGCCGGGCCCTGAACCGGAATTGAAATTCCCGAAAGAAAACCCCCGATTATCATCCTGAATTATACTGCATTGTGCGGGGCCACCCAGGGTTGCAAACCACAAAACATTGCCGCTTCCGGCAATTCCCAGAATGTTGCTGTTTAGGTTGCCGTTGCTGTCAGTCACTTTTGCTGCTTTGTGCGATCCGGGAGCAAACCTGTATAAACCATTACCAAATGTTCCTGCCCATAAACTGCCCGTTTCATCCTTGAAAATGCTGGTAATGCCAGGTCCGTCATTGCTTTGCGGAGGTAACAGCTGAGTCAGTTGCTGTTCAGTGTTATAAGCGAACAGGCCCTTATCGTTGCCAAAATAAACTGTTCCGTCAGCTGCGGCATGTATGGCATGAATTGTTCCAAGGGGCTGGCCTGATATTTCTTTATAATACCTCAATCCTGGTCCTGCTGAGAAGAAAAGAGAACCGTTTGAGACAGACCAGAGGTTACCCTCCTTGTCTTTCAGGAGTTTTGTAACCCTTTTCCCGGAAGAGATGTTATTACGGATTCTGCTGACTGCCCCGTCATTTTTAAGGGATAGTTCTACTATTCCAGAGCCTCCGGTGGCGATAATGAGTAAACCGCCATAATCAATCACATCGGTTACAGGCCCGAAATCCCAGCTAAAACCATAGGGGATTGTGAAAGAACGTTTTTCAGGGTCGAAGTAACTCATGCCCTTCTCCTGCATACCTACCCAGATTCCTTGATCCCCGGCAGTCAGTACCTTTTGTACGATCATATCGGGAATTCCATCTTTTGCAGAATAATTGTCAATGAGTTTTTTATTTCTCTGAAAACCGCACCTGCTGATGCCGTCATCACTACCAACCCAGACAGTTCCATTCTTACCATCGTCCAGTGAATAGAGGTAATCATTCCCGAGCCCATCGCCCGAATTGAAATTGTACAAACGCTTATTGCGGAAAAGATACAAACCTTCACCATAGGTTGAAAACCAAAGTGTTGAATCTACAGTAAACAATAAACCTGTTATGGGTACTTCCGGCAAACCTTCATCCGGCATGAACGCTGAAAAGCCGTGCTCATGTCCAAAAGAGATTTTCCCGTTACTGAATCCAATCCAGACGTTTTGTTCCGGGTCACTGGCAAAACAGCTAACAGAGGCATTGGCAAAATCTTCGGGAAGTTTAACACTCCGGAAATCAAAGCCATCGTACACGAAAACCCCCTGATTGGTTCCTATCCAGATGAAGCCATGGGAATCCTGAAAGACCGTTGATACGGTAGCTCCCGCCAACTGCTCTTTCCCTGCCAGTTCAATAAAATCAATGTGCTGGGCTTTGACCGGGTGAAGCGTTACAGACAGAAGTAACAACAAAAAGCAACTGATAAACGGCCTCATCCTTTACTTTTTAATTCCTCCGGTGAGTACTGCCTCTACGGAGACTACAATCTCCTCGGCTATTTTCTGATAAACAATTCTTGGAATGGTTATGTTGTGATCGGAGAGGGGAACCAGAAATTCAGAGGTAATAACGATTTGCCCGTTCTTAACCTGCAGGTTCACTTTGATGATTCTTTCCTGAGTAACCCCGTGAATATCCAGAATCCCCTTAGCCCTGACCTGGTAGTTTCCTGGTAGGGTTAAATCTGTCTGCTCAATGATTTTTCCTTTGAATGTTGACACGGGGAAACTGCCCGCCTCAATATAATTCTCATAAAAATGCTCCTGTTGCAACGGGCTGTTAAAGCCTTTAAGAGACCGGTTGGTCACAGAAAAAGTGAAATTTCTGGTATTGACATCGATGGCACCCCTGAGTTCCGAAGAGCTTGCGGTAATCAATTCGAGCGGAGCATCAGAACGGAAAGTGACTATACCGCTCTTCGTTGAGAAAATAGTTTGACTATCAGGCTGCTGTGCTGAAACGGACCCCATCTGGAGCAAAACAAACAATGACAAGATGCAATGCTTAAACATACTGTTCAGTGAAAACAAAAAATGGCTGTAAACAGCCTGAAAGTAAACTTAAAGAATTGAGGAAATCAACAATTGCCGGTATTAAAAGTTCACTTTACTTATTGAATCCCGGCCGGATATAAAATTCCATTCCCTGCGGAATCTGCATGAAAAAAACACCCTGTTGCTCACGCATTCGGTCAGGAAAAAGCCAGCCAAGCAAATGGTCTGCTTCATGCTGAAAAACAACTGCCGTGTTGTCGTCGAGCATTTCTTTTCTTGTTTCTCCGTTTAATGTCTGATATTCAACCTGTATGGCGTAACTCCGGTAAACCAGGCCTCTTTCTCCGGGCATTGATAAACATCCTTCGCCCCCCTTACGGTGAAGAATGGAATACTTCACTATTCTGGGGTTAATGCAGAATTCATAATGCTTTCCTGATTTGTCAAACCGTTGTATCCAGAAAGCATTGCGGTTGATTCCGACCTGCGGAGCCGAAATTCCGACTCCGGGATTGGCGGAATCGAGCATTGATTTGAACATTCTGGAGGCCAGTAATGGAAGTAAGGGATCAGATGGATCGATGTTGGAAGAAGGAGTATTGAGAACCAGCAGATCTGCCGGATTGTTATACTGAAGAACCCTCAGCATGGTGGTTGTATCACCCGAGAGAATCAGCTCTTTTTCGGCAGTATTCAGATTCTGGGAAAGGGCGGTTTCAGACAGTCCCAGACAAATCAGTATCAAAAAGTACGCAAACTGCTTCATGTTTCTGTTTTTGGTAAAATTAGTTACATTGGCCCAATGTTCATCACAGGAATGAGAAATCCCTTCAAATGAACCTAAACAGCCTCACAACTGCCTGAATATGTTACAGAGGGATGGTTTAACAGGGTAAGCGGAGCCAAACAACCACAGGCTTGCCGGAAATTGAGCCGGGAGTTGTACTTTTGCAGGCATTCAGTCATCAAATTTCAAAAAATGCAGGGGACCTCCGTAAATGCAAATCCATATTTCAGGTATTTTGATGTAATCATGGCTCTTTTTGTAGCTGTATTGCTGATTTCCAACCTTGCTTCAACCAAAATACTGTCGTTGTGGCTATTTACTTTTGATGGTGGCACCATTCTGTTTCCGCTCAGTTACATTTTTGGCGACATTCTCACTGAAGTATACGGTTATCAGCGGTCGCGGAAAGTAATCTGGACAGGATTCGGTGCAGCACTGCTTATGTCACTGGTTCTCTGGGTAGTTCAGGAATTGCCACCAGCTGCCGACTGGCCGAACCAACAGGCTTTTGAATCTTTACTCGGGTTCGTCCCCCGGATCGTACTGGCCAGCCTGGTGGCTTATTTTGCCGGAGCGTTTTCCAATGCTTACCTGATGTCGAAACTCAAGCTCAGGACCCAGGGTAAATACCTTTGGGTCAGAACCATAGGTTCAACACTGATCGGAGAGGGCATCGATACTGTTATCTTTTGTCTGATCGCTTTCTATGGCATCCTGCCCAATGGAATACTGGTTTCAATCATCATTTCTAATTATATATTTAAATCAGGGGTGGAGATCATGTTCACCCCATTAACCTACCGGTTGGTCGGATTCCTGAAAAAACAGGAAAAGGTTGATGTTTACGACAGGGGCATCAGTTACAATCCGTTCCGGTATTTTGTGAAAGAATAAATCTTTTGTCATTAAAACATCTGCTTCCTGTTTTAAGTTTGCCTATCCATTGGTAAATATTGATTCTGTCAGGAATAGGTCCGCTTTGTTATATATCTTTGCTAAAACCAAAGAATTATGGGAATGATTTCTATAGAAGGGATGGAGTTTTTTTCCTACCACGGCCATTTTAAAGAAGAGCAGGTCATCGGAACACGTTTTATGGTTGACCTGTTTTTTCAGGTTGATACCAGCCAGGCTGAGCGCAGTGATAACCTGCACGACACCGTTAATTATCTTTCGGTCTATGAGACGGTGAAAAAGGAAATGGAACAAAAATCGCACCTGCTGGAACATGTTGCCCACAGGATTCTGAAAGCAGTTCATGCGCGTTTTCCCGACATTGCCGATGCCGAGGTTAAGATTTCAAAGCTGAATCCCCCGCTGGGCGGCAAAATAGAACGGGTTTGTGTTACCCTTAACAGCGACGATATTTATGAATGAGCAAAAACCAACCACCAAAACATGCCCCAGGTGTGGAAACCGGTTTGAATGTCTTCATGCTCCCGGATGCTGGTGTTTTGAATACGAAATAAGCCCTGAAAAACTTGAAGAACTGAAAACCAGCTACAGCAATTGCCTCTGCCCCGATTGTCTGCCTGAATTTGGCACAAAGAAAGGGATTGATGTTTGCAGCAATGAATAATGCATCCGTCTTTTTATGCGGGTGCTGAATTAAATTTCCGGATTTTTTAAATTTTCTTATATTTGCAGGCTCAGAGGGTCTCGTGGCCGAGTGGCTAGGCAGAGGTCTGCAAAACCTTGTACAGCGGTTCGAATCCGCTCGAGACCTCAGGAACCGGTTCTTTTTCAGAACCGGTTTTTTTGTTTCGCCGGAGAATCCCCTTCATTTTCTTTCTGCCCGTGGAATCCAGTATAAACTCCCCATTTCATCAGTATCTTTTTGATACCGTTGCTGCGGATTTTCTGCCAACCTGATTCCGTTCAAAGTCATTGCTTAAGCTGATGTCTGAGGAAATCCCGGGGTGAGCGTATTACTTTTAGCTCATTCTCAGATAAAATCATGATTGAGTTGCCAACCTGTATCACTTATTATCTGACCGAACTACATGAAAATACTCCTGATTCTGATGGCCTCCGTTCTGATTACCTCATCCGATGGGACACCACTATCAGGCGAAAGCAGTAAAAAGCTCAATAAAACAGTCACAGCGCTGTTTCCTGAAAGCAAAATTTTCTTTAAAAAACTTAATTTGGGTGAATCAGTAACCGATGACACCGATATTCTGAATGTTGATGGAAAATGGTTTGAGATCAGGGATAAATCAAGCACACTGGGCTGGATGTTTTTCGATAGGGTATGGGGGCGGCAGCATCAGTTTGAGTATGTAATGTTTGCAGATACCGGTTTACGCATCATCAATATAACGATACTGAATTATCCTGAAACACACGGAACAGCCATTACAGAAAGGGAATGGCTGAACAAGTTCAATGGCTTGTCACCGGAAAAGCTACCTGAATACGGGAAAAGTGTTGATGCGGTTTCCGGCGCAACGATTTTCGGTTCCAGCCTCTCTGAATCGGTATCAAAATCGCTGAAACTGCTTGAAAAGATGAAGAATTCAGGTCTGGTAAAATAGGCGCTGGCTTTGTCGGAGTGTGATATTTCGTTTATTTTTGCCGGATAGCTGACCGGAATCATGGAATTGTATACGCTGATCCTGCTTGCCTTCGGGCTTTCTCTTGATTCTTTTGCCGTTTCGGTCAGCAGCGGACTGATGTTACCCGGGATCCGTTTCTTTAAAGCCTGCAGGATTGCCCTTTCCCTGGCTTTTTTTCAGGCCGCGATGCCGGTTATTGGCTGGTTTGCCGGTATGGAAATCCGCGACCATCTTGTTGACTATGATCACTGGATTGCTTTTGGATTGCTTGCCCTGTTGGGGCTGAAGATGATCTACGAAAGCCTGAAACCGGAAGAAGAACGGAATGGTTTCAATCCATTGAAACCAACTGTTTTGCTGACCCTCTCGCTGGCTACTTCCATTGATGCACTGGTCGTGGGTGTGAGCTTTGCATTCCTGCAGAAGCCTGAAACTGAATCCATCATACTTCCGGTTCTCGTCATCGGCGGGGTAACCTTCGTAATGTCAATGCTGGGCATTCTGTTCGGGAAAAATGCGGGTGCCCGTTTCGGTAAACGCATGGAAATGCTGGGAGGGATCATACTGATCGCCATCGGCGTTAAAATTCTTACAGAACACCTGTGGATGTGACCCGTGAGGCCTGAATTATACCTGACCGGCAGGGCAAACAGCGGGAAGAGACCCTTGAAACCCCTGACCTGTGAATCGTTTACAAATACGGTTATTACCAACTTCTCCTTGTTTTTCCGCCTGCCAGTATGTAATGGCAGACAAGCCCGCTTGTATGCAGGTGGCAACAAGCAGACAAGCCTGCTTGTTTGCTGGTTCAAACAAGCAGACAAGCCCGCTTGTATGCTGGTGCTAACAAGCAGACAGGCTCAATATGACTCAGGGTGAGTATTATTATAATTCAACTGCACAACAGGTTGTATTCCGGTATCGGTTTCAAGCCTGTTATGAAAAATGCTGTCACAGAATTATCGCAGTAACTTCGGAGAAAGGAAGCATTTAACCCGGTAAATATGAGGTAAAGTGCAGTTGTAAATTGTTTTTATTTGAAGAAGCCTGAAGGAACAGCCTGAACAACCATTAACGAAGGCTTTTCATACACACAGCACAACGCCTATGATGTTCTTCAAGGCTTGTCTCCGGCAGAGGTATTCTGTTCATTTTCTCCCGAAATCTGCCGGTATTTCCCCCCAAACCGTGGTTTCCCATTTCAGAATGGGATTGTTCCAGGAATTGATTTTGAGCCAGTATTCAGCCCTTGCTATCAGTTCAAGCAAAGCAGCGTTACCGGCAGTGGGTTTGATTTTAGTATTGGCTTTTTTGTTTCTGACCCAGGCGATGGCAGTTTTGGAATCGGTATACAGCGGTATGTTCAGGTTGTTTCTTTTCAGGTAGCTTAAGCCGTGAACTATAGCCAGAAATTCTCCGATGTTGTTGGTTCCTTCGGGGAAAGGTCCGCCATGAAAAAGTCTTTTCTTTGTTGAAGTTTCAACGCCCTGATACTCCATAATACCGGGGTTCCCCGAACAGGCTGCATCTACTGAAATACTGACCATGATGGGTTTGCCTGCGGCCGCAGCTGTACTTCCTGCAGATTTCTGTGGCTGGTAGCGTGGAGACCCGGCCGCAAAGGCCTGCCGGGCTTCCGATTCATTTTCAAAGCTTTTGTACCGGGCAGTTGCGAAACCGGTAACCTGTTTCTTACATTCTTCCCAGGTATTGAAGATGCCGGTCTGCCTGCCCTGCCAAACCACATAGAACTTCTGCTTTTTTTCCATCAATAGCCTTTCCGGTTGAGTTTCCTGAGCGGCAAAAATACGCACATGCCTGCGATTTTATATTTTTGTGTCAGCGAAATTCCACTACGATGAAGAATGTTCTGTTTCTTATTCTTGCAGCATCCTTATTAAGCAGTTGCCAGAAAGGAGTTGTCTACAAAGAGTTTCACAAATTCGACAACTATACCTGGGGAAGGTTCGATAAGGTAAGCTTTGAAATCCCTGTTGAAGAGGAGAAAATCAGTGCCGATATCGTGTTTACAATCAGGCACATTACGCAATATCCGTACGATAACCTGCCGGTTAATGTTATTTTGACCACCCCTTCAGGAGAGGAGCGTATTATGGAGAAAGATATTGCGCTGAAGGATGGTGAAAACAAGTTCAAAGGCAGTGTTGCCGGCGATTTGTGGGACTATGAAGAGGTGCTGTGGAATGATTTTTCCTTTACAGAAAAGGGAACCTATACCCTGGAGTTTGAGAACCTCATTCCGAAAATGGGCATTCCGGGGCTTGTTGATGTTGGGATCTATCTCAGGAAAAGCCCTTGACCGGGCGATAAAATCAATTACTGTTTTTCATTCAGGATTTCCAGGATTCTGGATTTATCTTCTGCAAGTTGTTTCTGCAGCAGATCGAGGGTGGCAAACTTCTTTTCGTTTCTGATACGTTTGAGCAGGCAAACACTGATCGACTCATAGTAAATATCCTCATCGAAATCAAAAATATTGGTTTCAATGGTCAGTTTGTGCGCATCAATGGTTGGTCGCATGCCGATGTTCGTCATCCCTGAATATTTTTTCCCCCTTACTGTTACGCACGAAACATACACTCCCATAGAAGGAATGAGTTTGTTTGGATCTTCAAGGTGAAGGTTGGCGGTCGGGAAACCGATCAGTTTACCGATCTGATTCCCCCTGACGACTTGTCCGGAGATTCGGTAAGGATACCCCAGCAGTTCGGCGGCTTTTTCCACATCGCCTTCCTGCAGCAGCCACCGGATGATTGTAGAGCTGATTTTTGAGTTGCCGGAGGTCATCTCATTGATGATACTGATTCTGATGCCCAATGGTTCCCCGATGCGGAACAACTGTTCGATGGTGCCTTTTCGGTTGTGCCCGAAGCCGTGATCGTAGCCGATTATGATCATTTCGGGTTTGATAAGGTTGTGGAGCAGCTCAATGAATTTTTCGGGATCCAGCCGGGCAAATTCGGGAGAGAACGGAATTTCCACCAGGCAGTCTATACCCGATTGATCGAAGATATCCCTTTTTTCTGATCTTGTGCTCAGCAGATAAACCTGCTGGCCAAGGGCGATCCTCGGGTGAGGATGAAACGTAACCACCACCGAATTGCCCCCGTTTTCCCTGGCATGGGTGGCCACTTCACTGAGGATGGCTTTGTGCCCGAGATGGACACCATCGAAGGTGCCAATGGTTACGACAGGGTGCAACAGGCTGACAGGAGTAGAAATATCAGTAATGATCTGCACTTGCGTTTCAGGCTTTAAGTATCTCATTCCGGAAAAGCAGGGCAGCGATCTGAACGGCATTGGTAGCAGCACCTTTTCGGAGATTGTCAGAAACCACCCAAAGATTCAGTCCGTTTTCAACGGTATCGTCACGCCGTATCCGACCAACGAAAACCTCATCGCGTCCTTCGGCGTAGATGGGCATTGGATAAACAGCTTTATCTGTATCATCTTGTAAAACAACACCTTTGGCGGTGGAAATCAGTTTGTTGACTTCATCGGTTTCGAAGGGTTTTTCAAATTCAATGTTCACCGATTCAGAATGCCCTCCCATCACCGGAACCCTGACCACGGTTGCAGTAATCCTGATATCGGGGGCCTGCATGATCTTTCGGGTTTCATCCACAAGTTTCTGTTCTTCGGTTGTGTAACCACCGGGAAGAAAGTTTCCTCCGTGAGGAAAAATGTTCAGGTCGATGGGGTGGGGGTAAACCCGCGCACCTTTGATGCCTTTCCGCTCATTCTCAAGCTGCTGAACTGCTTTTGCGCCGGTGCCGGTAACACTCTGATAAGTCGAAATCACCATGCGTCGGATTCCGTATTTCTTATGAAGCGGTGCGATGGCCATTACCAGCTGAATGGTCGAACAGTTGGGATTGGCGATGATGGGTTGACTTCCGGTAAGCACATGTCCGTTCACCTCAGGCACCACCAGTGGAATCTCACGGATCATTCTCCAGGCCGATGAGTTGTCGATGACAATGCAGCCGTTTTTGGCAAATCGTGGTGCATGCTCAAAAGAAACCGATCCCCCGGCAGAAAACAGTGCCAGATCGGGTTTCATGGCAATGGCTTCGTTGATGGTAACAACCTTGTACTTTCTGTTGTTGAATACAACTTCTTTACCGGCAGATTTCTCAGAAGCTACAGGGATAAAGTCTGTAATCGAAATCAGGGGCAGGTATTTCCCCTCTTCCAGCACTTTCATCATCACACTGCCTACAAGCCCGGTGGCTCCTACAACCGCTACCTTCATTTGTTTTTCAAGTTTAAGATTTCCTGAAGCTGTAATATAAATGCCCGGATAAAGGTCGGGCAACCGTTAACGAGCAGCAAAAATACAATTATTCATCATCCGCTATTCAGCAGATTCCGGCAAGAAATAAAACTCAACAGAAGCAAAGTTTAGTATAAGGGTAAGAGAAATCTGGAAATTTCTTACTTTTATGAAGTATTGGCAGGGTTATTCAGATCGTTACGTTTCTTTTATTCATTCAGTAGTTTAGGCCAGTCGTGTTCAGGAGGTATTATTTTTATTCTGATATCATGAGAACTTATTTATTTCTTTTTCTGCTCATTCCGTTTTTTTCAGCAGCCCAAATCAACGACAGCTTCAGTGACGGAGATTTCACAGCGGATCCGGCATGGTCCGGTACTGGTTTTCAATTTATGGTTAACCCCGAATATCAGCTTCAGCTCAACAGCAGTGGTGAAGGCATAAGTTACCTCAGCACCGGCCTGAGTATGAATGGGCTAACCGAATGGCGGATTCTGGTAAAACTGGCATTCAGTCCCTCGACAAATAACTTTGCCAGGGTCTACCTGGTTGCAGATCAGGCAAATACTTCAGAGCCACTGAATGGATATTTTCTTCAGTTCGGAGAATCCGGTTCTGCAGATGCCATCGAACTTTACCGGCAGAGTGGTACTGCAACCTATTTTGTATGCCGGGGAAATGATGGGTTGATTGCAGCTGCCTTTACCATGAGAGTCAGGGTAATAAGAACCGACATGGGCGTCTGGAGTGTTTATGCTGATCCGCTGGGAGGTGAAGATTTTCAGTTTCAGGCATCCGGTGAAGACCCTGTGTGGGATACATATACCCACACCGGAATATACTGCAAATACACCTCCAGCAATTCGAACCGTTTTTATTTTGACGATGTCTATGCAGGTCCTCCCGTTATCGATGAGATCAGGCCGGTGCTACTTTCGGCAGAAATTGCCGGACAGAAAAGTCTCCGGTTGACATTTAGCGAGGCTGTAAATGAAGCTTCAGCCTCCAATACGGAGAATTACAGGGTTGATCAGGGCATTGGCCAACCACTCACTGCAGTTCGTGACGCGAATGTCCCCTCCGTTGTGAACCTTACATTTGCCGGAGATCTGGCCCATGGAATAGTGTATACGATCCAGGTGCTTGATGTATCAGATCTGGCCGGAAATCTTATGGAACCGATTACACTTCCGTTTGCTTTCTATCAGGTAAGTGCCCACGATGTACTGATAAATGAAATCATGGCTGACCCTGACCCCCCGGTCGGTCTGCCCGGGTATGAGTACCTTGAACTCTACAACAGGAGCGAACTGCCCGTTCAACTCGAAAACTGGCAGCTTACAGTAGGTTCTGGCAGCAAAGTGCTGACAAACAGAATACTGGCACCAGGAGCATTCCTGATTCTTTGCAGCAGTGCCGGTAGCCAACAGCTTTCTGAATATGGCGATGTAATGGCATTCTCCGGTTTCAGCCTTGTGAATACCGGATCTGAGCTTTGCCTTCGCGATGCAGACGGATCCGTTATACACACCATTGCCTATACCGACAAATGGTATAATGACAATCTGAAGAAAGAGGGAGGCTGGTCCCTGGAGCTGATAGATCCGTTAAACCCTTGTGGATCAGATGGTAACTGGCGGGCATCCGTGAATTCCGCTGGAGGAACGCCCGGAAGTGAAAACAGCGTACTTGGTTCAAATCCTGACAATCAGGCTCCTTATATTGAGAGGGTCAGTATAACAGGAGAATCGGTTCTTCAGGTTTTTTTCAACGAAACAATGGACAGTGTTTACCTGAGCAATGCCGCCCTTTATACAGCAGACAACGGACTCGGGAATCCGGTTTCGGTTATACTTCATGGGCCCGGTTACCGATCTGTCAGCCTTTTATTCTCAGGCATCATCCGCAATGATGTTGTTTATACACTCAGGATTTCTCCGGGACTTTCCGATTGTGCCGGAAATCATACAACCGATTACATGGCTGCAAAGTTTGCGGTTCCTGTTCCCATCGGACCAAACGACATTGTGATCAATGAGGTTCTTTCTGATCCCACGGTATTTGGGTCTGATTTTGTTGAAGTGTACAACAGATCGGATAAGGTAGTTGACCTGAAAGACCTGATGATTGCTTCGCGCGATGCAGTCACCGGAGTGCCGGAACAAACGGCAATTGTCAGTCAGGATGGCCGGCTCTTTTTCCCTGGAGAATATGTGGTTATCACGGAAGATTCAGAAGCTGTGAAGGCATCCTATTACTGTCCGTCACCTGGCAGCTTTTCTGAAGTTGCTTCTATGCCATCGCTTGCCAATGAAGCAGGTACAGTTGTATTATTTACGAAATCATTGGAAATCGCTGATGAGTTCAGTTATGTACCTTCCATGCATTATGCCTTGCTTAATTCAACCGATGGTGTTTCACTGGAGAGGGTAAATGCCGACAGACCGGCTGATGAAGCCGGAAACTGGCATTCTGCGGCTCAGAGTGTGGGATTTGCCACGCCGGGATATAAAAATTCTCAATATCTGGGAGGGTCAGGCTCAGCCGATGAGATCACCCTTTTCCCTGAAATCTTCTCGCCTGATCAGGATGGGTTTGATGATCAGCTGGGTATCAGCTGCAGTTTTTCTGAACCGGAAACTTCAGTTACGATAAGGATTTTCGACAGCAATGGGCGCCTGGTGCGGAATCTGGTCAGAAATGAGGTGGCCGGCACCACTGGTTTATATACCTGGGATGGGATTACCGATGAAAGGGAAAAGGCACCGATAGGCATTTATATAGTTTACGTGGAGGTTTTCAGCCTTAGCGGCAAAATAAAGGAGTTTAAGAAGACCACGGTCCTCGGTGGCAGGCTCTGAAAACAGGTCACAGGCAGATGTATCCGTCTGACAATGCCACTTCCGGGAAAAGAAACAGTTTATTTCCAATATTGATTCCTGACAGGGTTCCCCAAATGGTACTCTATTCCGCATCAGGAGCTCCCTTTTACAGCAAGGTTTCCTTAGGTTTAAAGCTTTTACCGGAGAATTACTTCTGAATCAGGATGTGCTTCTTCCCAAAGGAAGGGCATAAATTCCAGCCGGGAGCTGCTTTTTTCCCGTTGGGCAGGTTTTGTTTTGGCAACGCAATTTGTCGTTGTTACTTTGCTTCATCAAACAAAACAAAACTCAAATCACACTGCCATGAACACACCAAAAATTATTGTTCTGCTGAGCCTGCTGGCTGTATTTACCTCCTGCAGCAAGACTGACGACTCAATCCCTGCAAGCAATCAGTCGGGAGAACTGAAACAGAAAATAGTGAACGATGTCTGGATTATCAGTTCATACATTGACAAAAGCAAGAATGAAACACACAATTACAGCGGGTATACTTTCGAATTCTCTGCCAACGGGACCTTAACGGCCAATGTTTCAGGAACTGTTTTCACAGGAAGCTGGAGTATCGGAAGTGAGCATTCAGGTTCTGATGACAGCAGCCACCAGTCAGATGACAGCAATAAGCTGATCATCAGCATCACCGGAAACGAACAGATGGATGAAATCTCCGATGATTTTCAGATTGTAAGTTTTTCTGACCAGCAAATTATCCTGAAGGATGATAACCCATTAAAAATCAAAGAACTGATTTTTCAGAAAAAATAGTCTTCGGGCAGTTTCATACGGGTTTCCGCCAGGTTGCAAAACAAATACCTCTTTTCCCCAACTGTTAAGCATACAATTACTTGAAATACCGCAACCCGGAAACCCTGTATGAATGTTCGGGGAAAATTAACCAAAATGCTTCACGACTGTTAATTGATAAATACCCTTGAAATGAAACGTAAAATACTAACAGCGGGTGCTGCACTTGCAGGATTGGGACTGATAACCGGAATACTTGTCTATTTCTTTTTATTCAACAAGCCGCACACCGACTATTCAAAAGCGGAAGCAGACTTTGAAATGAAAGCCATCGCGGTGTTTGAAGAATTCAGGACCAATCCGGAGCTGGCTTCAGGCAAGTACAACGGCAAGGTATTGTCACTCACGGGTGAATTAACGGCTGTGGAGCAACCTGATTCGCTCACCATCGCGGTATTCAGTTATGAAGAGGGGATGTTCGGAAGCGAAGGGGTAAGGTTTACCATACTCACAGAACATGCCGGATCTGTGATTGCCGTTGCTCCGGGCTCGACGGTTACCCTTAAAGGCCTGTGCACCGGTTACAATGAAACAGATGTGATTATGGAACATTGCAGTCTGGTAAAATAACCTGGACTGAAGTCAGCCACTGTTGTGGAAGTCAGCTAAAAAAATCGAATACAAAACAATCTAACAAACATCAACGATGAAGAAAGCAACAATCTTTTTTATGCTTGCATTGCTGGCAACAGTCAGTGTAAGTGCCCAGAAGTATATTACCAAGAATGGTTACATCCGTTTCTTTTCAAGCACTCCGGTTGAAGATATTGAAGCACATAACCGTCAGGTGAACAGTGCTTTGGATCAGAAGACCGGTGATTTTGTGTTTAAAGTACTCATGAAATCATTCCAGTTTGAGAAGGCCCTGATGCAGGAGCATTTCAATGAAAATTATGTGGAGTCAGACAAATTCCCGAATGCAACATTTTCAGGAAAAGTTAAAAATTTAGGGGATATTGACTTCACGAAGAACGGGGTTTACCAGACCACCGTGGAAGGCGACCTAACCATCAAAGGTGTAACAAAGAAAGTATCTGAAAAAGGTTCTTTTGAGGTTAAAGATGGCAAAGTGATCGGGAAATCAACCTTCAACATCCTGCTGGCAGATTATGGAATCAAGATTCCGAATACGGTGGCCAACAACATTTCCAAAACCATACAGATTGATGTGGAGGTAAACCTTGAGAAACTGGCAAAGTAGTGCCAGGGCAAGTCAATGATGTACGCATCTGTATCAAATAGAAACGACCTGTTTTGATTAAAACAGGTCGTTTTGTATGCAGTCAGGTGAAACTATTTCCCGCTGTTTTCTGCTTTGTTTTTACAGGTACTGAAGCCGAAAATGGCGTAAAGTCCGCAGAAGTTGAGCAAACTGGTAGCAACCATAGCCAGGGCAACAATGCCGAGCACGAGAGCCACCGTTCCACTGATGATATCCATAAAGTACAATACCGCGATTACCAGAGCAATCACAAGCCTGATCAGCTTGTCGGTGTTTCCAACATTCTTTTTCATATAAAATGATTTTTGGTTAGCTGATTAACAAATTTTTAACAGAATAGTTCGGTCAAAGTCAGGCGTTCAGAATCCGCCCCAATCTTCTGCTGATTTCGTTTCGTGCTTTTTTCAGGTAAATGTCCCGCGAAAGGTGATCGGCCCAGGCTTCACTGTCGGATGGAAGTTCTTTCATCTCAACCTGGTTTTTATGGATCAAAGCTGATAATTTTCTGTGCACCAGAGAGAAAATGGCCCTTGTTGCGGTATCTTCAAGGTCTTCTTCTTCTGTTGGAACGTGAATCTTGATTTCTTCCCATCCTGGGCTTAACTCATATTTCGGGCTCAGAATATTGATGGCCGCTGCAGCCACCTCCTGATCGGCGCTCATGAGAAAAAAGCTGTCATCCGGCAGTTTCTGATTATCCACACCTTCGGCATAAGCATCGAAGATTTTCTGAAATGTAGGATTGTCGAAGGTAATCTGGTTTGCTCTCAGATCATTGCAGATGAATTCAGTTACTTCAACGGGGGTTTCAACAACCTGACCGGGTTCATTTCCAGGAATCTTCAGGATTGCCATTTTTCCTGAAAAGTGAAGCAACACCCTGATTACATCAAGCTCCTGGGCGCTACAGTCGGCTATATCCAGCACCGGCTCCTGGGGCGGGGCAATCATTGCTGGTTCAATTACTTCGGTCTGCTCCTCCTTCGGTGTTCCTTTCTGAACTTTCTTCCGCAACATGCGGTTAAGCTCATTCATCAGGGTTTGTTCGGCAATACCCATGATCTCCGAACACTCGCGTACATACAGCGGGCGAATGATGGGATCCGGGATAATGCTGATGGTTTCGATGATTTCGTGAATGAGTGCCGCTTTTTTTATGGGATCGTTGTTGGTTTCATCGAGCAACAATCTGGTTTTGAAAGCGATAAAATCACTGGCCGATGTAGCGATAAAGGCTTGCACATCGGCCGACCGGTGTTTTCGGGCATACGAATCGGGATCTTCCCCGTCGGGGAAAAGCACGATCTTCACATTCATACCCTGTTCCAGAATCATGTCAATGCCCCTGAATGAGGCTTTGATTCCTGCAGGGTCACCGTCGTAAAGAATGGTGATGTTGCGGGTGTATTTGCTGATAAGCCGGATCTGCTCGGTAGTGAGCGAAGTCCCCGAGGAGGCAACCACATTTTCAATACCCGACTGATGAAGCGAAATCACATCGGTGTACCCTTCAACCAAATAACAGTTATCGGCAGCAACAATGGTATTCCGGGCCAGCCAGATGCCATAAAGGCTCTTCGACTTGTTGTAAACCTCCGATTCGGGCGAGTTTACATACTTGGGTTTGTTTTTATCTGAAATCAGAATTCTGCCGCCAAAACCAATCACCTTGCCGGTGAGGTTGTGGATAGGGAACATGACCCGCTCCCTGAACCGGTCGTATAGTTTACCGTCTTTGCTCAGGGTAAGCCCCGAATCAATCAGGTATTTTTCCGCATAGCCGCTTTTCAGGGCCTCTTTCGTAAACGCATCCCAGGCGGTTGGTGCAAAACCCAGCTGAAATTTCTGAATGATGTCATCACGAAATCCCCGTTCTATAAAATAGCTCAGCCCGATAGCCCGGCCATCATCGGACTCGTGGAGGGTTCGGGTGTAGAATTTCTGCGCAAACGTATTCAGGCTGAACAGTGATTCACGGTCGGTGTCGAGTTGTTTTTCTTCGGGTGTAGGCTCCTGTTCTTCAATTTCAATTCCGTATTTATTGGCCAGATACCGCAAAGCTTCCGGGTAGGAGTACTTCTCGTGCTCCATGATGAAATTCACCGAATTGCCCGCTTTCCCGCAACCGAAACACTTGAAAATACCTTTGGCAGGCGATACCGTGAACGAAGGCGTTTTTTCGTTGTGAAACGGACACAATCCCAGCAGGTTGACCCCGCGCTTTTTCAGCTGAACGAAGTCGCCGACAACCTCATCGATGCGGGCAACATCAATGATGCTTTGTATTGTATCCCTGGGAATCAATGGTTTGAAATATTGGAGGATCAGCTTCAAATGTACGAAAAACCGGCAACTCTGAGCGGGGGTATGAAAATCAGCAGTAAGGTTTGGCAAAGTGTGTTTTTGAGTAACTTAGCTGTTTGATAAGTTCTCTACTAAAAACATTGCAATTTTTTTAATAGAATAGAAAGTTTTGACTTCGTGGAGTTAATAAAAAGCAAATTGCCCTCCTAGGCATCTGTTAAAACTTCTAATCTTTTGAAATTACAGCAATAGCTATAATAATATCATTTTATATTGGTACTGCCCATTCTGATTCAAGCGAAATCTATAATTATTAAACTCTTTAATTCTTCTAATTATTGTTTTTTATTGTTCAAAGTATTCAGTTTGCCACTATTATAAAGTATTTTCATCCTCGTAAACTAAATAATTTCAGAAGATAGAAATTATTTAGCAGTTACAACTTTGTGCAAGAGCAATCCCTAATAAAAGTAATACACCCCGATAGTAGAGGAAAGGCTTTTTCTGTATTTATCAAAAGAAGATTTATTATCTTTGTCTAAGTTCAATGTTCTTAATAGTAATCTATTTTTTAATTTATTAGACTATGTTTGATAGTATGTTTAAAAGGCCCTTTTCTTTTAAAGGCCGAATAAAAAGATTAGAGTACTTTTTAAGTTTTCTAATCAGTTGGAGTTTGCTTTTTCTTTTTTTGCTAGTTATGATGAAGATTCCTGTGAATAAGGAAATTATGTTTGTTTTTATTTTACCACTAGTTTATTTTATGATAGCTCAGAGAGCAAAGAGATTGCATGATTTGGGATTATCAGCTTGGATGCTCTTATTAATTCCAGTTCCAGTTATTAATGTTGGGCTTGAGCTTTATATGCTTTTTGCGGCAGGATCGGAGAAAATTAACGAATATGATATTAGACCTGTTAGCAAAAAAGATATTATTCAATCAGAGAATCCAAAATTGAATGTAATAAATATCAACAATAAAAGATTACATAATGGAATCGCTAAAATCTTTAAGAATAATATTTATATTAAATATTTCATATTCTTCGCAATATCTGTTTTAATAGGCAGTATATTTGGATGGTATTTTAGGAAACCTTCTGTAAAACTATTAGATAAAGTACTAAATTTTAATAGTTATTCAAATTGGGAATCTGATTTATTAATTGAACGTTATAGGGCTGATTCTTTTAAAGTAAACTTAGAGTACTTCGATTTTAATTGGGTAGTATTTTTCTTAATTTCTGCTTTCATGTTTTTTTTATTTCTTTTGTTTAGGGATAAGTCTATCAGAAACTTATTGATAAATAAGTTTCGAAATAATGAAAACTAAGGTAATGAAGAATCTTATAGAAGATGTTTTGTGTAAGATGATCAGATACCTAGAACCTAATGATTGATGGTATTTTGTAGCTTTCGTTTATAACATAGATAGGTCTCTCACAACAATCACTAGTCAAAGGTTTCAGAAAAGACTCATCAACGAATACACGTTAATTTTCAGGTTATATATTAATCGATAACCTGGGAATCAATGGTTTGAAATTTTGGAGGATCAGCTTCAAATGTACGAAAAACCGGCAACTCTCACAGCGATCATCAAATTCGGGTAACTGGTATTAAAAGACGGGTTTTTGCTTAACTTAGCTGGGCCATAAGTCCATAACCAACAAATCCGCAACGATGTCACTGAAAGAAACCGATGTACTCCGCGAACTGATCGGCCGCCTCGATCACAAACCCTTTGACCTGCAGTCGTGGAAAGCCAATGCCAGCGTGGTGCTGGGACGTATTTTCGGCGAAAATTCACGGAAAGTGGAGATGATCGCCCAGATACAGCCTGATTTCAGCAGCTGGTCGCTGCGTGATGCGACCGGCAGAATGACACAGATGGATATATGCCGCAAAATGGGAAAAGAGATACTCGAAGCCTGCATCTCCGAGCTGGAAATGTTCGGCCTGCCCGAAAAGCCTGACCCATCGGTCAATCCGGCCCTGGAAGCACTTGCCGAATTTATTACCGTGAAGCAGTCGCGCGACCTGGCACAACTGATCGCTTCGGATAAAAAACCCGAGGAAAAATCGGCCGGAATGACTGAAATACTGAAAAACCTCGAACAGCCTGAATTGCTGGCTTCCATTGTGAAAATCCTGAACAGATAATCCCGGTGCTTATTCAGAATTTGCGGTCGAATACAAATATTCCCCCGGAGTCAATCAAAGGGCCGTCATACAATTCATGGATACACAGACCGGCGGCACAGATGAAATCTTCGATTTCTTTTTGCTGCGGATGGAACCGGAGACTACCGTTTATCAACAGATGACCGTTCTGAAAGCCGCAACAGCCCGGAAAAAAACCGTATTTCTGCCCTTTTAGTCTGACGGGCTCCGGATCAGCAAAAAGCACAGTAGCTCCCTTCCCCGATAGCACTTTTTCAATGCCCCTGTCGGAGGTGATAAACCTGTCATCGCTGATCTCCAGCAGGTTGCACCGTGTGTACCCCTGATTCACATGAAGCGGTTCCCTGTCGGAAAAGGTTTCGCGGATGGATTGATCGGTAATCCGGAGGTTATGAATGAGGTATTTACGGGTTACCACGGCATTGTAACGGGCCGTTTCAGGATAGCTTTTGCCTGGGTTCTGCTGCCCGGGAACCACGTTGAAACCGGCAGCGGTGAGGCCGGGTTCAAGCGCAGGGAGGAGGGCAGGGGCCAGCACTACCTGCAGGCCATCATGGCATAAAAAGATATCGGGATGACCTGAAATGGATTTGTAAACCAGTCCCTCTGTCTGTATAAAATGACATTCACCCAGTTTTTTCAGGGAATTTTTGGCTGGTAATGGAATCCTTTTATCGCAAAGAATCTGTATTCCGGGAATTTTATTACCGGATGAGGCTGTGAATTCAACCTTGCTGAATTGATTTTGCAACCAGCGTTTGTTTGATGATTCGTGTCCGATAGCAAACGCCAGCTGGTCTGCCGGGACCTCAATGCGGAGATGATCCTGGTACCCTTTGCCGGCGACCAGATGCTGCAGTTTCTTTTTCCAGCGGTAAGTTTCAACCAGAGCTCTGAAGGATGGATGAAACGGTCCGGCCAGCAGCTCACTGCCATCGAGCAGGCTTTCGGAGGGATGCAGCCCCACCCGGATAACACGTACGTTTGCCTCCTCGAAAACATCGAGCAGCTCAGCAGCGGTTTCTATCGCTTCATCGAGGGTTTGCGGCGTATAGCTGCCGGACTTCCAATGCGATTCAAGCTCAGTGCCCCGGATAACCAGGGTAGGGTAGATGCGCGTGCAACCCGCCCCGAGTTCAATGATTCTGCGTGCTGTTGATAAAGATTTCTCCCGGGTATCACCCGGCAGGCCGGTCATCATCTGCAGACCGAGGCTGAACCCGGCCGCCCGGATTATAGCGGAGGCTTTTTCCACATCCTCGACAGTATGGCCGCGACCAGCCTGACGGAGCACCTCTTCGTCGAGCGATTGCGCGCCCAGTTCAATGGTGGTTACTCCGAATCTTTTAAGCCGGTCAAGTACTGCACCGTCAATGTAATCGGGCCGGGTGCTGAGGCGGATGCCTTGAATGCGTTTTCGAATCCGGATGGTCTCGGCTTCGCCCGACCACCGGATTTCGGCTCCGCTCGACCACCGGAAACCGGGAATCAAAAATTCAGCGGCCACCGCCAGGTATCTTTCCTGCAACTCAGGTTCAATGCCGGTGAAGCTGCCCCCGAAAAACCCGATTTCGATGTGTGCATCTTTCCGGGGGATGGTTTTCAGGTGCTGCAGTATGATTTCACGCACCTCCTCCGGTTCAGGTTGCTTCAGGCAACCCGAAATGCTTTGCTGATTGCAGAACACGCAACGGTTGGGGCATGCCAGCTCAGGAACAAAGATGGGGATGGTGAAATGCTTCATGAGGCAAAGATAAACGAGGGTAGGGTAAAATCTCATACTAAGACCCCGAATTCCCGGGACAGGTGCAAAGACGCAAAGAAATGCAGTTTATTAAACCTTACTCCAACATCTGGTCGTGGAAGTCCGCGTCAGAAGATAAGACGCGGACCAACTCAGGGGCGTCCCTCGTCCCTTTTGAGCGTCCCTCGCCCCATTCTCAGCCGTGGAAGTCCGCGTCAGAAATTAAGACGCGGACCAACTCAGGGGCGTCCCACGTCACTTTTGAGCGTCCCTCGCCCCATTCTCAGCCGTGGAAGTCCGCGTCAGAAGATAAGACGCGGACCAACTCAGGGGCGTCCCACGTCCCTTTTGAGCGTCCCTCGTCCCTTTTCAAGCATTCATTTCCACGATCTTCAAAATCACCTGGGTGGCTTTCTCCATGGATTCGAGGGGCACAAATTCAAATTTTCCGTGGAAGTTGAGTCCGCCGGCAAAGATGTTGGGGCAGGGCAGTCCCATATACGAGAGGCGGCAACCGTCGGTACCCCCGCGTATCGGCTTGATTTTCGGCTCGATACCCAGGGCTTCCATGGCCAGACGGGCGGTTTCAACGATGTGGTACTGTGGTTCAACTTTCTCACGCATATTGTAGTACTGATCCTTCATCTCAAGGGTGAAGCAACCGCTGCCGTAGCGCCCGTTCATAAAGGCCACGCATTGCTGCATCATCTCCTTGCGCTTCACGAAAAGGGTTTTGTCGTGGTCGCGGATGATGTACTGGAAGGATGCTTTTTCCACCGTTCCTTCCATCTTCATCAGGTGGAAAAATCCCTCGTAATCCTGGGTAAACTCAGGCCGGTCGAACACCGGAAGCAGGGCATTGAATTCCATGGCCATCAGCAGCGCATTCTGCATCTTGCCTTTGGCATAACCAGGGTGGATGTTCCGGCCCTGAACAGATATTTTAGCGTGAGCCGCATTGAAATTCTCAAATTCGAGTTCACCCGGCTCCCCGCCATCCATGGTGTAAGCCCAGTCGGCAGCAAACTTCTTCACATCAAAACGGTCGACACCACGGCCGATCTCCTCATCCGGCGTGAAGCCGATCTTTACAGGTCCGTGTTTGATTTCAGGATGCTGAACCAGGTATTCCACGGCTGTCATGATCTCTGTCACACCCGCCTTATCATCGGCGCCCAGCAGGGTGGTGCCATCGGTGACGATCAGGGTCTGGCCGGTGTAGCTTTTCATCTCGGGAAAATCGGAGGGTGAAAGCACAATGTTCATTTCCGGGTTCAGAACGATGTCCGTCCCATCGTAATTCTCAACCAGCCTGGGTTTCACATCATTTCCGGGCATGTCGGGACTGGTATCCACATGGGCGATGAAGCCGATGGCCGGACCTGTTTTACCGTTGTTGGCCGGTAGGGTGGCCATCACGTATCCGTTTTCATCCATGCTTACATCGCTGAGGCCCATTTGTTTCAGTTCGTCATGTAACATGCGGAGCAGAACCAGTTGTTTTTCGGTGCTCGGGCAGGTTTCTGAATTCTCATCGCTCTGCGTATCAATGCTGACGTATCGGAGGAAACGGGTTTTTATGTTTTCTTTCATGATAATGGTTTTATTTTCAATTTTTTAACGGATACAACGAGAAGTACACAGATACAATTTCTGGTGTTCCTCCAACTATAACCGCTTATTTATACATCATCCTTTTCTGGTTTCCCGCGCAACGATTCCCAGATCATGTAGCCGCTGATCACGGCAAACATGAGCAGCGCCAGGGCCTCAGCGGCATGCGATTCAAACCATTCAGTATTCACAAAGTTAATACCGCCGAATTTCAGCAGAGCACTCACCACGCCCATCAGCGCGCCGCCGGCAATGAAACCGGAAGCGATGAGTGTACCACGTTCTTTGCGTGCCTGATTGATCTTCTGATCTTTCGAACGGGTGGAAACATACCAGGCAATGATGCCTCCGACCAGCAGCGGGGTGTTGAGCTGCAGCGGAATAAACATACCCAGCGAGAACGCCAGGGCCGGAACGCCGATCATGGTGAGAATCAGCGACAGGAAGGCACCGCCGGCATACAGCATCCAGGGGGCGGCTTTACCCGACATCATGGGTTCGATCACGGCAGCCATGGCATTGGCCTGTGGTGCCACCAGCGCGTTTTCTCCGGTAAAACCGTAGGTCTTGTTCAGAATCATGATCACTCCGCCCACGGTTGCCGCGGAAACCAGCGTCCCCAGAAATTTCCAGGATTGCTGTTTGTAGGGAGAGGAGCCCAGCCAGTAGCCTATTTTCAGGTCGGTAATAAAGCCTCCGGCCATCGACAAGGCCGTGCAGACCACTCCGCCGATGATAAGCGCGGCGGTCATTCCTGCGGTTCCCGAAAGCCCGGCCCACACCAGCACCAGGGAGGTGATGATAAGGGTCATCAGGGTCATGCCCGAAACGGGGTTTGTCCCGACAATGGCCGTTGCATTGGCTGCAACTGTGGTGAAAAGAAAGGCGATCACAAATACAATTACAAGTGCAATGAGTGCCTGGCTGAGGTTATTCACTACACCCAGCATAAAGAAGATAAACACCACTAAAGCTGTGCCCAGGATGCCGAGGAGGATGATTTTCATCGGCAGGTCGCGCTGGGTTCTTTTGGTTTCAGCTGTAAGATGCTGCTTTCCGGTCAATTCCTTCACTGCAAGCCCGAAAGCATCACGGATAATGCCCGAGGAGCGGATAATGCCGATCACCCCGGCCATGGCTATCCCACCGATGCCTATCTGCCGTACATAATTGCGGAAAATATCTTCAGCGGGCATATCGGCCAGCAGGGCTGTTACATTGGCGCCAACAGCAAGGGTCTGCCCTTCAGCAAAATAGGAGATTACCGGAATCAACACATACCAGCCGACAAAAGAGCCTGCGCAGATAATGGCGGCATATTTCAACCCGATGATGTACCCGAGGCCCATCACGGCGGCTCCGACATTCATCTTGAAGACGATCTTGAATTTGTCGGCGATCATCTCACCAACCGGAACAACGCGTGTGGTAAATACCTCGGCCCACCAACCGAACGTGGCAATGATAAAATCGTAAATTCCGCCGATCAGACCGGCAACCAGCAGTACCCGTGCCTGACTGCCGCCTTTTTCGCCCGACACAAGTACTTCGGTGGTGGCGGTGGCTTCGGGGAAGGGATATTTACCGTGCATGTCGGAAACAAAGTACTTCCGGAAAGGGATCAGAAAGAGGATTCCGAGAAATCCGCCCAGCAGCGACGACAGGAAAACCTGGTAAAACTGGGCTTCCAGTTTCAGAATGTAGAGTGCCGGTAAGGTGAAAATAGCTCCGGCCACGATTACCCCTGAACTGGCCCCGATAGACTGAATGATGACATTCTCCCCCAGGGCATTTTTCCGACCGGTGGCGGCCGAAAGCCCTACTGCAATAATGGCAATGGGAATGGCTGCTTCAAATACCTGGCCGATTTTGAGCCCTAAATACGCCGCTGCCGCTGAGAAAATGACGGCCATGAGCAGACCGAGCAGCACTGAACGGAGGTTGACCTCTGGTACGACTTTCGATGCCGGCATCACCGGATGGTATGTTTCTCCCGGTTTCAGTTCACTGTAAGCATTTTCGGGCAATCCTTTGATTTCCTGTTTGTGGTCTTCCATGTACAGATGTTGTTGGATGAAAAGGCAAATTTAAAATTTTAGCAGATCAATTGTCAGGCAACACAGGTTTAAAAATGTTGGTTCCGGGAATTGCAACCATGGAATCCCCAAATCCTGTTTTTTAGCTACACTATTGTCCGGTTATATTTGAGAATACCTTCAGTGAGCTTGTCTGCTTGTTATTGCAAGAAAACAAGCAGACAAGCTCAGAATGACGATGATTTACCTGGGTTCAAGGCATAGGCTGGCTT
The DNA here is from genome assembly GCA_016788045.1 of Bacteroidales bacterium. Taxonomy (GTDB): domain Bacteria; phylum Bacteroidota; class Bacteroidia; order Bacteroidales; family Lentimicrobiaceae; genus Lentimicrobium. Next base: position 125,504 of record JAEUTG010000015.1, read on the forward strand.
GGTTGAGGATCATCTCATCCGGGAAAAATTGAGATTTTTACGGATTCAAAGCGGTTGTCAAAGCCAGGCCTTATCTCCGGCAATCAGCGCTCCACGACCAATATTGCACGTTCCACTTTGTCACTACCCTCGGCGGATAAAATGTAAATACCTGGATTCAGCATGTTGGTATTCAGTGTTTTGGATTTTCCTTCATAGGGTTCCCGGAGGATTTCCCTTCCACCACAATCGTAAATTACCAGTTCCGCTTCACTTTTACCTTCACGAGACAGTTTTGCCTGATCAGCGGCTGGATTGGGGTATATAAACAAAGTGTATCTGCTTTGGCTCATGGCTTCCGGAATGGCCGTCGCCTTGCTTCCCCAGGTTTCGTTACCCTTTTTGTAATAAACAAGTTTGGTTTTCGAATCTCTCGTATTTCCCTGTCCGTTATAATATCCCCAATGCCCGCTTAAACCCAATCCTTCGGCGAATCCTATACCATGAGCTCCTCCATCACTGCTTTCGGAGAAACTGTTTCTGATACGACCATTGAAAATCTCCGGATTCGATACGTTGGGGAATTCGCCCATATAATTATAGAATTCACCGGTGGTCATATCAAGGTTGGTATAAAAGACCTCTTTTGTGAAAATGTTATCTGTTACCCCGTAGGAGCTGATGATTCTGTGGTAAACCTTCTGCGTATAGAACACCGTGTCGTTACCCGCTGAAAAAGACTTGCCGGTAATGAAGATGTTTTCAAGTTCATCGGTAATCCGGGTCCCGTAAAAACCTTGTCCTGACTCTTCGGAGTGTGTTTTAAAATGGAATTCATCCCCGGTTTCAAAGTCGTAAACCACTCTTAATTTCAGAAATTCCTGAGCAAAACTGAAGTGGACAATGCTGATGAAGACCAAAAGCAGAACATTCTTTTTTTTTAATAATAACGGGCTATCCATGGCATATAGAGTTATAACCGCATAAATTTCGCAGATGCTTCAAAGTTACAGTTTTTGCGTGATTAAGTCAACCACTTTTTTGCTCTGCCTGTGCATTGCTCTGTTCAACGAAATTGAAGTGGATTCTGCAACGCTGGTGAAAGTGTGTTAACAACCCTGAATTGATCTCCATTCTTTCGGATCAATATGCCGGATGCCATTTCTGCTCAACCCCCTAACCCAAAATAAATCAGCGCTTAATCATAGTATCATAGATTTTATCTACTTTTGCACCTCTCTAAACAAAAGCCCGGAACTACGGAATTACGGATGAAGAAATACACTGAATACAAGCAACTTAACCTTCCTGCCCTCAGCAAAGAGGTGCTGAAGCGCTGGGAAGACGACCAGGTTTTTCAGAAGAGCCTGGATATCAGAAGCCACAGCAAGCCATTCATTTTCTATGAAGGGCCGCCCTCAGCCAACGGTGTTCCTGGTATTCACCATGTGATGGCCAGGGCTATCAAGGACATCTTCTGCCGCTACAAAACCATGAAGGGTTTTCTGGTCAACCGCAAGGCCGGCTGGGATACCCATGGATTGCCGATTGAAATTGCCGTGGAAAAAACCCTCGGCATCACCAAGGAAGACATCGGAAAGAAAATATCCGTCGATGAATACAACAAAGCCTGCCGCAAGGAGGTTATGAAATACAAGGACCTCTGGGACGACCTTACCCTGAAAATCGGCTATTGGGTTGACCTCGACCACCCCTACATTACCTTCGACAACAAATACATGGAGTCGGTGTGGTATCTGCTTTCCAAACTTTATGAAAAAGGCCTGCTTTACAAGGGCTACACCATTCAGCCGTTTTCACCGGCAGCCGGCACCGGTCTCAGCACCCACGAACTCAACCAGCCCGGTTGTTACCGTGATGTGAAAGACAACACGGTGGTTGCCCAGTTTAAAGTGATACGCAATGAACAGTCAGAGAAACTTTTTAATGACATTCACGGCGAACTGTTTTTCCTGGCCTGGACCACCACCCCCTGGACATTGCCCAGCAATACCGCGCTGGCCGTTGGTAAAAACATCGGGTACGTGAAGGTAAAAACCTTTAACCCCTATACCCACCAGCCAATAACCGTAATTCTCGCCAAAGAACTCTGCGGCAAATACTTCCCCGAAGCCAATGCCGGTCTGAAGCTGCCCGAATACGAAGACGGACAGAAAGCGATCCCGTTTGAAATCGCTGGTTCATTCACGGGCAGCGAGCTCGAAGGCATGCGTTACGAGCAGCTGCTCCCTTATGCACAACCCGAAGAGGGTGACGCCTTCCGGGTGGTAACCGGCGATTTTGTGACCACCGAAGACGGAACCGGAATCGTGCATATAGCCCCCAGTTTCGGAGCTGATGACTTTAAAGTCGCAAAGCAGAACGGTATCGGAGCGCTTACCCTGGTCGACCGTCAGGGCCGTTTTACCCCGGAGATGGGCGAATTTGCCGGTCGCTATGTCAAAGCTGAATATGCCCCGGACTACGATCCGGCAAAAGAAGACAACGTTGACATCGACATCATCGTGAAGCTGAAAAAGGAGAACCGGGCCTTCAAAACCGAGAAGTACGAGCACTCTTATCCGCATTGCTGGCGTACCGACAAGCCCATCCTCTACTATCCGCTCGACAGCTGGTTTATCCGCACCACGGCTTACCGCGAGAATATGCTGGCCCTTAACAAAACCATCAACTGGAAGCCCGAAGCCACCGGCACCGGACGTTTCGGCAACTGGCTCGAAAACCTGGTCGACTGGAACCTCAGCCGCTCGCGCTACTGGGGAACCCCGCTGCCCATCTGGAGAACCGCCGACGGTACAGAAGAGCTTTGCATTGGTTCAGTGGCCCAGCTGAAGGCTGAAATTGAAAAATCGGTGGCTGCCGGGATCATGAAATCAAATCCCCTGGAGGCTTATGTGGCCGGCGACAATTCCGATGAAAACTATGCCTCCTTCGACCTGCACCGCCCGTATGTGGACGACATCGTGCTGGTTTCGTCGGGCGGACAGCCCATGCTGCGCGAAACCGACCTGATTGACGTTTGGTTCGACTCGGGAGCCATGCCGTTTGCACAGTTCCATTACCCGTTCGAAAACAAGGAAACACTCGATCAGTACTTCCCTGCCGATTTTATTGCCGAGGGAGTGGATCAGACCCGCGGATGGTTCTTCACCCTGCACGCCATTGCTACCATGGCTTTCGACAGCCTGTCGTTCAGGACGGTGGTCTCCAATGGCCTGGTGCTCGACAAAAACGGCAACAAAATGTCGAAACGACTCGGCAATGCGGTCGATCCGTTCGAAACCATTGAAAAATACGGCCCCGATGCCACCCGTTGGTACATGATTACCAACGCCCAGCCCTGGGACAACCTTAAATTCGACCTTGAAGGCATCGGCGAGGTGCAGCGCAAGTTTTTCGGCACCCTTTACAATACCTACAGCTTTTTTGTGCTGTATGCCAACATCGACGGGTTTACCTATGCAGAGCCGGAAATTGCCCCTTCCGAAAGGCCCGAAATCGATCGCTGGATCTTGTCGGAGCTGAACAGCCTGATAAAAACCGTTGACGAGTGTTACGCCGACTATGAGCCAACCCGCGCCGGGCGTGCCATTGCCGATTTTGTGGATGCCCACCTCAGCAACTGGTATGTACGGCTGTCGCGCCGCCGTTTCTGGAAGGGCGATTACTCCGCCGATAAAATCTCGGCCTATCAGACCCTCTATACCTGCCTCGAAACCGTGGCGGTGTTGTCGGCACCCATTGCCCCCTTCTTCAGCGACCGTTTGTTTACCGACCTCAACAGCATCACCGGCCGCCGGAGTGCGGCATCGGTGCACCTGGCCGATTTTGCCGTGGCTGTTGAAAGGTTGATCGATAAGGACCTGGAGGAGCGCATGCAACTGGCCCAGCAGATATCGTCCATGGTACTCTCGCTCAGGAAACAGCATCGCATCAGGGTACGGCAGCCCCTCAGCAGGATCATGATCCCGGTGAGCGGCGACAGTCAGAAGAAGCAGATAGAAGCGGTAAGAAACCTCATTCTGTCGGAAGTCAACATCAGAGACATTGAATACATCAGCGGACAGGGTGGCATTCTCGTGAAGAAGATGAAACCTAACTTCAAGGCCCTGGGTCCACGCTACGGAAAGCTGATGAAGCAACTGGCCGTGGTGCTGGCAGGCATTTCGCAGGAAGAGATCAATGGGTATGAAACGGAAGGAAAGCTTTCGCTTACCGTTGACAATGAGGCTGTAGAGCTGATTGCAGGCGATGCCGATGTGATTACCGAAGACATTCCCGGCTGGGTGGTTGCTTCAGAAGGCAGCCTTACCGTTGCCCTCGATGTTACCATTACGGATCAGTTGCGCGATGAGGGAACCGCCCGTGAGTTGGTTAACCGCATTCAGAATATCAGAAAAGAAAAAGATTTCGAGGTAACCGACCGCATAAGCCTCGAGATCGAGAAAAACAATGGGCTGAATGATGCCCTGAGTAATAATTATTCGTATATTTGTTCTGAAACCCTGGCAGATTCACTTAGAATGGTCGATTCGATTGATGTTTCGAAACGCATCGTTGTGGATCTCACCGAGGATATGCAGGCAGTGATCAGTGTTGAACGCGTAAGCTGAAGCATTCGGAACGGATTTGCGAACCTAAACTAAACCGGCTATGAAAAATTCAGAACCACAGGATGAGAATTTAAAGAACAGATACTCCGATGAAGAACTCGAAGAGTTCAGGCAGATCATCCTGGCAAAGCTCGATAAGGCCCGTAAAGACCTGAAAATGCTCACCGAAGCATTCGCCAACAGCAACGAGCATGACATCAGCGATACCTCGCCCACCTTCAAGGTGCTGGAAGAAGGCTATCAGGTGAATTCGAAGGAGGAAAACAGCAAACTGGCCGCCCGTCAGGATAAGTTTATCACCGCCCTCGAAAATGCCCTGGTCCGCATCGAAAACAAGAGCTATGGCATCTGCAGGGTCACCGGTAAGCTGATCTCCAAAGAACGACTGCGCATTGTTCCCCATGCCACCCTGAGCATTGAAGCCAAACTCAATCAACCGAAAAGCTGATATTACTGCCGGTTTTCGTGGAAACTCATTGTACCAGTACTGCGGTTGCCTGCCATGCCCCTGAAGGGCAAGGTTTTGTTGTGCCTGTAATTGTCTGAACCATACTAATCCATTCGGAATTGAAAAAAGCATTTTCCATCGTTGGCCTTGTTCTGTTGCTCGATCAGGCACTCAAGATCTGGATTAAAACACACATGACCCTCGGGCAGGAGTTCAATGTGCTGGGCAACTGGTTTATCATTCATTTTACCGAAAATCCCGGGATGGCTTTCGGTATGCAGTTCTCGGGCGATTATGGCAAACTGCTGCTGAGCGTTTTCCGCATTATTGCCATCCTTGGCATCATTTATTACCTGTACAGCATCACGCGCAAACCGGTGAAAACAGGGCTGCTGGTCAGCCTTTCGCTGGTGCTGGCCGGAGCCATGGGCAACATGATCGACAGCGCTTTTTATGGCATGATCTTCAGCAGCAGCAACTACTTTGAGGTGGCGCGCCTGTTTCCGGCCGAAGGCGGCTACGGTACCTTTCTGCACGGCCGGGTGGTGGATATGCTCTATTTCCCGATCCTTGAAGGCTACTACCCATCATGGGTCCCCTTTGTGGGCGGCGACCATTTCATCTTCTTCAGGCCGGTTTTCAACATCGCCGATTCCTCTATCACCATCGGGGTGTTGCTGATGATCCTGTTTCAGAAGCAGTTTTTCCATCCGGCGGAGGTGACTGAAACAGCTGAACGGAAGGAAGATGGCGAAGCACCGCTGGTGCAGTAATGTGAACAGTTATTGGGTCGTTCACGTCCCTGCAATAACTCCCGGGGTTTGTTTTACTATTGGGTCAGGGGTTGTAATCCTGATTAAGGTTGTTTTATAAGAAGTTACATCGCTCCTATCGCTGCCTGATCCCCAGCCAGGCGTTTACATAGCAGGCAAAATCACCGATTACTTTGCGGTCGTCGCCCAGGGTTTTGCGCCAGGCTGCGTTTTCACCGGCTTTTTCCATGTTACGGGCCAGGATATTCACACTGTCGATCAGCGCATTGTGCAAACGGCTACGCTCATCGTTCGTTTCAATTTTTTCTTCCACGCTTAAAAAGTTCCATTGCGCCCTCACAGCCGCGTAACGGAGGGCGAGTTTGTAAAAGCTGTCTCTCAGTTTTACGAGACTGGTTGAATCAACGGCCTGGAAAAAAGGAAGGAAAAACTGTTCGTTCATGATCTAAATTACGCTAACGTTTATAATTAAGGATGGGATATACGATTTAAACGAAAAACAGTCTATGAGTGTTGAGCCTCTCGTACTTGCCGTTACAAGAGACAGTCCCGCCCCCCGTTCATCATATCGGGTAAACTTTATACTTTGAGCTTTGAGCTTTGAGCTTTGAACTTTGAGCTTTGAGCTTCACTTTCTACTTTTTACTTTAGACTTTTTACTTTAGACTTGAAACCCTTTCCATCAGCTCATCCAGTTCCCAGGCATCCTTAAGCAGGAACTCCCCGATTCTTGTGCGCCGGAGGGCTGTGAGATGAGCACCGCTACCGAGGGCCAGGCCGAAGTCGCGGGCCAGCGACCGGATATAGGTTCCTTTGCTGCAACTGATACGGAAATCCACCTCAGGCATTTCAATCCGGGTGATCTCAAATTCGCGCACATTCACCAGACGTGCTGACAACCCGGGATCCTCATCCTTACGGGCAAATTTGTAGGCCCTTTTCCCGCCGATCTTAATGGCCGAGAAAACAGGCGGCACCTGCATCAGGTCGCCGGTAAGCTTCCGGACTGCCTCGTAAATCAGCTCCGGGGTGATGTGTGTGGTTTCATAAGTCTGGTCAATGTCGTGCTCCAGGTCGAACGAAGGGGTGGTAGCGCCCAGCCTGAAAGTGCCGGTGTATTCTTTTTCCTGTCCCTGAAACTCTTCGATGCGTTTGGTGAATTTTCCGGTGCAGACAATCAGCAACCCGTCGGCCAGGGGGTCGAGGGTGCCGGCATGACCTACCTTGATCTTCTTGATGTCCTGATTCTTTTTCAGGAAAACCCTGAAACGGTTGATCACATCAAACGACGACCAGGTGAGGGGTTTGTTGATGAGCAGAATTTCGCCCTCTTCAAAGTTGAACTCCATCAGGCAATGCTTAATTCGTATCCCATGGCCAGCATTCCCAGAATAATCAGACCGACCACGATGCGGTAGTAACCGAACACTTTGAACCCGTATTTCGTGAGGTACGAGATAAAGGATTTGATCGCGATCAGGGCCACGACGAAAGCCACGGCGTTACCGATCAGCAGGGTGTCAATGTTTTCAGGGGTGATGGTTTTGTAGTTCTGCAGCAGTTTGTAACCTGAGGCAGCAAACATGGTAGGCACTGCCAGAAAGAAGGAGAATTCTGCGGCCGTTTTGCGGTCGAGTTTCTGGCTCATACCACCAATGATGGTTGCCGCCGACCGCGACACGCCGGGGATCATGGCGATGCACTGTATGAGTCCGATTTTAAAGGCGGTCGGATAGGTGATGGTCTGGTCTTTGGCCGGATTTTTAAACCACTTGTCAACAAAGAGCAGCACCACCCCGCCGAGGACAAGCATCACGGCTACCACCACCACATTTTCGAGCAGGCTGTCGATGAAATCACTCAGCAGAAACCCTATAACAGCGGCCGGGATAAAGGCAACAAACAACTTGTAGTAAAACTGAAGCGATTGAATAAACCGTTTCCAGTAAAGCACGATCACCGAGAGGATGGCCCCGAACTGTATGTTGACCGTGAATGCCTTCACAAAATCGTTGATCTCCATGCCCAGCAATTCCTGGGTAATGATCATGTGACCTGTTGAAGAAACCGGCAGAAATTCGGTGATTCCTTCAACAATGGCGATGATGATGGCCTCAAAGGTGGTCATGATCAGTCGCGCGGTTTCTTCATGATGGCGAAAATCTCAATCACATACCCGGCAAGAATCAGCAGCGGGGCCAGGGTGAGGCGCTGAAAATTGAACATGCCCTCATTAAAAACATTCGGATCATCCGATCCGCCGCCAACCATCAGAATAAATCCGAGGGCGATTACGGCCAGCCCGATCAGCATCAGGCGGTAGTTCTCCTTTCCGAAGGCAAACTGCATTTCTTTATCCGGAACAGCAGGCGCTTTCTTGTCGGCGCTCACTTTGGCTTTCTTTAAGTCCATGGCAATGCGTTGGTTTAAATATGGTCGGTACAAAGTTAATCAATACAAGCGGTCGTTGCTGATCCGTATAAAGCGGCGTACGGCAAACAAGGTGGAGATTCCAGTGATGAGCAGTCCCAGCAGGCTTACAATTCCGAACAGTGATAAAAACATATCTATATCCTGAAGATCAACCAGTTCTGGCAAAGCCTTTCGTGAAAACCAGAGTACTACGCCCAGCAGAACGATCGCAATCAGTGCGCTGAGTAAACCATGCAGCAGGCTTTTCAGCAGAAAGGGCCTGCGTACAAAACGCTGGGTAGCGCCCACCAGCAGCATACTCTTGATGATGAAGCGCTTGCTGTAAACACTCAGCCGGATGGTATTGTTGATGAGGGCTACAGAGATCAGCAGCAGTACCAGTGAGAAAGCCAGCAGCACGATGCTGATGCGCCGGATGTTCTGGTTTACCAGATCGACCAGCGATTTGTGGTAAAACACCTCTTTCACGATCCTGTTGGTCAGCAGCCTCTTTTCAAGCATTTTCAGGCTGTCGTTGTTGGCGTATTCCGCATTCAGCCTGATGTCGATGGACGCCAGCAGCGGGTTGTAGCCCAGAAACCCGACAAAGTCCTCGCCCAGGTCTTTGGTAAGTTCTTCAGCGGCCTGTTCACGGGTGATGTATTCGGTGGATTTTACAAATGGTTCCAGGTCAAGCATTTTCTGAAATTCGAGGATGCCCGGCTCCTTGATTTCTTCCTTAATGATTACCGAAAAGCCGATGTTTTCCTTTACATAATCCGATAACTTTTTGGCATGAAGCACAATAAGCCCAAGCAATCCCAGCATGAACAGCACCAGTGAAATGCTGATGATGGTGGTAACGGTGGAAGTTTGCAGACGTCTCCGGCTGAGTTTGTCTTCGTTGCGCGACATAATCGGGTTTGAGGGTACGAAAGTACGAAAAAAACAGAAACGTGGCCCGGGCAGATGCATACCAGCAGGCCGGTGATTTCTTAAATATTGCCAACTATACGTGAAACATTCCCGGGCCTGGCTGCAGACAGCATCCCGCCAACGGATTTTTTAACCAAACCGGGGATCGTCAGTAAGCAATGGTGTAAACGATCACCCCTTTCGCGCGCAGTTCATCCACCTTCGTTGCGTAATTGTCTTCGTTGATCAGGCTGAATGTCTTGTGGTTAATGGCAGGGTTGTAGCTGATCAGGCAGGTGGTAAACAGCGCTCCTTCGTAATAGTAAACTGCTACCGGATTGGTTTTCAGTTTGGCAATCTCAGCCTGGGTGAGAATCATGATATCGTCAACACCATGGTATTTTTTCGCGCCGGGGTCTAGCTCGCGCACCGATTTAATTTTGGTGTAATCGAGGTTTCCGATGGCCACAGCAGTGGTGGCAATGAATTCACTGATTGAATCGTTGCTGATGATGTGCAGTTCGGTAATAAACTCCAGGTCCCATTTATACTCCAGGTTCTGATAGTAAGGGAGCAAGCTTTCAGGGAAGCGGTTTTTCCACACGGCGGTATCAAGCACCCCGTTCAGCCAGAGCTCATTCCATTTCACATAACCGTTGATAATCTGTCCGCTGTTCAGGGTGATTTCCACTTTGCGGAGTTCCCAGCAGGCAATGCACTCAGCCCGTGACGTGCTGAAAAGAGAAAGCAGAAATAATGCAATCAGAAAATTTCTCATGGGAACAAGGAGTTGAATGAATAACAATGACCAAACCCGGAATCCTTCACGGCATGCCGGCAGCAACTTTATCTCCGGCTAAAATAAGGAATTCTGAATGAATGTTTGTATTGGCCAGTGCAGTTTATGCCATTCCCTGCAGCAGTTGTTTCCGGTACCAGGTGCCATCAGCCCCTGGGCTAAAAGCTAAGGTGGGTTCCAAATAACATACTATCATTTTATGCGTCAGTCAATCAATACGTTGAACCTGACATTCCATGGCCGTGATATACCAGTCGGGGAGGAGAAGTTGCGGTCAGAACTGTTCGCTTACACTGCTTCCACAATGAAAAATGAAAAGGAGATTGCAGCTGTGATACCAGCGAATCTCCTTTCTTTCCCGTTTAAAGCAGCAGTGCCGGACTTACCGGATGACTATTTTTCTGACTTGCTGATGGTTGCCGGAACTGATTCTGAGCATATATACCCCGGCTTTCAGGGAACTGGTATCGAGGGTTATCAGTTCACCGGTTTCTTCTGTAGCCATGAGAATACTTCCGGTAACCGATCCGATTTCAATCCGGCTGGTTTTTTTCCGGCCTCCGGGGTTCCTGATGAAGAGCTTGTCTTCTGCCGGGTTCGGGAACACCTGAATTTCTGCTGTAAGATCCTGAGAAGCAGACGAAACCTCTGTCTCCAGAATAATCAGATCATCCATAAAAAGCAGAAACTGCAGCGGGTCGCTGTACCCGTGAAAGGCGAAATAGTATACTCCGTCGGCAGGGGGTGAGAATGTGCCGGTGCCCGGCAGATAATCGGTGTTTGTTACATTGCTGTTGTTGAATAGCTGACCCAGCGTCATGGCTTCCGGTGATGGTGCGGTTCCGGCCAGTACCTCCAGCTTTTCGGATGTACTGATTCCCAGATTGGCGGTTTTGTAGAAGAATCTGAGTGCATAGGCTTTTTCGGCACTCATTACCAGTGGCGGTGTAATGAGCCATTCATCCATGGGCTCGAGAAAACTCCAGCCCATGTGCATGGCGTTCGGAGCTGAATAGGCATTTTCAGGATTGGATGCATTGTTTGATATCATGGTCCACGACATGGTGTGGTTGGCAGGGCTGAGCACCGTCCAGCCCAAAGGATAAATGTTGCCCATCATAAATGGCGGATAATAAAAGGCTGATCCTGCAACCAGATTATCGAAGTTTTCTGTAACCGGATATTGATCAATCGTTGGATCGGCCATGGTGACAAAAGACCATACGGGACAATCCGAGGCATCTCCCGAATTGTTATAAGGTACTATCTGCCAGTAATATACTGTATTGTAGCTGAGTGTCTGCTCAAGGTTGAAGATTACCGTATCCCCCAGATCAACCTGGTAGAGCATGTTGGTGGGTGGATTGTCTGTCCCCATGGATAGCCTGTAACCCTCCGGGTTGCCTCCGCCATTCGACCAGATCAGGTAGAATTCCGGCATCATGATGTCAACAGCTGTCGCATTATCCGCCGGATAAGCGCAAAAGGCCGGGTTGGGAGGATCCTGTGAACTGGGATTGGTCCAGATTACATCGTCAATCCAGAGACTTGACCATTTACCATTGTTGCCGTGCCGGAAGGCGATGTATGGTTTGGTTGTGGATGCCGGAAAAGATACTGTGTACCGGGTGTGTTCAGGATTCATGGCGAGGGTATGCACCGCCTCAAAGCTTTGGGCATTGTATGGGTCATCCATAAGTCCTACAATCAGATCGAGGTCGTAAAATTCACCGCCTTTTTTCGCATAGAAACTCAGTTCATGGTCGCCGAAACCCGAAACGCCGGGCATAATCATCATCAGCGGTGCAATTGAATCGTTGGCATTGAGTATCTTCGAAACATTGGGAATGGAATGTGAATCAAACGATGATGTAACAATGGTAACATCGTTGTAGGTTTCTGTTGAACTCCTGATCTTATTCCAGTGAACCGGAAGGTTGTTGCTGAGGTCGAAGGCTTCAAACAGTTCAGCATTGTTTTCCAGCACCGTGCCGGTTACTTCCAGGCTCGGATTGCCGGTGAAGGGTCCCTCAATGTTAACAGTGAGTGTTGAACTGAAGGTGCCCGGAGTGCCGGCTGTGAAAAGTACCGGTATGTTTACCGACTGGGTGGGTTGAAGGACCCCTGAATAGTTACACGAGAATGGCTGTTCAACCGAAATGGAGTTGATCTGCAGGTCAACCGATCCGGTATTGGTAATGGTGATGGTGTCGGTGGTGTGGCCATTTCTGTACAACTCCCTGAACTCCAGAATATCAGTACTGAGTTCAATGGCTGGTATCATCGACATGGGTTCAATCGTGATGTCATCGAGAAACACCGAACTGGCACCTGATGTATTGTCGGTGCTGTGGCGGAACCGGAAGAAGAAATTGTTGCCGGCCCAGTCGTTGAGATTTTGTGTACGTTGTACGTAAGAGGTTGCTGTGTTGGGCGACAGGAAATCAAGGACAGTCCACGATTGACCCCCATTGCTGCTTACTTCAAAATAGGTTGTGTCGTGTCCGGCAATCTTGGCTTCCTCGTTTGCCCAGAAATAGGTAATGCGGTGACCGGCGGGCAACAATACTTTGGGTGACATAAGAACTGCCTGGTGCTGACTGTTGTAATAAAATGACTTTGCACACAGCAGGCCTGAATGCGCATTGACATCGTATTCGTACCACGAAATTTCCGGCTCTATGATCCAGGCGCTTTCTACCGGGTAGGTGTTGAATACGGTTGAATCTTCAAACCCCTGGGAATAAGGAAATTCATCAATCACAACTTCGGTTTTGAACTCCCATACCGGCGACATCTCCTGCTGACTGCCGTTTCTGGCAATTACCTGCCAGAAGTGTCTGGTTGAATCGGCCAGCAGCCCGTCGAGTGCAAACTGGTTGACCCCTTGCACTGCAGTCATATTCTCACCGATTAAGGTCATGCCCTGAGGATCTGTTCCAAAATAGAGGTCATAGGTCGGGGTGTTTGAACCCAGTTCCCAGCTCAGGTCGGTATCCACGGAAACACGGGTTGCATCATCGGCCGGGATAGGGTTGAAGGGCGTGGCTGGTCCGGTGGAAGCGTAATAAAACCGGGTATTGGTCAATGAACTCGGATAGGGATTCAGGTAACCGCTGCTCCCGACTCCCGGGAAGGAAACATCGCTACCGCAGTTTTTGTTGTTGTTGATGGTTGAAGCCGTTGAAGTGAAAATTGGTCCGTAGGTCTGATTCCAGCGGTTTTCCCAGTGAAACACCAGGTTCTGAACCCCATCGTAAACAATCGGTGTGGTCAGGTTGATGAGGTTCCAGCCCGTCTGAAAAGTGAGGCTGCCTTCATAAACCAGCACATATCCATTATTCAGCGGATCTTCGTACGAAGCATTCGGAAAGGTTTCTATGGAGGATTGCTTCACATAAATCTTTTGGTTGGTAACTGTTTTGGGACCGTTCACACAATTCAGGCCAATGGCTGTAATGGTTTTGGCATCTCCAAGATCGGCGTGATGGTAGATCAGGGAGCTCCATGAATAGTTCCAGTAAGAGTAGATGGGCATGGAGTTCTGGATGTTTCCGCTCCCGATTTCGACATAGTTCTGGCTGTAAACCGGCGAGACATACAGCAGTATGATGCTGGAGGCAGTTAGTAAAAGGTGTTTCAGGATACTTCTTTTCATATTACAGGAGTTTTACTTTAAGCAAGGGAATGATGCAATTGAAGCGGGCGCAAATTAATGACTTAGTAGTTGAAGTTACCCTGCTAAAGATGTACTGATTCGTGAATTCATACTGTTTTCAGCAAAAGGAGGGAATTAAAGAGAGCTGAGGCTTATGGCATAATAAGCAATAAATGAACCGGAATTCAGCAAAGTATCTTTTAATACAGTCTTCGGCGCACTTTCCGTTCACCATTTTGCAGACATTGATACTGAATGCTCAGAAAAGGACAATCCTCCGGGCGGCAACGGCCGGCACTGATCATTCCTGCCTTGGGTGTTACCGGAGTTTTTGATTATCCTATCTTTGCAGAGTGAACCTCTCCGGTGAGGATTAGTATATGGATCTTCTTGTTGATATTCTTTATGCTTTGCCTGTTTATCAGAGCTTTGCGCTTGCACTTCTGCTGTTTCTCAACAGTGAAGCAACGGGCAGTACAACACGGCGCATCATGGCCTGGTTTCAGTTGTCAGGGGCAGTTTATTTCAGCTTTAACTTTTTGTATGCAGTTCACTATTTCAGCATACTGAAGGTCTTATATGCTGTGATTTTACCTGTTGTTCTGGTTTTTTTGCCCGTTTTCTATCTTTACCTTCTGGCGGCCACCACTCCCGGATTTCATTTCAGCAAGCGTCAGTTCTTCCATTTTCTGCCCTCCTTACTTTTATTCGCAGCGAATTTCCCTTTTCTGCTGATTCCAGAAAACGACAAACTGATGTATCTCATGTCTGGCTTTCCCATCTCCGGAGGTACCGGAGTTTCGGACTACCTGCTTGCTGTGTACATCATTGGATTGTTCGGCCTGCTCCCACTGCAACTGCTTTATTATACCCGTGAAACAATCAAACTTTACCGGAAACACAAAGTCTATATTCTCAATAACTATTCCTATACCGAGAACATCAGTCTGAACAGGATCGTAACGATGGCCGTAAGTCTGGCGGTGTTTTTTATCAGTAACCAGGTACTTTATTTATCCGGGCTTAATCACAGTTTTTTCTCTCCGGTAATTTACAACCTTGTGATGCTGGTTATCATGCTTTTTACGGGTTATTATGCTTTCGTGCAGAAAGACCTGAAGTCGTTACCGGTTGAACAACAGGATACCCCGGGGCCATTATTCAGCAGGGCATTCACCGGATCTGAACCCATCCGAAGAGAAAGCAATACAACGGGTTTTCCCGGAATGGCAGATACCGGAGCAGCACAGGAAGACCGGGAAATCGCTGCCGCGAAAGCGGAACAGGGCTTTGCAAATGACAGTGGTTTGCTCAAATATGCCGGCTCTCCGCTGAGCGATGACAGAAAATCAATGATTTTAATTGATCTGCAACGGTTAATGGGACAGGAAAAGCTGTATACAAAAGAAGACCTTTGCATCGACGATATTGCCATTCAACTGAAAACCAATTCCAAATACGTCAGTCAGGTAATCAATGAGACGTATGGAAAGAATTTTTATTATTACATCAACGCCTACCGGATTGAAGAAGCCAAGAATCTGCTGGCTTCCGACGGACTGAAGCTGTATTCCATCACCGGCATCGCAAGAATGGTTGGGTTTGGATCAAAATCAAGTTTCAATGCCTCTTTTAAGCGTCATACCGGTCTCACACCCACTGAGTTTGCAAAAGGTCTGCAAAAATGAAAGGCGTGATTGCCGAGGTATCCTGCACTGTTTCTTATACAAGATTGAGTCCACTCCGAAAACTGTTTTTTTGACATCAAACCACGAAAGCACAAACCTGTCTGCTTGACGCAGTCAGGCAGGAACTCCCCAAGTTTATTGTAATGAAATACAATACTTTGTGTAAACCTGTCTGCCCTGTATGCTCCAGTCAGACAAGGCAGGTTGGTGTTCTGGTGACTTGGTGTCAAATATTCTTTTTTGACTTTTCGGAGCAGGCTCAAGATTACATGGTCCGGCCAAAGCGCCATTGACACTACAACCGGAGTTCCATCGGGGATGTTTATAACCCGGGTTCATCCGTATGTTCCGAGTGTTCACTTGCTGCCTAATGTTTTGTTCATGGCAGGCAGAAGGTCACATCATACAGACCATCTCCATTCACCAATCTTTCTTACCTTTGCGCCCTCAAAACGCAAAGCTTCACAATGGATTACAACTTCAGGGAAATCGAAAAAAAGTGGCAGAAGGCCTGGGCTGAAAACAAAACCTACAAAACGGAAATTGATCACAGCAAACCGAAGTTCTATGTGCTGGATATGTTCCCCTATCCTTCGGGAGCAGGCTTGCATGTAGGTCACCCGCTGGGTTACATCGCCTCGGATATTTACGCCCGTTACAAGCGGTTGAAGGGGTTCAATGTGCTGCATCCGATGGGTTACGATGCCTATGGGCTCCCTGCTGAACAGTATGCCATTCAGACTGGAACACACCCGGCTGTTACCACAGAGAAAAACATCGCCCGTTACCGTGAACAGCTTGATAAAATCGGCTTTTCGTACGACTGGGACCGCGAGGTGCGTACCAGCGACCCTGCCTATTACAAATGGACTCAATGGACTTTTATCCGTCTCTTTGGCTCCTGGTACAACAAGGATTCCAACAAAGCCGAGGCTGTTGATAAACTCACAGAGATTTTCAGGCTTTCGGGAAATAGCGGAGTGAATGCTGCCTGTTCCGAAACACACGTATTTACTGCAGAAGAATGGAACTCCATGAACGAAAGGGAGCAACAGGAACTGCTGATGAATTACCGTCTGGCTTACCTCGCCGACACCATGGTGAACTGGTGTCCTGCCCTGGGCACGGTACTGGCCAACGATGAAGTAAGCGAAGGGTTCTCCGTACGCGGCGGACACCCGGTAGAACGCAAATCGATGAAACAATGGCTGCTGCGCATTACTGCCTACAGCGACCGCCTGCTCGAGGGTCTCGACCGCATCGATTGGTCTGAATCACTCAAGGATATTCAGCGCAACTGGATTGGCCGTTCCGAAGGCTGTTCAGCACAATTCGCCCTGAAAAATACAGAGAAACAGCTTGAAATCTTTACCACGCGCGCCGATACGATGTTCGGAGTCACGTTTATGGTACTCGCCCCGGAGCATCCCTATGTCGCAGAAATCACCACCCCGGAATGCCGTGCGAAGGTTGAAACCTATGTTAACTGGGCTAAAAACCGCTCTGAAAGGGAGCGTATGGCAGAAGTGAAAAAGGTAAGTGGAGAATTTACAGGTGCTTATGCCATCAACCCGCTGAGTGGGGAAGAAATCCCCGTATGGGTTGCCGACTATGTGCTGATGGGCTATGGCACCGGAGCCATCATGGCGGTACCAGGTCACGACAGCCGCGACTTTGCCTTTGCACGCCATTTCGGGCTTCCCATACGCCAGGTAGTATCCCGCAAAGGAGAAACACCGGTCGACCCATCGGAATGGGAAGAGTCGTACGACTCGAAAGAGGGCGTTATGATCAACAGCGGTTTCATCACCGGGCTGGAGGTGAAGGAAGCCATCACCTCCGCCATCCGCAGGGTGGAAGAGCTGGGAATCGGCTATGGGAAAGTAAACTACCGCCTCCGCGATGCCATTTTCAGCCGGCAACGCTACTGGGGTGAGCCATTCCCTGTGTATTACAGGGATGGGATGCCTTATACCCTTACTGAGGATGAGCTTCCGCTCGAACTGCCCGAAATTGATGCCTACCTCCCCACCGAAACCGGGGAACCACCCCTGGCCCGTGCCAAAAACTGGGCTACGAAAGATGGTTATCCGCTGGAAACCAATACCATGCCTGGATTTGCCGGCTCAAGCGGATATTACCTCCGTTACATGGACCCCCGCAACACCACTGAATACTTCTCGAAAGAAGCCAACGAATACTGGCAGGATGTGGACTTATATATGGGAGGTGCCGAACACGCCACAGGCCACCTCATATACGCGCGCTTCTGGAATAAATTCCTGTTCGACCTGGGACTGACCGTTAAAGATGAGCCTTTTTCGAAACTGATCAACCAGGGCATGATTCAGGGCCGGTCAAATTTCGTTTACCGCATCAGCGGAACCAATCAGTTTGTCAGTTACAACCTGCGCAAATCATACGAAACTCAGCCCATTCACGTAGATGTGAACATGGTTCATAATGACATACTGGACATTGAAGCGTTTAAACAGTGGCAGCCTCAGTTTTCCGGTGCTGAATTCATTCTGGAAGACGGTAAGTACCTCTGCGGCTGGGAAGTAGAGAAAATGTCAAAATCAAAGTACAATGTTCAGAACCCCGACGACCTGATCGGGAAGTATGGCGCCGACACCCTGAGGTTGTACGAGATGTTTCTCGGACCACTCGAACAGTCCAAACCCTGGGATACCAACGGGATTGAAGGGGTGTTCCGGTTCATCCGCAAACTCTGGAGACTGTATCACGATTTTGATAACAATTTTCTGGTCACCGAAGGACAACCCTCAGGACAGGAACTCAAGGTGCTGCACAAAACCATAAATAAGATTCAGGAAGATACCGAACGCTTTTCATTCAATACTGCTGTAAGTGCCTTTATGATCTGTGTGAATGAACTGAGCGAGCTTAAATGCAGCAACCGTCAAATCCTGAACGAACTCACCATCCTGATGGCCCCTTATGCCCCGCACATCGCCGAAGAGCTGTGGAGTCTGCTGGGAAATCAGGGAAGTGTTACTTTTGCAGAATTCCCTGTATACAATCCGGCTTACACCGTTGAAAATACCTTTAATTATCCCGTATCCTTCAACGGAAAACTGCGTTTTACGCTTGAACTGCCCTTGGGAATACCTGTTCCGGAAATCGAGAAGGCCGCCATTGCAGCGCCTGAAGCCGCTAAGTGGCTGGATGGCAAAACCCCGAAAAAGGTGATCGTGGTGCCCGGCAAAATCGTAAATGTGGTTGTTTAAGCGGGCTTGATATACAAACTGACAGCAGGCAGTCACCGGTGGTTGTCTTTGTGTTGAGCGCCCGCATTTGAAACTATCCGGGATAGCGTGACTTTCAGCATGTTTTTGGATATATTGGAAGTCCTTTACTGCGTTTGTGTGCCTGGAATATTTTATTGTTGAACTCAGAGCCTTGTAATTTTATGGCGCTATTCAGAAACAGATTGCTGCTGGTACTGGTTCTCTGGCTGATGCTCACCGCCATCAACATCAACAAGGCCTACCACATCGACGATGCCTTTCACCTCGAGGCGGCCCTTTGGATCAAAGACCATCCGGCAACACCCATGTCGGGTCTGATTAACTGGAAGGATGCCCCCACACCCCTTTATACACACAACCAGCCTCCACTCTTCTTTTTCCTGCTGGCCCAGGTGATCAAGGTTACCGGCACCGGAGAAATTCCGCTTCACCTTTTCCTGTCAGTATTTACCTTTCTTGCGCTGTTTCTTTTTAACCGGCTCACCGAAGTGCTTAAACTTGTTAACGGCAGTTTTCTGCTCCTTCTGTTCGCTTTCAATCCGGCCATGGTGGTTAACCAGAACCTGATGACCGATGTACCATTGCTGGTAACTGTGCTGGCATCGGCCCTGTTTCTGCTGAAGGCTGTCGAAAGCATCAAAACGCGGAATTATTTTTTGTCAGCCCTGGTGGTCGGTTTTGGTTTACTGATCAAGTATTCGGTGCTTCCCCTGCTGGTGGTGATTGCACTGATCATTGCTTTCCGGCGCGACTTCAGATACCTGTGGGTTTTGGCAGTTCCCCTGGGAATGCTTGCCTCGTGGTCGGTGTGGAATCTGGCTGAATTTGGTTCCGTGCATTTCCTCGACCGGCCCCGAAGCGGTTTCCACATAAACCGGGTATGGTCGGTGATTTCAGTAACCGGTGCGTTGGCCTTGTTTTCCTTTTCGCTGACTCATATCCACAGATTCAGGGCCTTGCTGAGGTATCTGCTCTTTGGATTGTTCGCTGCTTTTCTGGTAATGATTCCGGTCGTTTTGTTTATTCAACCTTCCCAACCACTGATTTCGTTCATATTCAATATGTTGTTTGAGGTAAACGGACTGATCGTAGTCTTTTTACTTATCAGCTTCCTGATTTCCGGAATCCGGAGGGAGGGGTTTGTGGCCTACCTGAAAACAACAGAATTGATCATTGTGCTGTTCATTCTTTCCATCGGTGCGTTTATCCTGCTCTTTGCCCCGTTTATGGCCACCCGCCATATCCTGCTGATCCTGCCTTTTATCCTGCTGTATTCAGCTCCGGTGATAGAAACAGCTACCCGGGCCATGAACCGAACCTCCCTTGCTTTAACCATCGCGCTGGGAATTTTGCTGGGAATCTCCGACTATAAATTTGCCGGGTTTTACAGAAAAACTGCCGCACAATTCGTTCCTTCTGGGGATGCTGCAACCTGGTCGGCCGGGCACTGGGGCTGGCAATGGTACACCACACAGAACGGGGTAAAACAATACGAAACCGGATCAACCGCGGTAAAAGAGGGAGACCTGTTCATTTATCCGGCAAAAGTAGCGAAGCAGGAGTTTAAAGAGATTCTGGTGCTTGACACGATTCAGAAAATTTATGAGAAAGGGAATGTATTTACTTTTTTTTCAGGTAATTACAAAGCCAGTTTCTATTCCTCTGCCGTGAGGGTGGCCCCCTGGTGTTATTCACTGCGACCTGTTGATACCATTTATGTATGCAGGGTAACCGGAAACCACGGAACGGTAAAGTAAGCAATCAGTCCGGTAATCCTGTTTGAAACCAGACCACCGGAAATCAGCAAAAAAAAGAGCCATGATTCAGATCATCCGGTTTTCAGCATCAGACCTTTACCTCCGTAAACAAAGCCGGAAAATACGTTTTAAGGTATTTGTAGAAGAGCAGCATGTGCCCGAAGAACTGGAATACGATGAATTTGAGAACGAAGCGGTTCATTACCTTGTCGTACACAATACCCTGTCCGCAGCTACCTGCCGGTGGCGGCATACCCCGAAAGGAATAAAACTCGAACGCTTCGCGGTGCTGAAAGACTTCCGGGGACAGGGGATAGGGGAGCTACTGGTAAAGCGGGTGCTTGAAGAGGTTGTCCCGTTGCAGAAAACGGTGTATCTGCATGCCCAGGAACAGGTAACCGGATTTTATATGAGACTTGGATTTGAAGCATCGGGACCGGCATTCGATGAAGCCGGCATCCGGCATTTTTTCATGCAATATAAACCGGGTTCAGCTAAATGAAACAGGTTTCCACGAGCCGTTGCTGAAATGGAAAATCTCACGATAGCCGCAGGATTGCAACGTTTTCTGTGCTTCATCAAATAAAAGGCTGATCTCTCCGGGCTGGTGTGCATCGCTGCTGATGGTAACCGGAACCCCGCGTTCGTGCAACAGCTGGAGGATGTATTCACCGGGGAAAAGACTCTCACTGCGCCCTTTGTAGATGCCCCGGGTATTCACTTCCACAATCACCCCTTTCTCTGCAATGAGTGCAACAGTTTCTTTTACCAGGCTGGTGTACCATTCATCCGATTCATTAAACCAGCGACCCTGGTTGTGCATTTTTATCTTATCCAGATGCCCGACGATGTCAAACTCTTCATTCATAAGCATCTGGTTGATCTGGTGCCAGTAAGCAGAGACTCCTTTCCGGATATCACCGTCAAACAACTCTTTCAGGCCATCGTCATAAGTCTCACGCCTGGGGCCGTCGATAAACCAGAGTTTGTCGGGATGGCTGTTCCGCACAAGGTGCACACTCCCGATGATGTAATCGAGCCCAAGGTCTTTTTTCAGGGTCGAAAAACCGGTACTCATTCCGGGAATGTAATCGGCCTCCAGCGCCATCAGAATTTCAAGGTTCTGACTGAATTCCTTCTTCAACCGGCTGATTTCACGCGCATAGTCATGCTCGCGTCCCTGTTGCAATGCGAAGGTGTTTTCGAAGGGCAGCACGGAGTGTTCTGAGAAACCGAGGCTTGTAAAACCTTGTTCGATGGCTTCCTGTATGTAATTCAGCGGGGCGGAAGAGCCATCGGAGAAATGAGAATGGGTGTGGTAATTGGCCAGGATCTTCATCGGGTAGTGAGCATTTGTTCTGATTGATTTATAATTTGAATGCGGGAGTGTTCTCAGGCTTTTTCAGTCTGCACCTGAAACAGTGGATGATCAGATCCGACAACCAGGTAAACCTTATCACCCCTTCTCAGGGTTTCTTTCACCGGTATGGAGCAGTGATCACCTTTTACAGCCGTCTGAACTTCCTTAAGGTCTACACGTATTTCCTGCAACCGGCTTTCGTAGGCCCCGGTGGTCGGACCAATTACCAGGATTTCATCACCCACAGAAACAGAATGTGTTTCAACCTTGATTTCAGCAACATTCAGTTTGTTGAAAAAGTTCACCACTTTCCCGACATACACTTTTTTATGCGTTGCCTGCGATCCGTAGCGTTCCGACCATTCACCGGTTTTCTCACCCAGATAATAACCACCCCAGAATCCACGGTTATAAACCCTGTTAACCTCGGCGGTCCAGGTTTCAACATTCTCTCTGGTGTATTGTTTCTGTTGCCAGGCTTCCACGGCTTTGTGATAGGTGCGGGTAACCGTTTTAACGTACTCTGCTGAACGGCCGCGGCCCTCGATTTTCAGCACGGTAACCCCGGCATCAAGCAGACGGTCGAGAACCGGAAGGGTCATCAGGTCTTTGGGCGACATGATGTACTTGTTGTCAACCTCCAGTTCTATCTGGTTGTCGGCATCTTTAACATTGTAGGCACGGCGGCAGGGCTGCATGCAGGCGCCCCGGTTGGCAGATGAGTTGAAGTTGTCGAGGCTGATGTAGCATTTACCGCTCACCGCCATGCAAAGAGCCCCGTGTACAAACACTTCTATCTGCACCGGTTTCCCTGAAGGTCCTGATATCTGCTGTTCCCTGATGGCCCGGGTGATGGCTGCAATCTGACTGATATTCAGTTCCCGCGCCAGCACCATCACATCGGCGTACCTTGAGTAAAACCTCACGGCTTCTATGTTGGTGATGTTGCACTGGGTAGAAATATGGATTTCAACGCCTTTGGAAAGGGCATACTCAAGCACCGAAAGATCGGAAGCAATGATGGCTGTAACACCGCTTTCTTTGGCCAGATCCACCATTTGACGCATCACCGGCAGTTCCTCATCGTAAATGATGGTGTTGAGGGTGAGGTAAGACTTTACGCCATTTTCACGGCAGATTGTGGTGATCTGCCGGATGTCGTCGGGCGAAAAATTGCTCGACGAGCGGGCACGCATGTTCAGTTGTCCGGCCCCGAAATATACCGACCCGGCCCCTCCCTGAATGGCCGCCATCAGCGAATCGAACGACCCGGCGGGCGACATGATTTCTATTTCAGGCATTCAATTTATTTTTCCGCAAAAATAGCTGTTTTAAGCTTTGGGTAGAATGAATCTAAATTATGGGCTATCAATCATTGATTTTACTGAAATGTTGTGAATTCGGATCCCTGAACCAATGTATATCAGGATTTTAATGAGTAGTATCCCTACAACTGACGTATCAGTTCTTTAGCTTTTTCCGCAGTAAAGGCTCCGTTTACTGATTTTTTATCAAAAATCATGAAGTAAAAGAAATCTCTCCCCGCCAGTTCTGCCCATTTATTGCCCAAACGGCACTTTGCTGCACTGTCAGAGTTGTCACGGTCATCACCCTTTGTTTCAATAACAATAATTTTTCCTGATCTCGTCACAACAATAAAATCCGGGTAATGATTAGATTTAAAACCATTTATGGAAAAACCTTTGCCACGGCCCAGATTGCGGTGCCAGAAGGCAATATTCGGCAGGCTGGCAAGTGAGGTAATTACAGAGGTTTCAAAGTTATTCATCTGGCCTTCCCGTTCGTATAAAGAGTTTCCGATTGAAGCCCCCAAAAGCCCGGGCACAATCATATCAGGAAATGACCATGACGGTTCTGTAATTACCTTTCCTACGGTAACCATGTCATTAAAACAACCTTCTGCGTGGTTGTCGGCATGTAACCTGATCTTCGCCTTTATCTTGTCAGAATAACTCCATTTTCTGACAAGAATATCCCGTAGCTGTTCAGCATTCAGCTGGCTGATAATTCTTTCTACATAATTTCTTATTTCCTGATCCGGAATCGGATACAGATCGCCGACAATCTGAACAATCTGATGTGCAACATCTTTTACCTGTTTTTCCTTTGGCTTTGCAAGTATGTAATCGATAATAGGATCCTTAACCTGCTCATCTTCAATTTTTGTAAAGCGGGGTGCATATTCATCATTCCGCAACTGCTCGATATCAACCTTATATAAATCGGATTCAATCTGGTCAAAGTCAATCTTTGAATCTTCATTACTGAGCTTAAAATTTCTGAGTAATGATTCCTGATTTAACCGGACTTTACCCGTTCCGAAAATATCACTTTGCGCCACCATCATGAAGAATTGCGGCAACTTAATATCAGCGGCTAAGGCCTTGTTTGAGTCAATAATCCTGTAGCGTTTCACTTTGTCGCCCATCTCCTGAAAAATGTTTTCATCTGCCGCCTGCATACTTTGTGTTTCTATGATGGCCTCCATTTCCCTGTTTTGTACTTCGGCCATTTTTTCAATATCAGTAACAACGGCATGTTGTGTTTCCGGAATTGTGTTCTCTTCATTGTTGAAAATTATCCTTTCAGGATCAATTTCATCCGGAGCAGCCTTATTCTCGTCCTGTTCCGGAAAAAGAAACGATTCAAGCGGTTTTTCGACAGCTATAGTGCTTTCCTCCGGAGGCATAACATTCTGTTGACGGTAATCTTTTTCGCTGAATCCGGAGTCCTGCAAAGCCCTGACTATGCTCTGCAACGTTTCGTTGAACTTCGCCGAGGCGGTAAGCACATATGAGACATTCAGCAATGGCGACGAATGTTTCATAACATAAGGCTGTCGTAAAACACGGCCTAAAATCTGCTCCACATCTACAGCCGATGATTTATCAGCCAATGAGGCAAGAATATAAGCAAACGGACAATCCCAGCCTTCCTTGAGTGCATTGATGGTAATAATATACCTGACCGGACACTCGCGTGAGCTCAGATCAATGCCCCTGAGCTCATCTTTTTCTGCAGTCTTGATTTTAATCTGATCCTCCGGTATTCCAACTTTTAACAACTGTTCCTTCAGCTTCTCAAAGGTGGTATTGTCTTCGCCTGTGCGTGGTTGAGCCTGAAAAAGGATAATCGGCCGGATGTATTTACCACCGGCTTTATCCTGCTCCATAGCCAGGGCTTCCAGCTTGCGCTGAAGGTGCAACGCGCTGTTGATTACTTCCGTTTTATCGTGATGGTTATACACGATTACCGGGAGTTTAACCATGTGGTCTTTCTTCAGTTCGATGGCCGGAACCAGGCTGATGATGTTGCTGTTGTCCCTTGGCGTTGCGGTAAGGTCAAGCACAAACGAAGGATTCAACGCATTGAGCATATCCACACTCAGATCGCTTTCGGCATTGTGACTCTCGTCAACGATCAATACCGGGTGCAGGCTTCTGATTACATTGATCAGCGCGGTGTCATCGGTATCGCCCAACAAGTGTGCCCTGCTCTTATACTGGCCTGCAAATGGCGCCAACTGCCCGTTTTCCTGATATACCTTCCGGTCTTCCTTGTTGCGCGCCCTGAGACTTGAAAAACTCATGACAACTATGGTTAACTGCTCATTAACTACAGAAGGGCTGAAGTTGGAACCCTGCAGGAGGTCTTTCTTCTCATACACTTCAACGCGATGGTTGAAAAGGCTGTCGAGTTTTTGTCTGTAGGGATGGTCCGGATTGCTCAGGTTGCTTACGGTTTGATCGAGCAGGTTACTCCAGGGGACCAGCCACACAACAAACCGAGGCATATCGCTGGTATAGGCTGAGAAAATAGTGTGTAAGGCATTGCAGGCGATAAAGGTTTTCCCTCCCGCGGTGGGCACTTTCATGCACACATGGGCCGCTTTCGGGATGGTATTTTTATACGGCTGCATGCCGGTACCATTCAGCGGGTTGTAAGGCCCGATGCGGTCTTCCCAGAACCGGTTGAATGCCACATCGGTTTTATTGTACCGCTGCACATAGCTGAGATAGATTTCAAGGTCTTTGACAACCTTCTGCTGATAGCTTTTCAGTTCCATATCAAAAGCGGGTTACATCACGGGGTATTTTCCTGAAAACGATGTTGTGTGTCATCATAAAATCTTTTGGCAACAGGCAGTTGTCGGCATAAATCACATATTGCCCTGCCTTTGTTTTTATGGCAGACAAGGCATCGTAATCAAGGGCTGTTTGTGAATCCTTCTCGTATATAAAATAGTAGGCTGTTTCTTCCAAAACTCCCAGAAAGTAAGGGCTATCATTCAAAGAATCCGGCTTTTTGTAAGCGGTGCGGGTTTCACTGTACCACACGTATTCCCTGATTTTCTCAGTTTCAACCGCCTCATTCAGGAACTCGTTGTTGTCGCCTGTAAACAGGGGCTTACCCAGTTCGTAATAATCGAAGCTTCCACCGGTGCCTTCTTTGTCCGCGTAGCCGCTCATTACCTTTTTTACCCTTTCGGCGGTAATGGTTTCGGCATAATCTTCCATTTCGACCAGGATAAACCTGCGGTTGCCACCATCCTGTTTGTTCAGGTTTAAAACGGCATGGGCTGTGGTGCCGGATCCAGCGAAGGAATCAAGGATAAGAGAATCACCGCTAGTTGATAATTCAATTAGAGTTTTGATTAAACTCGATGGCTTTGGAAATGTAAATTTTGTATCGGGGAAGATTGATCGTAAATCCGAGGTTCCTTGTTGGGTATAAATTCCTTCAATTATAGAGTATAATTTACTTCCCCTTGTGACACCTTCTGATGATTTAAGGTATTGTTTGTAATTAACCGACCACTTACCCTTTTTGAATTCAATAACAAGATCGTTATTTATGAGAGCTGTTTCAACTCTTTCTCTTGACCACTGCCATTGTTTATTTGGCCAGATTTCTTCACCATTATACTTTATTGGGTAAACTAAATTTGGCCTATCATCCATACTGGTTGTTGCAAGTGGTTGAAGTCGATAAGGACCACGTTCTGGTAATTTCTCATCCTCATATTTATAGTACTTCAATATTGCTTCATCATGTGCTAGAGATAGTTCGTTGATCTGCTCAATGTTTTTTGCATAAAAGTAGATGTATTCATGAAGATTTACAATGTGCTTAGATTTGGAACCTCCACCGTAACTTTTTTTCCATATGAGCGATTCAATGCAATTTTTCCTGCCGAATATTTCTTCTAAAACCAAACTTAGATAATTGAATTCATAATTATCAATCGAAATGAAAATTACCCCATCCTCGGCAAGTAGTTTATGTAATAATTTTAACCGTGGATACATCATGCAAAGCCATTTGTCATGTCTGCTGAGGTCATCACCTTCTTTACCTACAACCCCGTTCAGCCATTTTTTTATTTTCGGGTCGTTCACATTGTCGTTATACACCCAGCCTTCGTTGCCGGTGTTGTAGGGCGGGTCAATATAGATGCACTTTACTTTACCCTCATACTCTGGCAGCAGGCTTTTCAGCGCTTCGAGGTTATCGCCGTGGAGGATAAGGTTTCCGCTGCCGGTTTCGCCGGGTTGCCTGCCATGTTCAGCGGTAAAACCGTATTTATGCTCTAAAACACGATAGGGTACATCCTGATGGTGATTGATAACTTTTTCTTTTCCAATCCAGTGTAGGGTAGGCATGGATAATAAATAAATTGGGAATGAATGAGCATTAAAAGTACATAATTTTACAACCTTAGCTTCAGAATTTTCTATATTTGTTAGAGATTCAGCCATGGCCATTAACTTATAATATTTATCTATAGTTTGATTCTATGAATGAAATAGAGGCTGCTTCCGTTTTTTATACCCTGTCAACCATCGCACAGGTTTTGGCAGCATTTATGGCTTTAGGGTCAGTTTTCGTTTTTTTTAAGGTTAATGAAGATAAGCAGGAAATGAAGCTCATGGCATATGCATCAATTGTTACACTTAAGAGTTATAATGCTAATAGTAGTTTATTTGAAGATTATATTTACCGTTTAAATAAAAACTATGAAAATGGTAGTATCAACGGGGTTATACAAATACTTAATTCGATGATTGATAGCTTCATAGTATTACCTTCTGATGGGCCCGATATTTGTTCAACGGCAATGCTTCATCGGGATATGCTGATATTAATTCGAAAACGAATTGATCGCTTGCTCCGGCTTGTAAAAATCAGCATATTTTCAGGTGTATTGGCTATATTTTTTTGCATCACGGGACTCGCATTTGTTCCCATAATACCGTACTTTTTTCTGGTACTTTTAATAATAGTCCTGATCGTATTGGCCCTGGTCTCACTCCTGATGATGGTATGGATTATTTTCTATTCTTTGAATAACAAAAAAACAGGGTATGATGTCTGACCTTTTTTGAATGCGAAAGTATGATCAATAGTTCAATGTGAATGGTTGAATAGTATGATAAGCTTCGGAGAACAGAAGTCACTTCCAGAGGTTATTCCTAAAAATTAAGCGTTCATAAGATATGTTAATTAAGATGCAAATATGAACCGGGCAACTTTTCTAAAAAATGTGATTGGCGCTTTCGGTTTGGCTGTGCTGCCTCCATTGTCATACAGACATTACCGGAAACTCTATTTACTTCAGTGCTTCGTAAGGGGGTTTCAGTATTATGCCGGGCCCGGATTACTTGATGTTATGAAAGAGGGTAGTTTGCTGGAACTGGTTAGGGAGCCTGAAAATGAGTTTGATGCGTGTGCCATTGCCCTTCATTTTAACAATGAGAAAATCGGCTATATACCGGCAGAGTTCAATGAAGTACTCAGCCGTTTACTGGATGCCGGCGTGGTAGAAATGATAGCCGAAATCACCCATCTCAACCCCGATGCTTCCACCTGGGAAAATGTACACATTGCTGTCAGTGTTCTGAAAGAAACGTCAGAACCCCTTCCTGAAAATGCGGCCTACCTCACATGGCTGACAACCCCCGAATATCACTCGGTTCAGCTTGCTGAAAATTACATCGGCAGGGTGAAAACCAATGGCAGAAATATTCTTTCAGGAGAGGATTTCTATCGCGAACTGGTTGAAAACAGTGAAACTGATGAGGTGTATGACCTGATTCACGAAAGTTTCGGAAACCCGGAAGCACTGGAAGAGGTGGTGGATAATTCTTTGTTGATCGTTAACAGAAATAAACTTCCCGCTGACCTTATCATGGATGAGTTGATTGAGGCAATTGAAGAAGGCGTGATCGAACTGGAGAATATATTTGATGAAAAAGGCTATATAGTTGCACAGGTTGACCGGCTGGCAGAACTCTCCTCGAGGATTGAACGATTCGAAAGCGTGCTTGATAAATCGGGCAGTAGATTTTTTGAAGTAGTATTCAAATCTTAGTACAAGTAAAAGTGACCAAAAGCCGGAGCTTTTGTTTATTGTTTAAATTTGATGCTGATTCTAAAGGAAATGAAAAGAATTGTTTTGCCACAGCGCGTATGTAGTGATTCAAACGGATACAGCTTTTTTGCAGAAATGCATGAGTCGATTTCATCTGCTTTTTCAGAAACAATTATTATCGATTTTTCCTTAAATGGCTGGTTTGAAGCCAACCTAAGCGCCATATTAGGGTCATTGCTGAGTAAAGCACAAGAGAATTTTAATAACATCCTTTTCGAAAAACTTCCCGTAAAACAAAGGGAAATACTATCGAGAAATCACTTTCTTGCATCATTCGGTGGTGAAAAACTAGATGATTATAACAACACTACGATAAAATACCGCAGGAACCGGTTGACCGATGATAAACTGATACACCATTTCCTTTCTTCAGATCTTTTGGGCAAAGAAGAATTCCCCAAACTCAGTTCTGCAGCGCATAAAGAAATTGAAAGAAGCATTTTCGAGATATTCAGCAATGCAATCATTCACGGAAATTGTGAATTTGTATATAGTTGCGGTCAATATTTTCCACGAAAAACCCCGCCAAGAATTGACTTTACAATAGTTGACCTTGGGAATACGATTAAATACAATACAAACAATTTCTTAAAAGCTAAACTTTCAGGTAAGGAAGCGATTGAATGGGCAGTAGTAGAAAATCATACAACAAAACCGAAAGAAGGAAATATACCAGGCGGACTTGGGCTGAAGATAATTTCTGAATTTGTTAAATTGAATAAAGGGAAATTACAAATAGTATCATCAGATGGATTTTGGGAACTTAATAAGGGTGTTCAGATTTCGGATTCAATGAAGTATGAATTTCCCGGCACGATTGTTAACATAGAATTCAATCTTGATGATGCATCCTTTTACTATCTGACTGTTGAAGATATTGAAGATATTAAATTTTAGCTACTTTTGCATCATGGGAAATGATCGGTTCATTATCACAATTTTTGAAGAGGTTGGTGGCAATTCAGCTATTAGTGTTGATGATGGTACAAGAATATACCAAAAAATAGATGCAGCAATTTCAAATGGACGTTCCATCACGTTGGATTTTCAGAATATTGATCTTATCATTACTGCCTTTCTAAATGCAGCAATCGGACAATTGTACAGCAAATATTCAAGTGAAGACCTGAACAGTAGGATTGAACTAAAGAATATAAAACCGGAAGACGTAAGACTGTTCAAAAAGGTAATAGAGAGAGCAAAAGAGTTCTTCAACCACCATACAGACTTTGAAGATACCACGAATGGTATAATATATGGCAGCTAAGGTTATTGATGTAAAATCTTTTAGTCCTAAAGGTTCAGATGTTTTCTTTTTCGACAACAATATCTGGATGTATCTATTTTGCCCTTTAGGTAACTATAAACAATCCCAACAAAAGTACTTCTCACAACTATTTAATGATATCCTGACAGTTAGAAGCACATTGTATACTACCAGTCTAATTGTCTCGGAGTTTGCTAACCGTTACCTTAGACTCGATTTCGAATTGTGGGCAAAATTAATTGGAACACCAGGTCTTGAGTTTAAAAAGGATTTTGTAGGTACTTCAAGATATGCGGATACTGTTGCAGATATTACAAATGCCATCGAAAAAATTATCAGTAATTCTACCCGATATCCCGATAATTTCAGTTCCATTGACCTAAGTAGGGTGTTGAAGCATTTTTCAGTAATTGATTTTAATGATAGCTATTTTATTGAAAATGGGTTGAAAACAAATTGGAAATTAGTAACAGATGATAAAGATTTTATAAAATATCAGGGTCATAACCTGACAGTAGTCACATTTCTATAAACTGAAAAGAATTTTATTCAGTTTAATTGCAATTAACAGACGGACAAACGCTTACAATTTGTGATCAATACCCTTCAGCAGAAGAATTTAGATTTTTGTTTACTCATTGTCGGCTGCAAACCATTCGGCATAGGAAGTCACCGTCTCGCGCAGCATCAGGCTGTGGAGTTTTACCCCGGCAGGCAGCTCTTTTTTCAGGCGCATTGCAAAATCAGCCAGCAGGTTTTCGCTGGTGGGCTGATAATCAACCAGGATCAGCCTGCCGACAAATTCACCAAGATCGGTGATCTGCTGCGGTGCGCTTGCCTTGTTCAGCACCAGGGCATGATCAAATTCACCGATGATCTGCTCCCTGACAATCTCCTTCAGCAACCGGAAGTCCATTACCATGCCCAGATAGGGTGATCCCGGATCGGTTTCGGGCTTGCCTTTTACCGTAACCAGCAATTCGTAGGAATGACCATGTATGTGCCTGCACGGACCGGTATATCCGGCCAGGGCATGGGCCATTTCAAACTTAAACTCTTTGGTTAACCTGAAAACTGCCATACTGCTTATTTCGCCAGCCTGATAAATGCAGGAAGTTTACCTGCTTCGCTGATTTCAATAAAATAGAAACCATTGGCCAGTGCTGAGGTATTGATGCGCAAAGCCCCAGCCTCATCAGAATAATCCAACACATACTGCCTGCCGGTGATATCAAGGAACCGCAGACTCAGACCGGTGCTTCTGTAATAATTGTGATGATTGACGATGCAGTAATCAATGGCCGGGTTGGGGTAAACGGTAACATCCGTATTGTAGACAATGTCGTTTACACCGGTTGTCCCCCCCCAGATCTGCGCAATAAATTCAGGGTGATCAATATAGGGATTCCGGTTGTTCTGAATTTCATATACTGCGTTATTCCGGTCAATCTCCTTCTGGCTTACCGGATCGCTCAGGTGCCATTCTTTGAGCAAAGCGAGTGCCCAGGGCCTTGGCTGGGAGCCGTTCACCATGTCGCTGCCCGGCCAGCCATTGTCTTCGTTGTAATACCTGGTTGCCATGTAAAAATAGGTGCGGGCAAAATCGCCCTTATAAGCATCAATCGGCTCAAATACGGTACCTGAATAACCGGGATAGTTGCAACTGCCCAGTTTGCAGCCATTTTCCGATGTCCAGGATGCTGAGCCTACAGTTCCGTAAGGATAATTGCTCCGACGGCCGTTCACATACCCATCAGTCGGATAAAGATGAAACAGGTCGGAATACATGGGACTCATGTCATCAAACCAGCTTTTCGGGAAGGAATGTTCCCTGTTGTAGCAGTCTCCTTCACCATTGTATGATCCGCACTGATCCCCGGAGGTGAAGTTATAGACATAAGGCGGATTTCCTCCCGGTACATCAGAATACATATCCCACACGGTGCCGTTGGGCTTGCGGTCGGTAGATTCGAAATGCTCATGCAGTGAGTTGTAACTCTGCACATAGTGGTTGTCGATGATGTTGTGCAGTGCCGCCTGAAGTGCAGTGCCGCTGAGGCCATTTGCTGCATCGTAATAGCCGGCCGGAGGCTGTGATTTTGCTGTAACAGCAATGGCAAGCAGAGCAAGAATGAATAGTCTTTTCATCAGAAAATCAAATGAATTGTAAAACAAGGTGAATAACGCCAAAACAGGCAATAACAATGCCTGACAACAATCCGGCATATTTTACTGAAGGTTTAAAACCGTAATGTTCTCCGGCTTTAATTCCGGCAATTACAAGGAACAATGTTGCAAAAAATACCGAAATTACCGGAAGCAGCATTGGACCGCCTGCTGTTCCGATAGCCAGACCGGTGAGGAAAGCCACTATGCCACCGGCTGCAGACAGCAGCAGTGCAGTCCGGATATTGTCAATCAGAATCACTTTCTCATCAACGTTATAGTTGATGGCATCCAGGCACAATTTAATACCGACAATTACAAGCAACGACATGGCTGAAGCGAAACTGTATTGCCCTAGGGTCAATTGCATCAGCATTCCGAGAAAGATTCCTGCCAGCATCAGCAAAGCACGCCCGCCAGCCAGAAACAACGAGGCAAACGGCTGAATTTTCATTGCAAGCTTCTTGTGCAATGCCGCGGTAAACCAGGATGTTGTTAAAACATCAGAAGCGATGACAGCACCGATAACTGCAAATTCAATTTCTGACAAGGTCGTAATTTTTTGAGCCTGCAAAAGTAGTGAATAATTGAACTTCACCCGTTGATTTTCAAACAGATTTGTATTGTTTGGTCAGACTAACTATATTTTTTCTTCCCGTATGATCCGGTTAGTCACAATTAACATATGCAAAACATCCGATTCACTACTTTTGTATTAAAATCAACCGTATTATGAGGAAAACGAAAATTGTTGCCACTGTTGGTCCGGCTTCTTCATCCGAAGAGATGCTCAGAAACCTGATGCTGGCCGGGGTGAATGTTTTCAGGCTTAATTTTTCACATGGTGTTCATGAGGATCATGCGATTACAGCCGAAAGAATTGACCGTCTCAACCAGGCCCTGGGGCACCATACCGCAGTTCTGGCCGATCTGTCGGGCCCGAAGATCCGGACCGGCTCAGCCGGCAGCGGTCTTACCCTCGTTCCGGGAGAAACCTGTGTGATCACCACCAGAAACGAAGAATGCACCGGAAACATCATCAGTGTGAATTATAAGGATTTTGCCCTTGATGTAAAGGCCGACGATGATATCCTGCTCGATGATGGTAAACTGCTGCTGAAAGCCGTTTCTTCGAACGAAAAGGATGAAGTGGTGGCTAAGGTAATCCAGGGGGGGACTCTGTTATCGCACAAAGGCGTGAATCTTCCGAAAACCAGGCTGCGGTTGCCGGGACTTTCCGACAAAGACCTTAATGACCTGCGTTTTATTGCAACACTCAACGTACAGTGGGTTGCCCTCTCCTTTGTCAGGGCTGCCTCCGATATCACCGATCTGAGAAACAGGCTGCATGAGCTCTGCGGGAACAATGCACCACGGATTATCGCGAAGATTGAAAAGCCCGAAGCTGTTGAAAACGCTGAGGCCATTATAGAAGCCGCCGATGCGTTGATGGTCGCCAGGGGCGATCTGGGTGTGGAAATCCCCCAGGAACAGGTTCCGGTTATTCAGAAACGGTTGGTCAGGCTGTGTCTGGCGGCTTCAAAACCCATTATCGTGGCTACACAGATGATGGAAGGAATGATTTCGAACCTGCGTCCGACCAGGGCAGAGGTGAGTGATGTTGCCAACTCGGTGATTGATGGAGCTGACGCCCTGATGCTCAGTGGTGAAACTTCGGTGGGCAGTTATCCGGTTCAGACTGTGGAAACCATGAACCGCATCATCTGTGATGTGGAGGCCAGCGACATTCAGTTACCCCTGGTTGAACCGGTTGAAAGTCCCGGGGAACGGAGAATTTCTGATTCTGTTATTATGGCTGCCAGCGACCTTGCACAAAAAGTGAATGCCCGTGCCCTCATTGCCATGACCCACACCGGTTATTCTGCTTTCCGCCTGGCCGGCCACCGGACCAAAGCCGGTATCTATATTTTTTCTGATAACCGTAACCTTCTTCGTGCCCTGAACCTGGTATGGGGTGTTACAGGTATTTATTTTGAAAAATTTTCCAGCACCGACTCCGCCATGGTAGAGATGCGTAAGACCTTAATTGCCAGGGGATACATTACTACAGGCAACTACATCATTTATGTCTCGAGTATCCCGATTGGCAAACCCGGGAAAACGAACATGCTGAAGCTGAGTATAGTTTAAGCTCATTTTACAGCACAGGCGATTGAAGCAACGCTGATTTTAATCCCGGGAATCTTCAACAGCTCCTGTCCTGCGGCTTCAAGGGTCGATCCGGTAGTAATCACATCATCGACCAGTAAAACATGTTTGCCTGCCTGTCGGCCAATATCAGTAACCCTGAATATCTCTTTCACGTTCTCCCAGCGGTTGAACCTCGATTTCTTCGTTTGGGTTTCTGATGCGGCGGCCCTGATCAGGCTGGTGGTGTCGGTTTCAATGTGCATCGCCCCTGCCAGGCCCCTGGCAAACCATTCGGCCTGGTTGTAACCCCTGCGGGCCTGCTTCTTCGGGTGCAGTGGTACAGGGACCACAGCTGAAACAGTATTAAACAGTGGCGAGGTCAGAAGCTCACGGCCATACAGTTTCCCGATGTGTGAGCCGATTTCCTTATACCCTTTATATTTAAGCTGGTGAACCAGGTGCTGAACCTTGCTTCCTTTCGAAAAATAATAAAACGAAGCAGCGGAAGCAAAGTTGATTTTTCCCCAGAATTGACGGGCAACGGGATTATCAGCTTCCAGATGAAAACCGGTTCTTGGCAGGGCATGAACACAGGCAAAGCAGAGTACCTCCTCGTTTTTGTAGAGTGGGTTACCGCAGGCAAGGCAGAACCTGGGGAAAAACAGGGAAACCACATTTTCAGTCAGCTGTCTGATCATCGGGCTTAAATGTTCACATAAAAATAGTGAAAACTTCGCATTCCCGATGGCCTGAAAATAAAAAAGCCACCCTGAAACGGATGGCTTTTTTGAATCAGTTTTATTGCTTTAGTAATAGAGCAAGCGGTTGTCTTCGATATCGGCATTGCGTTTGAGTGCTTCAGCCGGTTCGCGCTGTGCACGGGTGCGGAACGCATTGGTGAGCATCCGTTTCTCTGGAGTAAGGTCGTCTTTTGCAGGAGCCGGTATAATCTGGTCAGCAACAAGGAGGAAAACTGCCTGGTTGCCTTTTACCGGTTTTGACATCTGACCGGCTTTGAGGGTAAACAGAATGCCGATAGCATCGTCTTCCTTACCGTATCCGGGCAGGTTTGAGTTGGCAAAAGCAACCTCATTGGTATCGGCTTTCATGCCAAGGTTGATGTATCCTTTATCGAGATCGGCCAGTGATTTAACGGTCTTGTTCACTTCGGCTATGATCTTCTCGGCTTTCTTATCACGTTTTACCAGTGGTTCGATGAATTCTTTCAGTTGCTCGAGGCTGGGGATGCCTTTTTCCCTGATTTCCTTGAGGGTGGCAATCATGTAACGTCCTTCGAGGTCGAAAACCTGCGAAATACTTCCTTTTTCGGTATCCTTGTTAAAGGCCCAGATAACAATCTGCCTGCCTTCAGGAATTCCGGGAAGTGAATTCTGATCCATGCCAATGCGTTCAGCACTGCGTTTGGTAAGTTTTTTCTCTTCAATCAGCTTGTTGAACCCTTCCATGTTTTTGGCCTGTGAGGCAAATTCACTGGCCTGTGTATACACATCCTGCATGGTTTTGGAGCTCGGCTCTATTTTAAGTTTAACCAGGGCAACCCTGACTTTTTTCGAAGGAGCGGTTTTGCCGGTAATTTTAATGATGTGGAAACCAAACTGGGTTTCAACCAGGGTGATATCGCCGATCTTTCCGTTGAGTACCGCAGAATTAAAAGCGGGAACCATAGCGCCATCGGCAAACCAGTTAAGGTCTCCTTTTGATTTTGCGGCAGTCTGATCATCGCTGATGGTTGAGGCCAGTTCTTCAAATTTTGAAGCCGTTGTTTTTACCACTTTCAATACACTGTCGGCTTTTGCTTTGGCTTGTTCTTTGGTAAGTTTTGTGTCAGGATTCACATTGGTGCCTTTGTACGAAATCAGAATATGGCTGGCTTTCAGTGAGTCAGGGCGGGTCTGAACATCAACAAGACGGGCCATCTGGTAAACATCATTCTCAATGTATGGGCCAAAACTTGTGCCTATAGGTGAATTGAACATCAGCGAATCAATCTGGTATGGAAGCTTGCCCCGTTTAATCCAGGTACTGTCGTACCGTTCATCAGAAGTGGTGTTTACAAAAGAAACCACATTTTCGGTTGTGGTAAATTCTTTATAAAGTTCCTGAACTTCACGGTTGATTTTATCACGGTCTTCAGCTGAAGGAAGAATATCGAAAGTTACGTATTCTATATCGCGTGAAGCTTCCTGCTGATATTTGTGCTTGTTCTCATTGTAGAATTTTTCATAGTCAGCATCGGTAAGGGTAACAAGACTGTCGGCAATGCTGGTATAGGGTGCTCCATAATAGCGGGCTTTAACCTTTGTGTTGCGGGCTTCGTAGTCGCGCTTGGCAAATGCTTTGGGGACATAGAAACCTTTGGCAATCAGGTTACGGTATTTGGTGTTGAGCCTGTCTTCCTTGATGGCTTTTTCAATCATCAGATAACGTTCTTTCATCTGGGGATCAACCTGATCAAGGTTCTGAAGGAAATTAACCACGGTTGCGGGGTCAAATTGTCCGGTCTGCGGATCGCGGAAACTCTGAACGATGTAACTGTGCGGATTTTTTCCCCTGATCTGGTCATCAAGCTCTTCTGTGGTAACGGTAAGCCCCAGTCTGGCAACCTCTTCCAGTAAAAGGGTTTCATTCAGTACCTGATCCCAGGTCTGCTGCCTGATCTGGAACTGCTCGTCAGAGGTGAGGTTTTCTTTGCCTGTATTCAGCTTCTGGGCTTCCATGTTATCTTCAACCCGCTGGTTAAAGTCGGTAGCCAGTATCTTTTCCCCGTTTATTTCAGCGATAACATTGTCGCCTCTGCCTCCACGGGGTCCCCGGTTACTGATGAAGTCTCCAAGTACAAACAGAGCAAGAGCAACTCCAATTATAATTGTCAGAAGTCCCGAACGTTTACGAATGTCTCCGATTAATGCCATTTTAATTAGATTTTTTATAAGAGGGTGCAAATTTACAATAAAACTGATAGTATAAAAATAAAATTGGCCCATTCGGGTCAATTTTCACTGATATGTGGTAAATAAACGGATTTCGTAAGCCCTTTAAGTCAACAATTTAGCAGATCAGGAGGGATTCAGCCTGAGCAGAACCTGTTCAATCCTTGTATCGGTGGCCTGGAGTATGGTAAAATGGAAGCCTTCAATCACGATTTCATCATTGGCCGACGGGATATTCTGATGATGATGAATGATATATCCGGCCAGAGTTTCATAGTCATCCGTCTTCTGAAGATTCAGGGCGTACTTCTCGTTCAGAAAATCAATTTCCAGCCTTCCTGACAAAAGGTATTCGTCTTCGCTGATCTTCTGATCTACCTGTTCTTCAACATCAAATTCATCGTTGATTTCCCCGAAAATCTCTTCAATCACATCTTCAATGGTCAGCATTCCGGCAGTTCCCCCGAATTCGTCGACCACAATCGCCACACTTTTTCTTTCTGCGATAAACTGATTCAGCAATTTGTTGGCGGGCATTGTTTCCGGGACGATCATAACCGGTTTGATGATTTCACCGATAGACGCCGGTTTTCTGAAAAGATCGTACAAATGGGCATAACCGATGATGTTGTCGACAGAGTCCTGAAAAACAGGAATTTTTGAATGACCGGTTTCAACAAAGAAACTTCGGAGATTTTCAATGGATTCGGAAGCGTCGATAGCCAGAATTTCATTGCGGGGGACCATACATTCCCTCAGTTTGATGTTGTTCAGGTCCCTGACATTCTGAAACATCTGTATCTCCTGCATCTCTTCCCTTTCGTCGGGTTGAAGGACCGCAGATTCAAGCAGATAGTAGTCGAGATCGGTAGTGCTGAATGTATAGTTCGGGCGCGTTATCCGAATACGAAAAGCAAGCCTCAGAATCAATTCCGATAATCCGATAAACAGCAATACAACCGGATAAATGAGAATGTAGATGATGAACACTGGTATGGCAAAGAAAGCCAGGGTTTTGTTGGGATTTATCCTGAAAAGTACTTTCGGAAGAAATTCG
The DNA here is from genome assembly GCA_016788045.1 of Bacteroidales bacterium. Classification (GTDB taxonomy): domain Bacteria; phylum Bacteroidota; class Bacteroidia; order Bacteroidales; family Lentimicrobiaceae; genus Lentimicrobium. Next base: position 164,244 of record JAEUTG010000015.1, read on the forward strand.
GCCAGTACAAGAATTACCAGGGTGGAAAGAATGGTCTGCATGATCAGAAGCAGCGCTTCTGACCCGGGGCCACCGGGTAAAATCTGCTTTAGCGGATCATTCAATACCCTTACAGAATAAATCCCGTAAATAACCAGGGCAATGTTGTTTCCAAGAAGCAGAGCAGCAATGAAATGGGATTGCTTCCGCAGAAACAGGGAAAGGATCCTGGCCTGAAGCTGATCCTTGCTTTTGTCAACCTCAATTTTCAGTTTATTGGACGAAACGAAGGCAATCTCCAATCCCGAGAAAAGTGCGGAAAACAACAGAGTAATCGCTATGGGAACGATTAGCTGCATCACAGTATACAATCAGAATAGCTCAACGGATGTATTTGTTAAATCCTGGTGCAAAGATACGGAAAGGTGTTCAATCAACTCAGTCTACAGATTGTCATTCACATACATTTCACCCCTGGGCTTTTTTATGGTCCAGCGTTCAAACCGCTCATCTGAAACCAGGCCTTCTCCATAAATGATCTTGTCGGGTGTGGTTATGGTTACAAATTTATCAGAATAGACCTTGCGCGTATTTTTATCCCAGATTAATTCTTCGGTGTTGAGTTTTTCCCCTTTCAGCTGATTGATCACAACAACGTTTGAACGGGCTTCCATTCGGCGTTTTCCTTCATTGTCCATCCCATATTCGGCCGTTATCTGTGTCCTTATTTTATCCGGGTTAAGTGAATCGAAGAAGACTACCTTAAAACCTTCAGGGAAAATTGTGTTGGCTCCTTTCCCTTCCGATTCAAATCGTTTGAGCAGACTCGCAGTAAGCTTGTATTTGGTAATGCCCGATTCACTTTCTGAAATTGAAACATCACGGGCAAACATGGTAGGGGTGGTATCCTGTTGGTTGAGACGGATTACCTCCTCCATTTCGTTGTTACAACTAAAAAGCGCTGCCGTCAGAACGACAGCAACGCTTTTAAAAATCATATATAAATGACTGGAATAATTCTCTGATTTCACCCTGTCATACATAACAAATTACTTGATGCCCCTGATGGTGGTGGATTCGTTGATCCAGCAGCCTACGGTGTATGAGGTTCCTTCAACCATGTCGCGGAAGAACAAATCGCTGGCTTTTGGGTAATGCCTTGAGTATTGCGAAATCTTTGCACTGGCTTCTTCTTCCACCGAAGGATCAACACTGCGGGCTTTCTGGTATTTATCAACAGCCACCCAGTAAACAGTGCTTCCACCCAGATCATCACCGGTACACATGCTGGCACTGGCTGCATACAAGTCGCCGATCAGCAGGTAGGCTTTACCGTAATTCGGGTTCAGCTGAATGATCTTCTGCGCATTTGTTCTGGCCTGTGAGAAGTTACGCTGACTGAAATTGATGCTGGCCAGAATTTCCAGTGCCTTAATCTTATCTGCGCTGTCTTCAAACAGGTTGGCAGCTTCCTGCATATAATCCGCTGCTTTTGAGGCCTGATCCTTCTGAAGGCTGAGTTTACCCATCAGGAAGGCAGACTGGGCGCTGGGTTCAAGCTTGTGCAGACTTTCGGTGGCTTTGAAAAACAGGTCTTCTTTCGTGCAGTCTTTCCGTTCCAGAATGGTGGTTATTTTTCTCAGTAATTCAACATCCTCAGGACTTTCTGCATACTTTTTCTCATACATCGAAATAAGGTCAGGGCAGGTAGCATAAGGCTCGAATGTTGATTCAATGTTGCCTTTGATGTTTTCCCATGAAGCCAGTTTCTCAGCTTTTCCGGCATTTTCCTTTATATTGTGATCAATGATCTGTGAAATCTGATCATACCCGTCAACGATAGCAGACTTATCGAGTTTCTGCAGATCAACCATTCCGATAATACTCCTGAAATAATAAACCAAAGGGCCGCCTTCTGACTTATTACCGGAAAGATCCACAGATTTCTTAAGTATCTGGTAAATCTGCTCGGTTTTATCAGGTCTGTATGTGTACAGATCGGTGCCTTTGCGTCCGAGAACATATCCTTCGCGGTTGAAATAGGTGATACGCTGATCATATACCATCATCAGGGTGTCGATCAAAGCTTCCTTCTTTGCTGCATCTTTGGCTTCATCAATTCTTGCACTGACCATTTTCACGCCGTCAATGTACACATTCTGACTCGCCAGGGGACAGCTCCTGAAAACCCATCTCCAGTGCGGGAAAGCATCTTTAAAATTCTTCTGTTTGTAAAACTCGCGGTATAATGAAAGGTGCATAACGCAGGTTGCTGAATCGCTGCCATATTTGGGTCCTTTCGCTACCGAGCTGCTGTTATCTTCGGTTTCCTGTGCGAGGATAGTACTGATTGGAAGAAGGCTTAACATCAACAGAAAAAATACCGCCTTAATGCCCTTTTTCATAGTTCTGGTTGTTTTTGTTATTAATCATATTTCCTGATGATAAACCAACGTTCGAAAATTGATAACCCGAGGGTAAATTTTACGAAGTTTTCTTTAATCAGGTTGTTTGTTGTTGTTCCCCGCGTTCCGAATTCAGCCGCCACATTGATGGTCGACCTTGTGCGGGGTAACGGCAATCCTACTCCAATACTTATGCCAAACTCGTTAATATTTTGCCCCCTTAGCCCGAGATAACTCTGAGAGTACCGGAAGCCACCTCTGTAAGTAACACGTTGCCAGTAGCTTGACACTGTCGAGGCAGAAGGGTTGTAGGAGCCTCCAACCGACAGTCGCAGGCTGTTTTTGAGTGAATCAGATACTCCGAACCATGTATATTTTTCCCATTGCTGGAAATGGATATCGGCACCAGCAAGCCATTTCTCATTTTTACCAAGCGAAAAACCGAATCCGACACTGGCGGGCAGCAGAAAATCGCCTTTAACTGTAGGTTCATTCAGGACAGTATCCCTGGGAAGGTCAACATTGGTGCTGCTTACAAAATAGGTATATCCAAGCCGGCTTTCTGATACTGAAATATCCGAATTGTTGCTGAAAGCCAGTCCTGCATTGTAATGAAAACCGTTCTTGTATTGTTTGTGATAAAACAGGCCATAGTTCAGATAAACATCCCTGACCTGTGCAGTTTTCAGAATTTTATAATTTATCTTCAGCAAGGAATCGGGAAATTCTGTTGCTCCCGAACGGTTAATGGTGCCAAACAGGTACGAAAGGTTAAATCCGACACTGAACCCTTTAAAAAGGGATACGCTGTTACCGATATAAAACTGATTGATCCCACCCTCACCTTCATAAAGGAAGTTGGTGTTTCCTGCATTCTCATCCACTTTTGAGTCAAGCATTTTATAACCAACCATGCTGTATGGAAGCAGCCCGAAACTACTTTTCCACCAGCGGGTAACCGGGAACCCAAACTGAAGGTTGCCGAGTGAGGTGTGGTTGGCCGATTGCGAAATGCTTTGGGTAATCAGGTTCGATTGCCTTGAATGAAGCCCGGCATCAAACACGAACGAAAGCGAATCAAATGCCGCATAGGACGCCGGATTCGCTGAATTTATAAAATAGGGTGAATACAAGCCAAAGGAGATGCCCCCCATCGACATGTTGTAAACATTGTTGTTGGATTGTAAATCACCAAGGCCAAATCTGGAGTAGGGCGAACTGATCCGGTTTTGTGCTGATGCTTCTGAACAAAATGAACAGAGAACCGCTATTACCAGTAGTTTCGTTAAAATCCTGTTATTTTTCAAGGTTAAAGTCGAGTATTAGTTTCAAACCAGTTACAACCAGATTTGGGAATGCAAAGATGTCATTTTTCAGCAATTTTTCAAAATATTTGGCATCTCCTCCCGTCATTATTGTATTTACATCAGGCCATAACCGCCTGTATTCGTCAATTATACCATCCATTTCGGCCTTTATTCCATTGATAACACCCGATAAAACCGATTCGTCGGTGTTATGGCCGGCCAGATAATCCACCGGCCTGAAACCAAGTAACGGAAGACGTCCGGTAAAAGTATTCAACGCCCTGAACCGCATAGTCATGCCGGGTGAAATACTCCCCCCGCTATAGATTCTGTCTTTGCTGATGAAGTCGTAAGTGATGGCTGTTCCCGCATCAATAACCAGCAAATCCTCTCCCGGTTTCAGCAAACAGGCGCCGGTAACAGCTGCCAGCCTGTCCTTGCCCAGTGTTTCAGGGGTTTTGTAGCGATTGTAAATCGGCAGCGGGGTATGGTGATCAAGAACAATCCATTTTAATTCGGGGAAAAGGACCGTGTACAACACCGGATTCTCAGCAACAGAGCTGATAATACCGGCACAAAACGGGAGTTTATGAAGGCCAAGCTGGTAGATTTTCTCAGGGTTGGGATTATCGATGGTATGTACAACGGTTAAATCCTCCTGCTCGTAAACAGCAACCTTCACCCTCGAATTACCAAGATCGATCACAAGTTTATAGGGCTCCCGGGAGGAATTCATTGTTGAAAGCTGTTTTGTTAATGGCTTGTCCGGGTGTTTAAAAATGCCGAAACAAGCATGTTAAGAAGGCAAAATTACCTGATTTACAAGGACGGCAGAGAAAATATATTAAAATATTTGTTAAAATGGATTTTTCTTATTTAACTTTGCAGCTCCAAAGGTATCGTAGCTCAGTAGGTAGAGCAACGGACTGAAAATCCGTGTGTCGCTGGTTCGATCCCGGCCGATACCACCAGGAACAGGCTGATAATGAAGTATTTTATTTCATTATCAGCCTGTTATGTGAGATTTTGAGTGTTTTGGCTTCATTCTGAATCTTGTTCTTTTCAATGTTTACGGCAATTTTTTCTACAAAATTTCTACAC
>JAEUTG010000060.1 GCA_016788045.1 Bacteroidales bacterium
AATATTGCTGTTGATTGTCAGTGGATTAACAAATGTTGCTACAAAATATTTTTTATGCTCCAAAATTATATCCTTGATTTACTGTCAATTAGAAAAATATTATTTTTGAGCATTAAAGATTAGGGCGCAAGTTGGGTTAAAACTCTATCCCAATCCGGTGTCCAACGGAAAGCTGAATCTTATTCAGGAAGGCAAAGGATTGATTGGAGAAGGCCTTCTGGAGATTTTCTCAATCACAGGTCAAAGACTTAAATATCAAATGATTGGTCCTGACGAGCCGGTTATTTCAATTGATATAGCTGCTCTCCGGAAAGGCATCTATGTTGTGGTAATCTCTGGTGCTGATGGCAAAAGAGCCGCCGGAAGGTTCGTTGTGCAGCCTATGTGACATCATTTCAGTTCTTTCAGGAGAAAGAATTTCAGTCAAGTGGATAGTTGACCATGACTTCATCCAGAAACAACCAGGCATCCTGACCTGCTCCGGGGTGGCCATCGGGGCATTTGCCCCTGTTGATCGCCTTTATTCTTATAAATCTCGCTTTTGCGTCAATGGCGACCTGACTGTAATCAATGGCAACCGGTTCCCGCACCGTGAGCAGATCGGGCCTGATTCCACCGGCGGGAAGATAGGTAATTCCGTCCACCGACAATCCGATTTCAACGCCTGTAGGAAGAAATATCCAGTTAGCCGGGTTATAAAGGAATCCGATGTTTACATTTTTGATCTCTTTGATTTCTTTCAGATCAAGCACAAATTCTGCATTGATTCCTGAAAAGCCAAGCCAGTCTTTGCCCAGCGACAGGGCGTGTGCCCTGCAACCATCGGTGAGAGAGCCGGATCCACAGGCGGAATAGGATTCACTGTAGCGGGTAAGCAATTCGGGTTTTATTCCGGAAGCGTCATGCACAATGATGGTTCTGGAAGTGGTGTTTCCGGGGAATTCTTTGTTGATCCGGAGAATGGCATTGACCTTGGTGGTTTCTTTGATTGTAAATGGCTTTTTATAGCGTTTCCAGCTGGTATTGGTCTCAGAACCAGTGTTATAAAGAATGGTACCACCGGGCATTCCGCTGCTGAGGGTAACTCTTATCGAACCGCTCGGTTCATCGCAGAGGGTGCTGATGTCGACGTTACAGGCACTCTTGCTGTAATTCACCTCTTTTTCAGCCAGCAGGGGCATATGTGCGGAGAGCCTGGCTGCGAAATCCTCCCAGTTACGGTTTTCCTTTGAAGACCAGTTTACTTCGGCCAGTGCAATCGCCCGTGGAAATACCATATACTCCACATGGCTGGCCGAAGGAATATATTCTGTCCAGACATTCCCCTGGGAACCCAGGATATAACCTGCTTCTTCTTTGGTGAGTATTTCAGGCACCGGCTCATACAGGTAAACATCCCTGAGGGTGTTCAGACCTCCGATGGCAAGGGGTTCATTGGCTGCCTGTGATTGATAATGATCGAAATAGCAGGGTTTGCCAGGCGTCATGATGACATCATGTTTCATACCGGCAGCCTGAATACCTCCTTCGGTTCCCCGCCACGACATTACGGTAGCTCCCGGAGCGAGGCCGCCTTCAAGTATTTCGTCCCATCCGATGATCTGACGGCCATTGGCATTCAGAAACTTTTCAATACGTGTAATAAAATAATTCTGGAGTTCATGGGCATCCTTCAGTCCTTCTTTCTGCATTCTTTCCTGACAGAGCCGGCAATTGTCCCAGCGCGTTTTCGGAGCTTCGTCACCGCCTATATGGATGTATGTTGAAGGGAAAATCTCCATCACTTCGGTCAGCACATCTTCAAGAAAGCTGAAGACCTGTTCATTACCTGCACAGTAGATATCTTCAGTAACCCCCCATTTGGTCCAGACTTCAAACGGTCCTCCGGTGCAGGAGAGATTCGGGTATGCTGCGAGGGCCGCCAGGGCATGTCCTGGCATTTCTATTTCAGGAATCACATTGACATAGCGTTCAGCAGCGTACCTGACAATATCCCTGGCTTCCTCCTGTGTGTAAAATCCGCCATAATGCTGATGATCATCGCCGGTGTTGCGCCCGATGGGTGTACTTGCCCTGTAAGCTCCCACTTCAGTCAGCAGGGGATACTTTCTGATTTCTATCCTCCATCCCTGATCCTCGGTAAGATGCCAGTGAAAATTATTGATTTTGTACATTGACAGCAAATCAATGTATTTCTTAATAAAATCAACCGGAAACATATGCCTGCAAACATCCAGGTGCATTCCGCGGTAGCTGAACCTCGGGTAATCGGTAATGTAACATGATTTTATTTTTATCTCCGGGTTGTCGTACCGGTATTTCGAAGAAGGAAGCAACTGAAACAGTGTCTGAAGGCCGTAAAACACCCCTTTACCAGTGACTGCTTCAAGTTTTATTCCATCTTCAGTAATTTCAAGCTTATAACCTTCACTTCCGGTATTGAGTGCACTGTTAAGGCTGAGAAAGATTGAATTTTCAGGAATCCGGTCACCCTGGCCTATGTCAGAAATGTTGAGGCTGAAATCAGGAAAAGCTTCCCGGAGCATCGCACCAACTTTTGCCAGTTCTTTTGACGAAGGCGAAAGGACAATGCGGGTTTCATTGCTGAGAATGAAGTTGCCTTTGCCCGGTTTGTAGCTTACTGGTTTTGGGATAATGTTGTTAACGGTTTTCTGGCAGTTTCCTGCAGAGGGGATGATGAAAACCAGCGCCAGCAGGGCTGCACAGAATCCTGAGAAAATACGTTTCATAAATTGAGCATTAAATATCTGATATTGAGTAGCTTTTACACATCTGAAATACGATGGCCTTCATCCGCTCCCTGTTCGCGTACATCTGTTGAAGCAGCCTGATCTGAACCCTGGCCCTTACAAGATTATGGTCGGGATACGAAATCCGGTAGTATGTATCACCGGAGAGAAAGTCAGTCAGAAATCTCAGGCCGATGATGTATGTCATCAGCATGGCCGATTCTGACAGCAACGATGTTTCGGTTTTGGTAAGAATGGCACCGGCTGCTTCAAGATAACCTCTGGCAAAGGATTCAAGGGCCAAATAATCAAATTGTACCTTGCTAAGGTCAGGTTCGTCTTCTTCAGAGGTGTTTGCCAGGCTTCGGATGGCATCTCCAAAATCATGAAGCGCAGAACCGGCCATCACGGTATCCAGATCGATCACACCGGTGGCTTTGCCCTGGCGGTTGAAGAGGATGTTGGTCAGTTTTGTATCGCTGTGAACCACCCTGACCGGAACAATTCCCGATTCGATCAGTTCAGGAATTTTCAGGAGTAAAGGCCTGAATTTTTTAACCTGTTCAATTTCGTGCTGACATACACCCACTCTGCTGGCTAAATCTGAATCAAGGGCTGCCTGAAACTGATTGTAACGCTTATTGAGGTGATGAAAATCGGGTAAAACCGGGAACAGCAGCACAGGGTTTATTCCTGATGCACCGGTCAGGAAATGTCCGAATGCCAGTCCGGTTTCATAAGCTGTGCCTGCATTCTGCTCGTGTGAGCTTAGTGTAACTCCTTCAATGTAGGTGATCAGTCTGAAACTGCCATGTTCCGGATGCCTGAAAATCAGGGCCCCGTCGTGCGTTCTGATAACTTCTGGTACCCGGATGCCCTGATTTTCAGGCCAGGGATGATTGTTCAGCCTGCCGGAAACCAGCAGGTAATTGGCCATCAGGCCATCCACATCGGGAAATACCTGTTCGTTGATCTTTTGCAGAATGTAAACAGGTTTCCCACTGCTCAAAACCTTGTAAGTCTGGTTAATATGTCCATGCTTAACCGGATCCAGGATATACTCAGAATCCGGTATGCGGAATATTTCCGATAGTCGTTCAGCAGTGAAAGGCATAAAGGAACCTTTATTTCGACCAGAGGTTTTCAGGATATTCGCCCTTTTGAATCAGTTGACTGAGTTTTTCTATGACCAGGGGTTTATCTTCGCGGTAGGTAATGCCAAACCATTGTCCTGAGTTGCTGAGTACTTTCACCTTTTTCTGACCGTTTTTAATCAGATTGTCAACAACGGTAGGGATATAGAACTCTGATTTCGGGTTCTGACCTTCGGCATCCAGAAAACCGGTAAACTGTGCTCTGAGGTGTTCGAAGTAGTCAGGTGTAAATCCCCAGAAGTTCATTGAAACCGGTGTTTTATCGTCCAGCCGGGTCTCATTGCCATCGGGACTGCGGTAAAGGATTGAACCATTAACCCTTTCAATCTGTGTTCGTTCGGTAACACTGATCAGCCAGTTGTCAGCATCAGTGCGGCATTCGCCGCGCGAAACTGTACCGAAGTCGGAGAGGGTATTCTGCAGTTCGTAGGCAACCATCGAATAATCAGATTCTTCAGCGGCTTCCTGTTCATTGAAGAAACGAACAATCGTTTTAAAGGCTTCAAATCCATAGAAGTCATCGGCATTGATGACGGCGAATGGCTCGTTGATTTTTTCAGCTGCCATCAGTACAGCATGGCCGGTACCCCAGGGCTTGACCCTGCCTTCGGGGGCCTTGTAACCTTCAGGGAGTTTATCAATTTCCTGAAAGACCCAATCGATGGGGATATGCTTCTGCAGCCTGTCGATGAATACATCCCGGAAATCTTTCTCAATGTCTTTCCGGATAATAAATACGACCTTGCCGAAACCGGCCCTGATGGCATCATAAACCGAATAATCAAGGATGGTTTCGCCGGAGGGGCCGATCGGATCGATCTGTTTCAATCCGCCGTACCGGCTGCCCATACCCGCAGCAAGAATGAGTAGAGTTGGTTTCATATGTTTTCAGATTTTGTTTTTTAATTTGTAGCCGAGGGTGGCATAATAAATGATAATCAGATAACTGGGAATCAGCATCCAGTAGGCCTGTTGGGCACCCCACAGATCGGCGAGCTTACCCCATACCAGAGGCAGCAAGGCTCCTCCGGCAATGGCCATGATCAGCAAGGCCGATCCGGTTTTGATGAAACTTCCCAGGTTGTGAATTGCCAGTGGCCAGATGGCCGGCCATACAAGTGCGTTGGCCAGTCCGAGGATGGCAATAAAAAAGACAGAGGTGGTTCCCTGGGTGAAAACAGCACCAAGGGTAAACAGTACTCCTGCAACTCCCGAATAAAGCAAGGCAGCGCGTTGGGTGATGTATTTGGGAATCAGTATTATTCCGATAATGTATCCGGCCACCATCGAGATCAGGGTGTAAGAGGTAAAGGCCTTGGCAGTTGATATTTCAATGCCGAGGGATATGCCGTATCGTATGATGGTGTCTCCGGCAATGACTTCAGCACCTACATAAAAGAACAGGGCAACAACCCCTGCGAGCAGGTGCGGGAAATCCAGAATACGTTTTCTGCCACTCAACTCATTGTTGCGGCTTTCTGATTCGTCTTCCACATCAATCTCAGGCAAGGGCGAAAACCGAATGCCGATACCCAGCAGGAACAACACAATGGTCATCACGATGTAAGGGCCGATTACCCTTTCTGCCAATGCATCGAGCTGGGCTGACCTGGCTGATTCACCAAGGGTTGAAAGATTCTGCACAAAGGCATCCCCGTCATTCAGGATGTAGTAAGCGAGAATAACCGGAGCAATGGCCCCGGCAAGCTTGTTGCAGATACCGAGGATGCTGATTCTTTTGGCAGCACTTTCTCTTGGTCCAACAATGGTGGCATAGGGATTTGATGCAGTCTGCAATACAGAGAGCCCTGTACCCATCACAAACAAACCGGTGAGAAAAAGGCCGTATGTACGGGTGTATGCGGCAGGAACAAACAGCAGTGTACCTATTGCCATCACCCACAGCCCCAGCATCATGCCCTGTTTGAACCCTGTCTTTTTGAGCAGCCAGGAAGAGGGGAGGGCCATTACGAAATAGGAAATATAAAAAGCGAAAGCAACAAACAAGGCCTGATAGTTCGACAGTTCACAGGCAATTTTGAGGTAAGGAATCAGAATGCCATTGAGCCAGGTTACAAATCCGAAGATGAAAAACAGTGCCCCGATGATCGCGATGGACAGGATATAGGATGATTGTCTGGTGCTGACGGATGATGGATTTTGCATAATGGCCGGAGGGGGTCAGTTTGATAAAAGGTGTTCGGGTAGATCGGTTAATGTTCTTGGGTGTTTAAAGTCTGTCAGGCAAAAATCCTGTTCATCACGAGGGCAAGGGTGCCCATGAGCCTGGCATTGTCGCCCAGGTTGGAGGCAACAATGCGGGCATCGCGCCGGATACGGGCGATGGTGTAAACATTCAGGTTGCTTTCAATGGGAGAGATCATATAATCTGCTGCCCTCGACATTTCTCCTCCAATGATAATCAGTTCAGGGTTGAACAGGTGGATAAGTACGGCAAGCCCTCTGCCCAGTGCTTCCCCGACACGGGCAAGGCAGTCAATGGCAAACTGGTCACCTTTCTTGGCAGCATTCATCAACAGCTTGATGTTCAGCTTCGACAAATCCCCCTCGAGCATATCGCTCAGTTGTGTTACCGCCCCTCTGCTGATCTCCTGCCGGGCTCTGGCAATGAGAGATTTGCCTGATGCAAGGGTTTCAATACATCCGATTTTTCCGCAGTGGCACAACTGACCGTTCGGCTCTATCTGAATATGACCGAATTCACCTGAATAGCCAGAATGTCCGGTATAGATCTTTCCGTTAAGGATCATGCTCAACCCGATGCCGCTGCCTGCATTCAGACAGAGCACATTCTGATAGCCCTTTGCAAGCCCGAATGCCTGTTCGCCCCAGGCCATCGCCCTGGTATCATGTTCAATAAAGACCGGCATGCGGGTTTTTTCGCTCAGAATTTCAGCTGCCGGTTTTCCCGTATTAAGGTATGTGTATGACAAGCCGGTTTTGATATCGATGAGTCCGGGAAGGGAAATGCCGATACCAAGCATTTTACTTTCATCAATGTTGTATGCCAGCAGCAATTCTCCCACTTTTTCGGCGATAAACTGCAGGATATCGGGATGGGTATCCAGTCCTTCATTCAGTTCGTGAATTTCAGATACCGGGTTGTTGAGAAAGTCGAAAATGCCCATTCTTACAAAAGAGCGTTCCAGATCAACCCCCAGAACATATCTTGAGGAGGGATTTATCCCGAATAGGCTCGGCCTGCGTCCGCCGGTTGATTCACCAATCCCGACTTCCCTGATCAGTTGCTCAGCAATGAGTTCCTCAACAGCCCTTGTGACTGTGGGTGTACTCATCTTCACTGACTGACTTAGTTTATAGATCGACAATTCACCGTGCAGATAAAGCTCTTTGACTATGGACTGCTTTAAGGCTATTCTTCTGAGGTAGTTGTTCCTGGATGTTTCTTCGCTCTTTTTTGTCTTAAAGAGATAATTGGCTGAACTCATTAACTTTTGATCTTAGAATTGTGGTAAAGGTATGAAATTTCTGTTTGCTCAGCGTTAAATTAAAAATTGTTAATAAGATTTTGCACCTATGCTTCAATAAAATCTTCAGGCATCGTATCTGTCTGATTAATAGATTTATCAATAATAAAGATAAATAAACGATGCTGATTTCTTCCGGATTATAATTGTTTTGTTCCTTTGAAAAAACCCAAAGTCCAAAGCCGGGAAACAGGCCGGAATCCCATACCGGATCCTCAGATCATATCAAAGATCAGCGAAATACAATGGCATGTCAATCAGGCATGTATATCAGTTTCCCGATTCCCTTTTTGTTTCCGGAGTTCAGCTTTATAAAAAAGAGCCCGGGTTTCATCAGTTTCTTTTCCTCCGGACTCAGCACCCAGGTGTATTCACAGCCATGGATTCCTGTACGCCTGATGATTGTTTTGCCATTGATGTCGGTAACTTCCAGCGTACTATTCCGGAAGTTGGCCGGAATTTTACTGATGGTTATCCTGTCGGAAAAGGGGTTGGGGTAACAGTAAAGAACCTCTTCACCTGCCTGGAGCTGGTTTGCTGAAACACCGGGTTGAAATTCATAGGCCCCCATGTCAATGATCCCGTCATAAATCCGCTGAACTCCGGCAAGGTCGGTACCGGGCAGCAGCAGAGCTGTTGTATCGGGGTTTCCCGTATTGATACAGGGTGAATTTTCGCTGAGTGAGTAAGGGTAGAGGGTTGAAAAGCTGAAGCCCGGTATGGTGTCTATGTTGTTGATGTAAGGTGCTGAATAAGCCGTACCGCCGGAGCCTTCGAATGCTTCATACCCGCCTTCTACATTGCAGTAATAGAACTCCGGGGCTGAGTAGATATCCCAGATGTAAACCTCGCTCCCTACAGGAGCGAAATTGTTGTACAATATATTGTTGACCAGCACCGGTACAGCGCTGTCGTTGCAATAGAATCCACCTCCATACGATTGGGAGAAATTCTCTGTGATGGTATTGTTTACAAAATGTGGGTGGGCCCGGTTGCATGAAATGGCTCCGCCAAAGAATACACAGGAGTTGCCGGTAAACAGGTTGTTGGTGATGTTACGTACCGGGTCTGAGCGCAGGTAACCCAGTGCACCGCCAAGGCCGCTGAAGTTTTCGTGGAAGTAGTTGGCATTCAGCAGAATGTCAGAGTATTCAAAGGATACAGCACCCCCGATTCCGGTGGAAGCATTGCCGGTAAAAGTGTTGTGAACAATGCTGGCATTGGAGTAACGTGTACAGACAGCCCCTCCGTAGCCATAGGGTGGCCCCGGTGTGCCGCAGGAATTGTTCTCAAAAGTGCAACCGCTGATCAGGATATCGCCTGATTCGCAAAATACAGCCCCTCCCCAGTAGTAAGCCCTGTTGTTTTCGAAACGGCAGTCGGAAATTTTTATGAAATCAAACCCCCGGATGTTGAAAACGCCGCCCATTTTTTCGAGGGAGTCGCCGAAGGCTTTACCAAACTGAAATATACAATAGCTGAAAACCGACGAGTCTGAATCCGGGCTTGTTGCCGTAAAATCAAAGCCATCCCAGCCCCCCCTTTCATTTTCCGGGTTGCTGAAGCCGGCCGTATCCGCTACAGAAAACGAAACCGGAAAGTCGTCAGTGCCATCCGCGTGTATGCTTCCAAGTACATTGAACCCGAAAAATCCGGATGAAATCACCTTGGTGCCTGGCAGAAAAGTTAAGTTACTGTTTTCAGGAACCGTCACATTTCCCGAGAGAATCACAGTGTCAGCAAGCAGGGTGCCCGATTGTTCGCCCTGTATCTGAATGGTCTGGCTGTTACTGACCGGTATTGCCAGGCTTGAAAAAGCTAAAAATATGAATCTTAGATGTTTACCAACCATACTGAAGTCTTTTTTTAGTGCTGTCTGCCAGCAAATCCTGAGATGCAAATATGAGGGATTTTGATATATAGGTAGCGGTCAAGGGTAAGATTTCAACAGATTCCGGAATGCCAGTAATGAAAATCTGCTTTTCAACAAGGCTTCAGCCCGGAAGTTGACAAAGGTTCGGGCAATGACCGGGTTCAGAATGCTTCTGGCAAGCGCGACAATCCCACAGGTCAGCCTTCTCCCTTCTTTTTGGCAAAAGCCGTTTGGTTCCGGGCGTTGCATAAACCCCGGACTGAAGTCCGGAGTAAGATAAAGGAGGTATCCCGGTATTCCGGAGAAGTGTTGGGCCAATGCCCGGACTTCAGGCTAACACCCGGACTCATGAACCAACTGCCGGACTTCAGGCCAACTCCCGGATTTAGCTGGTTAATTGAGTTACAATACCCGGTCAGGCCCCCGGCTTCAGCCGGGGGTTGAGTAAAGCCAGGCTAAGCAGCGGGCTTCAGCCCAAAAGATAATCCAGGTCCGGGCAAAGACCATGGATGCTAACCGGACACATGCCGTGTAAAAATTATTGGTTTTCTTTGCCTGAATTGCGTATTCTTGTCAGGAAAATTCTTTATTTTTGTAAAGTTAATTCGATGAATGCAATGGTCATCAATTGCTAATTGATTGATTGAGAATTGAATGTCTTTTTTCTGAGTTCTTTCCCCAAAAATTATTGAAATAAACCCCCCCTTCTTTTTGAGGAATGCATTGGTATCAGGTGCCCGGAAGAAAGTGTATGATTTTTTATTGAGGAACGGAAAAATGTTTTACGAAAGGAAAAACTTTTTCATGATTCCAAGCAATTCTGATACAAACTGAAAGATTTTCAAATGGCAGGATGATTAACTTTTCATTAAACTTTTATATCAGTAAAAACACAGGAACAGGTTACTTTTCCGGCTATTTTAAATAAATACCTGACAAACACGCAGCCTGGCCTGATTTCTGAATGCGTTATGTTATTTTTTTCACTCGATGAAACTATCAGAACCTGATTTTAAACCTTACAGAATGGAGGCTCCTGACAATTGCAGGCTTTGCCCGCGTGATTGTCAGGCTGACAGATATTCAGAAAGCCGGGGTTATTGCAATGCTGGCTCAGGTCTGGAAATTTCATCTGTTTGCATCCACAAGGGTGAAGAGCCTCCGGTTAGTGGTGTTCATGGTATCTGCAATGTGTTCTTCAGCCGCTGCAACCTGCAGTGTATCTACTGTCAGAACTACCAGATCAGCACGAATTCGTGTAATGTGCATTTTGCTGAGCGTACGCTCGGTGATGTTACCGCAGAAATCGCTTCATTGCTTGATTCCGGCTGTGAAGCCCTGGGTTTTGTATCCCCATCGCACATGGTGCCTCAGATGCTGAGCATTATCGAAGCGGTCAGGAGTACTGGCAGGAATCCTGTAATTGTATATAATACAAATGCTTACGAGAAAGTTGATGTATTACGCAACCTTGAGGGCATAATTGACGTTTATATCCCTGATTTCAAATATTCTGATCCGAAACTTGCCGGGGGGCTGTCGGACGCCCGGGATTATCCCGAGGTGGCGAAGAAAGCGATTGCAGAAATGTTCAGGCAAAAGGGCTCCCCTTTGATTACCAATGCCAATGGCCAGGCCATGAGTGGTTTGATTATCAGGCATCTGGTTATTCCAGGGCAGGTTCAGAACAGCCTCGACATTCTCCGTTTCATCGCTTCTGAGCTTTCCGTAAAAGTTCATGTATCACTGATGGCACAATACCATCCTGTGCCTTCGGTGATGAACCATGAATTTCTGGGACGTGCCGTCAGCCATGAAGAATACCAACAGGTTGTGGATGAAATGACTGATCTTGGACTTGAGTATGGCTGGATTCAGGAACTGGAAAGCAGTTCGCATTACCTGCCCGATTTCAGCAATCAACACCCATTCGAAAAACAACTGATTAACACCACACTATAACGCTTTGTCTGCATTGTTAACCACCGTAAAGAAAATTAGCAGGATAGCCCTTCTGTCGGGCTTCCTTGCCTTGTCTTTTTCGCTGGGTGGCTCCAATGCACAGCAGAAAGCCGACAGCCTGAAATTCCTGCTCGAAAGGTCAGCCGATCTTAATACGCGGGCTTCGTTACTGAAACAGTTGTCGCGCCTTTCGTTTACTGAATCTGATTACAACTCTGCACTGATCTACCTGAACGAAGAACTGAAGATTCATGAACAGACGGGTGATTCAGCCTCCTGGGCCAATGCGGAATATAGCCTGGCGATGGTCTACAGCATCGTCAGAAATTTTGATATGGCCGCGAAGCATGGCGTAGCCGCCAAGGATTTCTTTGAGCGGAACAAAATGTTCCCCCAGGTGGCCAACAGCTGCATTAACCTGGGCTTCATTTACAACGAACTGAAGCAGCCTGATATCGCCATTGAATACTACCAGCGGGCAATGGTCATTCTGGAGGACCAGAAAACCCAGCAGGGCATGGAAGCTTCCTACCTCAACCTGGGTACCCTGGGCGACAAAACCGGCGATATTGACAAAGCCAGAAAGAATTTCGAAGAATCTCAGAACCTGTCGAGGTCGATCAACAACACGGCACTGGCCGGGGTTTATTCCAACCTCGGCAACCTGTACCTGAACAAAGGGGATTTCGTAAAAGCGGAGGAGCTGCTCGACAAAGCCTTTATCATGGCCAAAGAATCGGGGAATGAAGAATCCATGGCTGTTGCCATGATCTCGCTGGGCTCGGTCTATTTCAAAACAGGCAGGAAACCCGAAGCCTACAGAGCCATAGAGAATGGTATTGCCATTTCCAGACGGCTTGGACTCAGGAAAATAACCATGGATGCCTATGCCGAACTGGCCAGGGTCTCGATGAGCCTCAATCAGCCGGTGCTGGCCTACAATTTCCTGGAAATCTACTCAAAACTGAAAGACAGCCTCTACAACGAACAGCTCAGCATGCAGTCGGGCAATGCGATGAACCGGTTTGAAGTTGGACGCCAGGACCTTGACAGCGAACGCCTGCTGCGCGAGAACCTCGAACAATCACTCAAGCTGGAGCGTGACCAGAATGCCCGGGTGGCGCTTATCCTGGGTTTCGTGGTGGTTATCCTGCTGATGGGGATTTTCTTCAAACGCTACTATGTAAAGGCCAAAGCAGCCAACGAACTGAAAGAGAACAACCAGCTGGTTGAAGTGGAAAAAGCCGAGCTGGAGCAGCTGATCCAGACCAAGGACCGCTTTATCTCCATCATTGCCCACGACCTGAAGAACCCCTTCACTTCCCTGCTGGGTTTTGCCGACCTGGCCTATACCGAATTTGACGAAATCACCGATCAGGAGAAACGTTCGTACCTGGGCATTATCCGGCAGAGCAGCCAGCACATTTATGCCCTGCTCGACAACCTGCTCACCTGGTCGCGGGCACAGTCGGGCAGAATTGACTTCAACCCCGAACCGGTGAACCTGCACGAGGTGGTTGATTTCTCGATCGATCTGGTGCGGACTGCCGCTGAGAACAAGCAGCTTGCCCTGTTCTCCGACTTCGCCCAGGATGTGGTGGTGAGGGCCGATAAAAACATGCTCTCCACCGTATTGCGCAACCTGCTGAGCAATGCCATCAAGTTTACCCCCGCCGGCGGTTCGGTAACTGTGAGCTGCCGCAACCACAACGGCCGGGCAGTGCTGAGTGTTTCGGATACCGGGGTAGGCCTCGACCAGGATGAGTTGTCGCGCCTTTTCAAAATCGACGGCAACCTCAAGAACCCCGGCACAAACAACGAAACCGGCACCGGCCTGGGGCTGATCCTCTGCCAGGAGTTTATGAACATCCACAAGTCGAAGATCATCGCCGAAAGCACCCCCGGCAAGGGCAGCGTATTCAGCTTCAGCCTTGATGTGGTGTAAACCAGCGCCGGCCAATCTCCTGTTCCTTTAGCTGACCCTGACAAATCCGGGCTTTTGCACAATTTTCGTTTTTTAAAGGTGATTTCCAACCACTTCATCGTGATGCTTTCATGTACAGTCGCATTATGGCAGGTTGCCGGTGAGGATTCAATGAATGAAAAGGAAGCCTGGCCACGCAGCATGGTAAAGCCAGCAACAGCCGGATCAGCGTTTTAGTCTATAAGTTGTTTGGGTTGTGTGGGGAGAAGGGTTGTTTTGAGAAGAAAGGAAATGGGCGGATTACGGTTAAGTTGAGGGTACAACAGAAAAAATCTTTGTTGCAATATTTACCGAAGAAAAAATTGTTGTAATTTTCGGTTGTATTAACAGCAACACATTGGGGTAGGATTCACAGAGGGTATAAAAAGGCACCACGACCAGGACTGGCAGATTTAGAACTTACTTTTAATAAAACTTGAAAAGCCGAAAACTATTTGAGAAGTTGAAACCAAAATAAATTCATTTACATATGGAAATAAAAATATCGGTGTTAAACACCAACACAAAAACAAACGAAACTTCAATTAAAGATTTTATAATCAAAGATGGTGAATGGGATATTAGCAATATAGACATCTCCGCCGCAGAAGGGAAAGATGCTCGCACAATGAACGAAGCCTGGCATGCTTTCCTCTTCCTTGCAGGTGGTTTTGGGGAAATCATCAATTTGTCAGAAAGTTTAAGTTTTTGGAATGATGTTGAGGATATTTTTCCTTTGTATACTGCATCTGATAAAAAAAAGCGAAAAAGAGGTTATGTTTATGATTTTGCAGAAAAGGATGGAATCAGAACAAGAATTATTCTCATTGCCCCCAGTAACTATTTGCCGTCGTTCTTATGATGGGCAGAATATTTTTTGTTATGAGAATAAATGATCGGTCATATCCGAAATTCAATGGCTATTTCAGTCGTTTGGCTGATTTACCGTTGCGTTGCAAAAAGCACATTTACCTTAGATGTGCTTTCGCGGTAAAAGAGCAATAAAGTATTCTGAATCCTGCTAATAAGCCTGGTACCAGGCAAGGTCAGTAATTGTGGCAAAGACAGACAAACGATTTTGCATGGACACTGATCACCTGAAGTAAAGAATCCGAATCTTGAGAATATAGTACAGTTTCCACAAAGTTTATTGTGTTTTTCTATCATAGCCTAAAAAAGAAACAAGCATATCAACCTGCATAGCAGCCTTTTCATATACCAGGCAAACCAAAACACAAACCATTGGCTTATAACGGGCTGATTTTTTCTTACGCAACCGGTCTAATTTGTTACTTTTGAGCTTTAATAATTATGGATTGGTGATTAAAAATGGCAATTAAAAAATCAGAATTATACAGTTCCATCTGGGCAAGTTGCGATGAGCTAAGAGGCGGAATGGATGCCAGTCAGTACAAGGATTATGTATTGACTTTGTTGTTTGTTAAATACGTTTCCGATAAGTACGGAAACGACCCTGACGGATTGATTGAGATTCCCGAAGACGGAAGTTTCAAAGATATGATTGCTTTGAAACACAGCAAGGAGATTGGCGACAAAATGAATACCATCATTGGGTCACTGGCAAAAGCCAACGATTTAGTGGGGGTTATTGATGTAGCCGACTTCAACGACGATGAAAAACTCGGCAAAGGTCAGGAAATGGTTGACCGCCTTACCAAGTTGATTGCCATTTTTGAAAAACCTGCCCTTGATTTTAGTAAAAACCGTGCCGGTGGTGATGATATTCTGGGTGATGCCTTTGAGTACCTGATGAAAAACTTTGCCACCGAAAGCGGAAAAAGCAAAGGACAATTCTATACCCCCAGTGAAGTAAGCCGGGTATTGGCTAAAGTTCTGGGAATTACCGACCCTAAAAACTCTACAACCTTTTATGATCCAACCTGTGGTTCGGGCTCACTGCTTTTAAAGGTGATTGACGAAGCCGATGGCAAAGGGTCCATTTACGGACAGGAAAAAGATGTGGCTACCGCTGCTTTGGCCCGTATGAATATGATTCTTCATGGTATTGAAGGTCACGAAATCCACCGTGGACAAAGTACCCTTTCCGACCCGTTTTTCAAAGATAAAAACGGCTTTCTCCGAACCTTCGACTATGTGGTAGCCAATCCACCTTTTTCATCCAAAAACTGGGTGAACGGTTTTGACCCGCAAAACGACCTTTACGGACGTTTTGAAAAAGATGAAGAAGAAAGTGCAAAAACCGGTAAAGCCATCTACAAAACTCCACCGGAGAAGAACGGCGATTTTGCCTTTTTACTTCATATTCTGAAATCGCTGAAAAGTACAGGAAAAGGAGCTTGTATTCTACCGCATGGTGTTTTGTTCAGAGGAAATGCCGAAGCCGAAATCCGTAAAAGCTTAATTCAGCGTGGGTATATCAAAGGTATTATCGGCTTTCCTGCCAACCTGTTTTTTGGAACGGGTATTCCTGCCTGTGTGATTGTGCTCGACAAGGAAGGAGCCGATGAACGCAAACACATTTTTATGATTGATGCCAGCAAAGGCTTTATAAAAGACGGCAACAAAAACCGGTTGCGCGAGCAGGACATCCATAAAATTGTAGATGTTTTTACCAAACAAACCGATTTGCCCAAATACAGCCGTTTGGTGAGCATCGAAGAAATCAGCGACCCGAAAAACGATTTCAATCTGAATATTCCGCGATACATCGACAGTCAGGAAGTGGAAGATATACAGGATATTGAAGCACACCTGTCGGGCGGGATTCCTGACGCCGATATCAATGCTTTAAATGAATACTGGGAAGTTTATCCTTCGTTAAGAGCTGAACTCTTTAATGCAAGCGCCCGGGCAAATTACTGTGATTTAAAAATCGAAAAAGACCTCGTAAAGCCAACCATTTTCAACCATCCTGAATTTACCGCCTTCTCTAAAGAAATGGCCGAGGTGTTTGAAACATGGAAAACAAGAAACACCCAAATACTGAAAGCACTCGAAAAGGGTTTTAAGCCCAAAGAGATTGTTTACAGGATTTCGGAAGATATTCTGGCAACCTACACAGGCCATGCCTTGATGGACAAATACGATGTGTATCAGCACCTGATGGACTATTGGAACAATGTAATGCAGGACGATTGCTATTACCTTGCCTCCGAAGGCTGGAAAGCAGAGCTTACCATTACCAAACAAACCAAAACCGTTACTGAATGGGATTGCGACCTGGTGCCAAAAGCCCTGGTGATTGATCGCTATTTCCTAACCGAAAAACAAGCCATTGAAAAACTCGAAGCTGGTAAAGAAGCCATTGCATCAGAAATTGCTGAATTGGAAGAAGAACACAACTCCGAAGATGGTTATTTTGCCGAATTGGATAAAGTGAATAAAGCCAATGTGCAAAAGAGGTTGAAGGAGTTGCCGGCAATTAATCCGAAAAAAGTAAAACATCTGTTAGCCAATGCCGCAGAACCTGAAGCAGCCTATGGTGAAAAGGCCATACTCGAACTCTATCTTAAACTTACGGATAAACTGGCAGAAATAAATAAAAAAATAAAGGAAGCCTATGCCGACCTCGACAAAAAGGTAATTGAACGCTATAAAACGCTTACTGTTGATGAAATAAAACAATTGGTGGTGGACAACAAATGGATGACCGTACTGGAGCGGGATGTAAAAACCGAAATGGAACGCATCAGCCAACGCCTTACTCAACGCATAAAAGAACTGGCAGAACGCTACGAAACGCCGCTGCCCATGCAGAGCGATGAAGTGAGTCGATTGGAGGCAGTGGTATATAAACATCTGGGAATGATGGGTTTTCGAATAGAAAACCTGTAAAAAGCGAAACCTGTCGGTTTGAATTGCTTCAGGTACTATCGGAAATAAGATGAGGCAAAACAAGAAATAAATGAAGAATGAAATAGTTTTATATCGACCTGATGAGCTAACCGAGCATATTGAAGTTAGGTTAGAGGATGATACGGTTTGGCTTACCCAACTGCAAATGGCAGCTCTTTTTGGGCAAACCAAACAGAATGTCAGCTTACACGTGAATAATTGCTTTAAAGAGAAGGAGCTGGAGCCGCGATCAGTTGTCAAGGAATCCTTGACAACTGCTGCCGATGGAAAAAAATACAAGACCAGATTTTACAATCTCGATGTCATCATTTCAGTAGGCTACCGGGTAAAATCCAAACAAGGCACTCAATTCCGTATCTGGGCTACCAAAGTGCTCAGGGATTATTTGTTGAAAGGCTATGCATTGAATCAACGGATGGACAGAATTGAGAACAACTATGAAAATTTAAACAAAGAGGTAAAACAAATTGCCCTGCAACTCAGAACCCAGGAACTTCCCAACCATGGAATCTTCTTCGATGGCCAGATATTTGATGCTTACGTCTTTGTTTCCGATATCATCAAGAAAGCCAATACAGAAATTATCCTGATTGACAATTACGTGGATGAAACGGTACTATCCCTGTTATCAAAACGAAAGAAAGGCGTAAAGGCTAAGATCTGCACGAAGACAATTTCCAGACAACTGCAATTGGATCTGGACAAACACAACAGCCAATACCCAATTCTAGAGATTAAAACCATTGCCAAAAGCCACGACAGGTTTCTGATTATCGATAATAAAGAGCTCTACCATATCGGTGCTTCGCTCAAAGATTTAGGAAAGAAGTGGTTTGGCTTTTCGCGTATGGACACTTTGGTGAACGAAATTTTGAAAAGGATAAATTAGTATGGAAGTAAGAGAAGGATATAAAAATACGGAGGTGGGCGTTATTCCTGAGGATTGGGAGGTGAAAAAACTAAGTGACCTTACATCCTTAATGACAAATGGATTTGTAGGTATTGCAACTACTCATTATACAGAATTTGAAAATGGGATTACTTATATTCAAGGATATAATGTAGAGGAAAACTCGTTCAATGTTAATGGTATTAAAAAAGTTACTAAGGAATTTCATAAACAACATCCTAAGTCCTGTTTGCAAGAGGGCGATTTATTAACAATTCAAACTGGTGAAGTTGGTCTAACGACTATTGTTACAAAAGGATTGGAAGGTTCAAATTGTCACGCACTCATTATTACAAGATTCGAAAAACACAATTCTTTTCCGAAATTTTATAGTTACTACTTAAATTCTGCAAGTGGCAAAAAACAGTTAAAAGAAATAGAAACAGGTTCTACAATGAAGCATATCAATGTTGGTGATATGATTCATTTAAAAGTTCCAGTTCCCACCAAAGCCGAACAAACCGCCATAGCCACCGCCCTGAGCGATGCCGATGCCCTGATAAACAGCCTCGAAAGACTCATAGCCAAAAAACGCAATATCAAACAAGGGGCAATGCAGGAATTGCTGAAACCGAAAGAGGGGTGGGTGGTGAAGAAGTTGGGGGATTTGACTAAAGTATTTACAAAGCAAACAGGATTTGATTACACAGCTTATATTAAACCTTCATTGGTTCAGTATAGGACAGAAGATACAATCCCATTTATTCAAAATAAAGATTTTAATAATAGGTGGATAAATTTTGACACTGATTATTTTATTCCAAAATCTGTAGCAACTCAGTTTCCTAGAATTCTGTTAAATGAAAAATCTCTTTTAATTTCTATTTCAGGAAGTGTTGGAAATGTTGGCCTATATGATTCACAAGAATTAGCTTTTATAGGTGGGGCAGTTGCAATACTAAAGTTTAAAGATTCTGATTTAATTGACTGGGTTATGGTTTACTTGAAATCCATTGAAGGTCAGAAAAAACTTTTAGATAACGTCAAAGCTGGCTCTCATCAAAATTTAATATTAGATGATATTAGAAAAATTGAAATTGTTTTTCCACCCAATCAAGAACAAACCCGTATCGCTACCATCCTTTCCGATATGGATTCCGAAATACAGGCATTGGAAACCAAATTGGAGAAATACCGCAAGATAAAACTGGGTATGATGCAGAATTTATTAACTGGGAAAATAAGGTTGGTATGAAAGGTAGTCGGTATGCAATAATAAAGCTGGTTGAATCAAGTAGCTTCATTGAAACAGTCAATAGTCTAACAAAGTCTGCGGCATTAGTTTTAACCGAATATGACAATTGGATGCCAAAAGGAATTCGTCAAGATAAAGAGGCCGAACTCAAAGATTTTTTGAGACTCAACTTTTCAAAAGAATTGGGAGAAAACATTCATAGTTGGTGGTTAGATGTGAAACACCCAAAAGCGAGCACACCTAATTGGGATTTGATTTCGACATGCAATATAAACGGGAAAAAAGGACTTCTGTTGGTAGAAGCAAAAGCGCATTGGGACGAACTTAAGGATGAATCCAGAGGAAAACCCATAAAGGCTAATGCTTCGAGCGACTCTCTGAAAAACCATGAAAAAATTGGTGTAGCCATTCTTGAAGCTAAAACTGGAATTCAAGAATCAGGTTTTGACCTTTCCATATCAAGAGATAATTGTTATCAACTTTCTAACCGTATTGCTCATTCCTGGTGGCTCGCCAATCAGGGAATACCTGTAGTATTGCTTTATCTGGGCTTTCTAAATTGTACAGATTTGAAAAATGATAAAAGACAATTGTTTAAAGACGACAGTGACTGGCAAACTTGTTTCAAGGAGCATGCTAACCAGATAGGAGCTGATAAGATTTTGGACAAATGGCTATTTTGTGGTAGAGGTGAGTTTATAACAATCTGCAAGAGCATTTAAAACTTTGATGATGCAGAATTTATTAACAGGAAAAATACGAATGGTATGAACGAAAACGAATTGATTTTAAAATCGATTAACCAATTGATGGAATACAGCTTCTTTATTCCCTCGTACCAGCGTGGCTACCGATGGACTGAAAAGCAGGTGGAAGAACTGTTGGAAGATATTTGGGCATTTGCCATCAACCCGCCAAAGCAGGATGAAGGCAAAATACGTCCGTTTTATTGCCTGCAACCCATTGTGGTAAAACAAAAAAACGGCATAGCCGATGAGTGGGAAGTAATTGACGGTCAGCAACGACTTACAACGGTTTACCTGATACTGAAAAACCTCGAATCGCAAATTAGAAAAAAGAACATAAAGCGGGTTTTCTACGAAACAAGAGAAGAAAGCGAGAAATTCTTAACTGAAATAAAAGAAGATGATGCTGAGAAGAATATCGACTTTTACCACATCGCACAGGCAAACAAAGCCATTAAAAATTGGTTTGATAAAAAGGCAAATGCAATAGATGAAGTAAATGAGTATGTAACGCCTGAAGCAAAGTTTGCCCCAACTTTCCTAACCGATACAAAAGTAATCTGGTATGTAATAAACGATGGCTCTGATTCCTACGATATTTTTACCCGTTTAAACATTGGCAAGATTCAATTAACCAATGCAGAACTGATAAAAGCCCTGTTTCTGAAAAAATGGAATAATGCCGAAGCGGTGGATAAACTCAGGTTAAAACAACTGCAAATAGCTACTGAATGGGACAGGATTGAAAACACCCTGCAAGACAACTCGTTTTGGTATTTCATTTACAACAAGCCCGATTCGAAAAACCCCAAATACGCAAATCGCATTGAATACATTTTCGACCTGATGAAAAACAAACCTGATGGCGAAGATGAAAAATTCACCTTTTACAAGTTTTACGAAGACTTTGAAACCAGCAAAAACAGGAACAAATACAAAATTCCCGACACCGATACCCTTTGGTTACGTGTAAAAAAATACTTCCTAACCTTTGAAGAATGGTACAAAGACAGGGAATTGTATCATTTAATCGGCTTTTTAATTTCGATAAACTACAGGTTACAGGATATTCTTGAACCGAAAAAGAATAATGAGAAAATCAGCATCACATCAAAAACAGATTTCAAAGCATTTTTGAAAGATGAGATTCGTCAAAAGGTGAAATTCGACATTAGTAACTTGAATTATGGCGATGATAGAATTAAAACCGTTCTGTTGCTTTTCAACATACAAACCATACTTTCCAACGAAAAATCGAATATGCGTTTCCCTTTCAATCTATACAAGAATGAAGATTGGGATATTGAGCATGTTCGTTCGCAAACCGATAAAAACATTACAGGCACCGACCGTAAAGAATGGGCAAAAGATATGCTCGAATATTTTACTGGTTTTGCCAATGAAGCGGAACAAAAACAATATATCGACACTATTGAAAATACCGATCTTGAAGTTTTCAGAACCATTTCCGAAAAAGAGCAAAGCAAAAACACATTGTCAGACTTATATCACGTTGCCTATGCCGATAAAATTGACGATGCCCGGTTTAGCTCCGTTTACAATACAATAAGAATAGAATTTAAGGAAGATAACGAGCCGAGCAAATGTGCCATATCAAACTTAGCCCTATTGGATTCAGCCACCAATAGAAGTTATAAAAACGCATTTTTCCCCATTAAACGGGGTATTATTTTGCAGAACGATAAGCGTGGGACGTTTATTCCTATCTGTACAAAAAACGTATTTATGAAAGCCTACAGCAAAAAGTTTGATGAAGTAATGTACTGGAATAAACACGATGCAGATTTTTACCTAAAAGCGATTGAGGAAACGCTCGTTGATTATTTACCCCAAAAACAAGTGAGCAATGACAATGAATAGTAACGAACATATTTCGGGTAAACGATTAACTTTTTTCCAGTTAATTCAGGAATATCATATCCAGATTCCAATAATCCAAAGAGATTACGCCCAAGGGAGAATTACAGCCTACGAAATTCGTGATTCCTTTTTAGATGCCCTATTGGCATACCTTGAAGAGAATAAAAAGCACAGGGATTTGGATTTTGTGTATGGAAACCAATCGAATGAAGCCATTGACGACGAAACAAAATTCATCCCCTTGGACGGGCAGCAGCGTTTAACAACCTTGTTTTTATTGCATTGGTATTTAGCAATAAAAGACGTTGAGATTGATGAACTCAGAAAGCATTTGGTATTTAGCAAGCAGGGAGAAAGCCAAAAATCAAAGTTTTCGTATGAAACACGCACCAGTTCAAGGGAATTTTGCGATTCGTTGCTATTAGCGGAAGTGGATTTGCAAAAGCTTTTAAAACCCGATGAAGGTAAGAATAACAGCTTATCAAAAACTATCAAAGACAGTAGTTGGTATTTTCTTTCGTGGGAAACCGACCCTACGATTCAATCCATGTTGATAATGCTCGATGATATTCACGCTAAGTTCAAAAATACAGATGGTTACTTTCAAAGATTGATAAGCCTTGATAATCCGGTTATTACCTTTCAGTTTCTTGATTTGAAGGAATTTAACCTTACCGATGATTTGTACATAAAAATGAATGCAAGGGGCATTCCGCTTTCACCTTACGAAAACTTCAAAGCAAAATTTGAACAGCATTTAAAGAAATCCGACTTTAATGCAAAACACACTTACACACTAACCTTTGACAGTAAACCAAATCAGGTTGATGTTAAAACTTATTTTTCCCATAAAATTGACACCGATTGGGCAAACTTGTTTTGGAACCATACCCTGGCAGACAAAAAGAAATTTGACAAACTGATAATGAATTTTATCAGGGCTGTTGTGGTAAATAATTATGCTGCAAATTCTGGCAATGCAGAGTTTCTCAAATATTTAATAGATAAACGCAACGAAGATATTTCGTTTCAGCAGTATTTAAAAAATGCTTGTTTAAACGAGAAAACTGTAATTGACCTCATAACCATTCTTGATTTAATAAAGAACGGAAACCAAAAGGTAAAGAGTTATTTGTCCGACTTCTTTCATTACAATGAAGCAGAACAGTTTGATATTGTTGTAAACAATGCTTTTGTTCAGGCCGGCTATGTCGAAAGGATTAAACTTCATGCCTATTGCCAATATTTAATTCAATGGAAAACCGAAAAAGGTTTTGAAGATATTGAAGGCTTGCAAAACTGGATGCGGGTTATTTACAACTTAACCGAGAATACTGCACCATATAACAATGAAAAGGAATATTCAAATTCCATTCATGGCATAAATCAACTTATTTCACAAAGCAACTTTATTTTAAATCACATTACAGCGCTTGATAAACTAAGCGGTTTCGATGAAATACAATTCAAAGAAGAAAAAATAAAATCCCTTTTAATCTTAAAACTAAACAAGTGGGATGAACTGCTTTATTCTGTTGAAAAACATGGATATTTTAAAGGTCAAATCGGATTTATACTGTTTTTGAGCGGAATCGAAGAATATTTCAACACAAATAGTCATTTTGATTGGAGCGAACAAGAAGATATTGACTTCAAGGAACAATTTATAAAATACAGGGATATTGCAATTAAGATATTCAGTGATAAAGGAATAAATCTTTTCCCTGATTTTGTTTGGGAAAGAGCCTTATTAGCAAAAGGCGATTACTTAATTACAGAAGGCAGTAACCAAAGTTTCCTAATTAATTTCGACCGTGATATTAGTTGGAAGCGATTTTTGAAAAGAGACAAAAACCACGTATTACATAGCGACATCATCAAGCTAATATTTAATGGGCTTGATGCAAACAATATTACAACATCTCTTGATAAAATTAAAAACAGTTATACAGGGGCAGACTGGCGTAACAGGTTTATTCAAACTCCAAAGCTTTTTAGTTATTTAGGAGGGAAACGATATGTAAGACAAAATTCCGCACACGGTTTTGTCTTATTTAGCGGTGAGCGAATGAGCGGTGCTCATGCTGAATTGTATTCGTATTCATTTTTTCTTGATAATTTGAAAGGAAAAGAATTTGCTCCATTTGCTTCAACAGCAAATTACTACTTTGCCGCTGGTGATGACAGGGAAGAACGCCCATGTGCTTATATTGATAATTGGCAATTTGATAACACTAAATATGCAATAGACATTTTATACTCCTATAATCAGAATAAATTTAAGCTTCGCTTTTTCTACAGGGATATTGGTGATTACAGAAATGATTTAGTTACTGTTTTAATAAATCAGGGTTTTTCATCTGTAAATGAATCGTATGTGATTTACATAGAAGAAAGCGAAGTGGTGAGAAAAATCAATGATTTAGGAGTGTCATTAAAAGGATTAATAGTATGAGCAAAGTCGGCGACAAAGAACGAATAGCCCAAAACCGTGTGGTAAAACTGTTTCAGGATGAACTGAAATATCGTTATTTGGGAAACTTAGAGAAAGAAGAAAACAACAGCAATGTAAATGAAACTTTGCTCATTGCTTTTCTTACCAAAAAAGGTTATACCAAAAACCAAATAAGTAAAGCCCTGTACGAATTTTACAAAGCGGTAAACATTAACACACACGATGACCTTTATCAGGCAAATAAAGAGGTTTATTCACAGCTTCGTTATGGCATTAAAGTAAAAGAAGAAGCTGGCGAAAATAAGGAAACTGTTTCCCTGATTGACTGGAAAAATCCGCTCGAAAACGACTTTGCCATTGCCGAGGAAGTTACCATAAAAGGCGTTCACAACAAACGCCCCGACATTGTTATTTATGTAAACGGAATTGCTTTAGGTGCATTAGAGTTGAAACGCAGTACGGTATCAGTTTCCGAAGGAATCCGCCAAAGCAATGACAACCAAAAGCATATTTTCATCAAACCGTTTTTTACTACCATTCAATTGGTTATGGCTGGTCAGGATGTGGAAGGTTTGCGTTATGCAGGTATCGACACATCAGAGAAATATTATCAGAAATGGAAGGAAGTAAGCGAAGAATTTAATCCCAACGACACTTACTTGCTCGAACTTACAAAATCTTTACGGGAACAGGCGGTTAAAGCCGAAAACCTATTGGATAAAAACATCATTGAAATGCTCAACAAAGAGCGTTTGATAGAGATAATCCACGATTTTGTAGTGTACGACCGTGGACAAAAGAAATTCTGTCGCCCCAATCAGTATTTTGGAATTAAGGCTGCCCAGGAAACACTTCGCAACAAAGAGGGCGGTATAATTTGGCACACGCAGGGCAGTGGGAAAAGCTTAACCATGGTTTGGCTTACCAAATGGATAAAAGAATACAACCCCAATGCCCGTATTTTAATTGTTACCGACCGTGACGAACTCGACAAGCAAATTGAAAAAGTATACAAAGGCGTAAGCGAAGACATTTACCGGTGCAAACCCAGAAATGGGAAAAGCGGTGGAGCAATTCTCATTGATAAACTGAACGATGCCGAACCCTGGCTTTTATGTTCACTCATTCATAAATTCGGAAATAAAGAGGAAGCCGATTACGATAGTTACCTGACAGAATTAAAAAACAGTTTGCCAAAGGATTTCTCACCCAAAGGTGATTTTTATGTGTTTGTAGATGAGTGTCACCGTTCCCAAAGTGGCGACCTGCACAAGGCAATGAAACAGATATTGGGCGAAAAAGCCATTTTCATTGGTTTTACAGGTACACCATTAATGAAAAAGGATAAGCAAAAAAGTATCGAGGTTTTTGGAAAATACATTCATACCTACAAATTTGATGAAGCAGTAAAGGACGGTGTTGTGCTTGATTTACGTTACGAAGCACGGGATATTGAACAAAAAATCACTTCTCTGGATAAAATCGATACATGGTTTGAAACAAAAACCAAAGGCCTGACCGATTTTGCAAAAACAGAACTGAAACAAAAATGGGGAACCATGAAAAAGGTATTCAGTTCTGTTGGGCGTTTACAGAAAATTGTTGCCGATATTCTGCTCGACATGGAAACCCGTGAGCGTTTGCAAAACGGCAGGGGAAATGCACTTCTGGTTTCAGATAGTATTTACAATGCTTGTCGTTATTATCAACTGTTTCAGGATTCTGGATTTACACGATGTGCCATTGTTACATCGTTTGCCCCATCGCATGCCGACATTAAAGGAGAAGGCGAAAACTACACAGAGAAAATTATGCAGTACGAGATTTACCAAAAAATGCTTAATGGTAAATCACCCGAGGACTTTGAAGATGAAGTAAAAAAGCGCTTCATCGAAGAACCAGCACAAATGAAACTCCTGGTTGTTGTCGATAAACTGCTGACAGGTTTTGATGCCCCAAGTGCAACCTTTTTGTACATCGACAAAAGTATGAGAGACCATGGTTTATTTCAGGCTATTTGTCGTGTAAACCGTTTGGATGGTGATGATAAAGAATACGGTTACATCATTGACTATAAAGATCTTTTTGGTAGCCTTGAAACTGCTTATAAAGACTTTACTTCAAAAGCATTTGAAGATTATGATAAAGAGGATGTGGAAGGTTTGCTATCCGACCGTTTGAACAAAGGCAAAGAACGTTTGAACGATGCACTTGAAACTATCAGGGATTTGTGCGAGCCTGTTGTCCCGCCTAAAGGAACCAAAGAATACATCCGATACTTCTGTGGTAATACTCAATTACCAGCCGATTTGAAAGACACTGAACCACGCCGGCATGCTTTATACAAAGCGGTAATTTCTCTGATTCGTGCATTTGCCAACATCGCAGACGAACTGGAAGAGGCTGGTTATAAACCAAACGAGATCGGGAAAATTAAAACGGAGATCAAACATTATGAGAATGTCCGTAAAGAAATTCAACGGGCAAGTGGCGACTATGTGGATTTAAAACAATATGAACCAGCCATGCGTCATTTGATTGACAGTTACATAGGTGCTGAGGAAAGCCAGAAGATTTCAGCATTTGATGATTTTAGTCTGGTCGAATTGCTTGTTAATGATGGCCTAGATGCATTGGACAAGATCCCTCAGAATATCAGGAAAAACAAGGATGCAATGGCTGAGACCATCGAAAATAATTTGCGTAAAGTGATTATTGAAGAAAGTCCGGCTAACCCGATTTATTATGAAAAAATGAGTGTTTTGCTCGATGAACTGATAAAAATGAGGAATGAAGAAGCTGTGCGATACGAGGATTATTTGAAGAGGGTTGTTGAACTGGCTTTAAAAATCAAAAAACCCGAAACGAGCAGTGAATATCCATCAAGTATCAACACTCAGGCTAAAAGGGCATTGTATGATAATTTAGAAAAGGACGAACCCTTAACAGTTGCTTTGGATAGCGCGGTGATTTATGGCAAATATGATAACTGGGAAGGGAATTTTGCCAAAGAAAGGCATCTTAAAAATAAAGTGGTAAAACCTGTTTTGGAAGATTACAATAAAGCAGAAATTTTGGACCCGATTTTTGAGATCATTAAACAGCAAAACGAGTACAAATAGAAATGGAAGAAGTAAAAGTTTTACATATTTCTTCAAATCTGTCCATTGATGTCGTACGTAAAGATATCAGGAATATGCATTTGGCTGTTTATCCGCCAACTGGCAGGGTTCGAATTGCAACCCCTTTGAATGTAAATGATGAGGCTGTCAGATTATTTGCCATTTCAAAAATCGCCTGGATCCGCAAACACCAAAGACACTTTAAAGCACAAGACAGGCAATCACCCCGGGAATTTAAACAGCGCGAAAGTCACTATTTTCAAGGCAAACGGTACTTGCTGAGGATAAAAGAACATGAAGCTCCCTCCAGAGTTGAGATAAGAACAAAAACCTATATTGATTTATTTATCAGGCCCAACAGTACCTTGGAACAAAAGCAGATTGCAATAAATGAATGGTATCGGTCAGAATTAAAGAGGATTATTCCGGGCATTATTGAAAAGTGGGAAAAGAAAATTGGAGTAAAGGTTGCTCAATGGCAGGTAAAACAAATGAAAACCAAGTGGGCTACCTGCAATATTGAAGAGAAAAGGATTTGGATAAATCTGGAATTGGCAAAAAAGCCGATTAATTGTCTGGAATACATCATTGTGCACGAAATGGTTCATTTAATCGAAAGGCATCATAATGAGAGATTTATGGCTTTGATGAATAAATTCATTCCGCAATGGAAATTTATTAAAGAAGAATTAAACAGATTACCTGTAAGTCATGGAGAATGGGACTATTAGCGAGAAAAAGTTCCCCCACATTCTTAAGCACATTTGCTGGCTCTCGAATGAAAGCACAATCTAACGTTTATGAATAGGGATACCCACGTCCCAAACCAGCTAACCTCGTTATAGTTAGCGTCCGGATTGAACGTACTGGTTAAAAGATATCTTTTGCTCCAGAAGAAGCTGTTTACAGGCGGTCAATTATCCTTCATTTGCCTTCTTAAAAGCCTTCTTCTCATTGGCAATTCTCCTCATAGCGGTGCCACCAACCGGATCCTTCAATCTCTTCAGAACGGCAGGTCGTCCGATGCTTCTTCGGTCAGCCCGGGCATGGAGGAGGGGTCGGGGAGGGTAGCCGGAGGGGTGCTGCCCTGGGCCGAAACCAGCTCTACCTTCCAGCCTTCGAGGTTGGTGAAGTAGCTGACGTTGCCGTCTTTTTCCCATTTGCGTCCGCGCAGGTTGAAAAACACCCTGACTTCCTGGCCGATGCTCATGGGGTCGATCAGGGTGCAGCGTTCCTGGGTAAGCTGGAATTTAATCATTTCGGTGAAGCTGGAATTGGGGTTGTCGCGGTATTCAACCACGAATTCACGTTTTTTAAACTTATCGGAAACCGTCTGGGTTTCGTATTTCTCAATCAGTCTGCCAGTAATTTCGAATGCCATTTTTCTGTTGGTTTTATTTGATTAATAAGGAATTTTCTTAGCTGAGGCAATCCAGGCATCAAACACCCGGAGGGCTTCGGGGCGCATTACCTGGGTTGCGGGGATGGATCGGAGCTGAGGGTTCAGGTTCAGTTCGCTGTAGATCAGTTCATCGTCGAAGCCGGCCCTGGCGGCATCCTGACGGCCGGCGGCGAAGAACACCCGGTTTGGGCGGGACCAGTAGATGGCGCCCAGACACATGGGGCAGGGTTCGCAGGAGCAATAGATGTCGCAGCCATCGAGCTGGAAAGTGCCGAGTTCACGGCAGGCTTCCCTGATGGCCACTACTTCGGCATGGGCAGTGGGGTCGTTCCATGAGGTAACGTGGTTGCTCCCCCTGGCAAGAATTTTGCCGTCCTTCACCACCACAGCACCAAAGGGGCCGCCGTTCCCGCTTTCGATGTTATCGCTGGCCAGCCGGATGGCTTCGGCCATAAAATGCTTCTGATCTTCTGTCATAACGGATGTGTTTCCCATTTTCCTTTTCGGGTCGGAGATTTCAGGGCCTGCTCCAGCAGTTGCAGGTAAGCCCCGCGGCTGATGACTTCGGCGCCGAGGCTCAGCAGGTGTGGTGTTTCGTTCTGTGCATCGATAAAGCCGAACCCTTCGCTGAAGAGCCGGGTACAAAGATAGTGAATGGCCACCTTGGATGCATCGGTAACCGTATGAAACATTGATTCGCCGAAAAAGGCCTTTCCCAGCGACACCCCGTAGAGTCCGCCGGCCAGCTTCCCCTGGTGCCATACCTCAACGGAATGGGCATATCCCGCCTTGTGGAGGGCGTTATAAGCTTCAATCATATCGGGGACTATCCAGGTTCCGTATTCTTCTTTTCGCCGGATTGAGGCACATTGGCTGATCACGCGATCGAAGGACCGGTCAACGGTAACCTCAAAAGTTTTCTGCCTGAGTTTCTGCTTAAGGCTGTGCGAAACAACAAATTTTCCTGGCCTGAAGATGCACCTTTCGGGGGGCGAATACCAGAGTATGGGGCTGAAATCGCTGTACCATGGGAAGATGCCTTTGCTGTAGGCTGAGAGCAGCCGTTCCTCGCTCAGGGTTCCGCCCGCGGCAAGCAGTCCGTCGCTCAGGCTTTCCTCTACCGGAGGAAAATCCATTCCGTTTTTCAGATATACGATCCCTTTTCCGGAATTCATGAGCGATGGGTTGAGTCTTGTTTTGAGGGCCACTGGTGTAGGAAATCCATCCGGTGCAGGTTCAAATGTATAAATTTTATCACTGGTGTCCGGGGAAAATAGTTTGCTTCCTTTGAACTGATTGATAATAAAGGATTACGGCAATTATTCAAAACAGGAACCTAACTTTATTTTTTTGACACCAATGCACAAAATCACCAAAGATTACAAACATATTTATCTGATTTAGAGCGATTCCTGCCTGACTGGGTCAAGCAGACAGACCTGCCTGAATGCGTCAAGCAGAATGGTTGGTGGCTTGGAGTTTTGGTGTCAAGGAATCTTTTACTTTAACCGGAAATTAATGAAATTTTATGGTGGCCTGAATCCGGCCGGGCAAAACAAAGGCCGGTAATCAATGTCCGGCCTTTGACACAATGTTTAAGCGTGATCAGAGGTTTGCAGCCTCGAATTCGTTCATGCAGCTGATCAGCGCTTCCACGCTTTCTTTGGGCAGCGCATTGTAGGTAGAAGCCCTGAATCCACCCACGGAGCGGTGGCCTTTGATGCCGACCATGCCCTTTGATTTGGCAAATTCCATAAAGGCATCTTCCTTGTCTTTGTATTCTTCTTTCATCACAAAGCAGATGTTCATGAGCGAGCGTGAATCCTTTTCGGCCGTGCCCACAAACATGCGGCTGTTGTCGATGGCATTGTACAGCAGGTTTGCCTTATCGAGGTTCATTTTTTCCATTTCAGCCACTCCGCCTATGCTTTTGATCCACTTCAGGGTCTCTTTTACGGTGAAAATCGGGAGACAGGGAGGGGTGTTAAACATAGAGCCTTCCTTGATGTGGGTACGGTAGTCGAGCATGGTGGGGATGGGGCGTTCGAACTTCCCGAGCATATCTTCCTTCACAATGACGAAGGTAACGCCGGCAGGACCCAGGTTTTTCTGGGCACCGCCATAGATCATGGCATATTTGGAAACATCAACCGGCCTGCTGAGGATGTCGGACGACATATCGGCTACCAGGGGTACCTGGCAGTCAAAATCGCTGCGGATTTCGGTTCCGTAAATGGTGTTGTTGGTGGTGATGTGGAAGTAATCGGCATCGGCCGGAACGGTAAATCCTTTCGGGATATAGGAGTAGTTTTTGTCAGCAGAGGAGGCCACAACATTCACCTCACCGAAAAATTTGGCCTCTTTGGCAGCTTTTTTAGCCCAGACGCCGGTTTCAAGGTAAGCGGCTTTTTTGTTCAGCAGGTTGAAGGGAACCATGCAGAACTGCAGGCTGGCGCCACCACCCAGGAAAAGTACCTGATAGCCTTCGGGAATGTTGAGCAGTTCTTTGAACAAAGCAACTGCTTCGTCGATCACTGCCTGAAAATCTTTACTCCGGTGTGAAATTTCAAGAATCGACATTCCGATGCCGTTCAGGTCGAGTACGGCTTTGGCTGTGTTCTCAATGGCCACCTGCGGGAGGATTGAAGGGCCTGCATTAAAATTGTGCTTTTTCATGACAACTTTTTTTAAGAATTAGGTATAAATATTTCCTGAAGAACAAAGAAAGCAAGGTTTTCGTGACAAAGGTATAAAGTTTTACAGAGCAGCAAATGATTCGGGAATTATTTTTTACTGATGTAATAGCCTGAAATACAGGTGTATAAACAATGAATGTCAATCGCGATTCCGGGGAAATAAGCCCATTTCGGGTTTTTTATCCTTTTTGGAACCGGGCGCCGGGGATGCTTCATTTTTGGCCTGAATATCCTCGGTAAGGGTCCAGAAACCATTAAACCATATAAACGCATCGTGGGTGTTGCCCACAGGCACATAGGACCAGCGTTGTCCCTCCAGTTCGGGGTTCATGGGAACCAGGCGGTCGAACACGATCATGTGGTCGTTCACGTTTCGCTGAGACTTTCTGACGCCTGAAAGCACCACTTTCTGTTTTGTGTAGGATACCGTGAACGATGCCCCCGAAGAGTATCCGATGACGATGCGGTTTTTGATGCCGTCCCTGGTTTTGAAAATGCCTGACCCGAAAGCCGGATTGCCTTGTTTGTCGAAGGTAAGCACATCCAGGTATTTGCGCGATTCCCTTCTGTTGAGCCCATCCCATACCAGCAAAGTGTACCTGGCCTGGTTGCCCATTTTGCGGTCGATGATTTTGTAAACGATTCCTCCCGGCCAGTTTCCTGAGTTAAATACCTGATTTTCATCCAGTACAGGTTCAGATTTCCGGATGTTCAGCAGAAAGATTTTCTGCTGTTGCTGATCGCTGATGAATCCACAGTACAGGTTCTCTCCGTTGTTCTGCTGTATGTTCCAGGTAATGATGCGGATTCTGCCGTCTTCAGTGCCTGCTTTTGTGATGTTGACCGAATCAAGATTCGTGAGGGCCGGAACACCGGAGGACAATGCAGTGTAAACTTTGTGAAAGAAAACTTCATTGAGGTTCAGGCGGGCAGAATCCGACCTGATTTTGCGGAGGCTGTCGAGGAGGGCCGAGAGTTCGGCCTGACTGACACCTGCGGAAGGCAGCCGGGCTTTAAGCGGACCGGAAAGAAGGATGACCATGATCAGGATGGCCGCGGTAATTTTCTTTGACACAGAATGTGGTTTGCAGTTTGTATGTTTAACGGAAAATCTTTTGAATAATTTTGTGACCAAATATACACAGACAAAAATGACCACCGACCAGGATAACTGTAAAACTGAGTTTGCCCGGATGGCCGGCAGAATTGACTCACTGCTTCAAACGGATGGCAGCGATGGGGATCCGGTGATCTGGCAAGGTGTTGACCTGGATGAGTTTATCCGTGATTACCATCATGCGGATTCCTGGTCAACGCGTGAGTTCATTCATGAATCGCTCCGGCAACTTGCATCAGGGCTCAGGGCAATGTCTTCTGCATCAGCCATTCACGATCCCGAACACAGGCCATCAAACCCGAAGACCCTGGCTTTTGTCATCAATCCCGGGGCAGCTCTTGAAGGGGCAGGGGAGATTCTGTTTGCGGCAGTGTCAGGTTTTCGCTGTATTTTGAAACTTCCTGAGATGAGCGCACGCTTATACAAGACCCTGCTGGAGTATCTGCTGGGTTTTTCGGAGAAAGTAGCCAGCAGCATTGAAATGGCCGATGGACCATTGCCCCGGTTTGATGGCATTGTATTCATCAATGCCTTGCAGAAACCCGATGTGGCCGGCTATTTTGGAAGGTGGCCGCACCTGTACCTTAGCAGCAGCCGGGCGACTGTCATTCTGACAGGAGAGGAATCGCAGCAGGAGGTGAGAGAAACAGCCGCCGGTATCTGTAACTTTTACGGAAGATCATACAGGAGTATCAAATCGTTGAAGGTTCCGGAGAATTATGACTTTTCGGGCCTGAAGGAAGCGCTTTCGGCCTATCACAATTTCATCAATCACAGCAGGTATTTCAATCATTACGAATACCATAAGTCAGTGTTTCTGATCAATGCCGTAGCTTTCGAGGATCTGGGTTTCCTCTTGTTAACGAAGGATCAGGCATTCAAAGGAAATACCGGAGTGCTCGTATATGAGGAGTACAAGCCCGGCTCAACCGGTATTCGCCAGTCATCCGATACCGGCTCTGAGGCGGGTGATGGAACAGCAGGGCAAGGCAGCAAAGAGGCGGGTCTGTTTCTTGAGAAGGTTGGTTTTCTTCAGTTTTTACAGTCGGTATAACCCATAGTTAATAAGATTGTTGAAAAATGTGAGAATGATTTTTGGCAAATCAAAAAAATGTTTTTACTTTTGCAGTCCTCAAAAATGATGGTAAGTCATTTTCTGACAGAGAAAAAGAACTTTACCCTGATAATTTTGGACAACAGGGTCACATACAAATTAACGCACTCATGAAAAAAGACATTCATCCCAAAGATTACAGACTGGTGGTTTTCAAAGACATGTCGAATGATTACGTCTTTATGACAAAATCAACTGTTGCCACCAAGGATACCATTACCTGGGAAGATGGAAAAGAATATCCGTTGGTAAAACTTGAAATATCCAATACTTCGCATCCTTTCTACACAGGTAAGATCAAGCTTATTGATACAGCCGGTCGTGTTGATAAATTCAAAACCAAGTATCAGAAGCATTTCGAAAACCGCAACAAAGCCTGACAAGTTTTCAGCATTCTGTTGTTGATAAGATTTGACGAGCCCCTTACAACGAAGGGGCTTTTTTGTTATTTTTGATTCCAGTTGACAACCTATAAAATTTCATATATGAACTACGTTCTTTTTGATGAGGCCAGAAGAAATAACCTGTTACCGTTAACTTTTCTTCGTCCCGTGGCTGATATCAGGTTCGGGATTCTGACCATACGCGAGAAATGGGAGAAGTATCTTAACTGCAAAACTTCTACACTTACTGAAACATACCTGGCAGATAAATATCCCCTGATCAAGGAAAAAGACAACATCATCATCAACGGGGCCATTTGTCCCAATGCATCCCTGATTAAGGAAATTGGTACCCTGAAAGCCGGACAGGCCCTGGTAAAAGGGGATACGGTGATTGCCATGTTTCTGAACGAAAAGGATTTTGAAGTTCAGTCAGGGGCCATTGATGAGGTGGAAACCGAAACGGATTATTTAGAGATACTGAACACCTGGGACATCTTTGCGAAGAATGATGCCGCGATAAGGGCTGATTTCGAGCTGCTTACCAAAGGACGTAAGTCAAAACCCCTGCCGGCCGGCAGTCACGCCATTGGCATGGAAAACATTTTCATTGAGGAAGGAGCCGAAATCCTGTTCTCCACCCTGAATGCTACCGATGGCCCCATTTACATCGGAAAGGATGTGCTGATTATGGAAGGGTCGAACCTCAGGGGGCCCCTGGCCATGTGCGACCATTCGCAAACCAAGATGGCTGCCAAGATTTACGGTGCCTCAACCGTTGGTCCGTACTCCAAGGTAGGAGGAGAGCTTACCAATTCGGTGATCTTCGGTTATTCAAACAAGGCACATGATGGTTTTGTCGGACATTCGGTGATCGCTGAATGGTGCAACCTGGGTGCCGATACCAACACCTCAAACCTGAAGAATACCTACGACCATGTGAAACTCTGGAATTATGCCGATGAGGCTTTCGTGGATACCAATCAGCAATTCTGTGGCCTGATCATGGGCGATCATTCCAAATGCGGCATCAATACCATGTTCAATACCGGTACCGTGGTTGGAGTAAGCTCCAACATTTTCGGCTCAGGTTACCAGCGGAATTTTATTTCTTCGTTTAAATGGGGCGGCGTAACAGGCTTCACCACCTTCCTTCCTGCCAAGGCCATTGAAATTGCAAAAGGAATGTACAAGAGGAGAAATCTTGAGTTTACCGATACGGATGCCAGACTCATCGAAGATGTGTATAATCTGACACACAACTACCGCAGGATGTAAACTTTTTCAGGTAAGGCTTGTTAATCCGGTACCAGAAATGCTGCCGGATTTTTTTTATTCTGAACGGCACGCTATTTGACAATACCGGATAACAGGTATTTACTTCAATTTAATATGTCAAGCTGGCAGCATTTGTCAGGATTAACCATTAAACTATGACCAACGACGGAATTAAGCTAACCGATCTGATTGAGAATGAAACAGAATTTATTCCCCTGCTCTCTTCGGAAGATGAAGAGCAGATGAATGCTGAGATTGTTCCCGATACATTGCCCATTCTTCCATTGCGGAACACAGTACTGTTTCCGGGAGTTGTTATCCCCATCACGGTTGGACGCGATAAATCCATCAGGCTGATCAAGGATTACTACAAGGGTGATCGCATCATCGGGGTAGTTGCGCAGAAGGATGTTGATATCGAAGATCCGGCATTCAGCGACCTCAATGA
Source organism: Bacteroidales bacterium (assembly GCA_016788045.1). Taxonomy (GTDB): domain Bacteria; phylum Bacteroidota; class Bacteroidia; order Bacteroidales; family Lentimicrobiaceae; genus Lentimicrobium. The sequence continues at coordinate 35,835 of JAEUTG010000060.1, forward strand.
GATCGGCACCATCGCCTATATCATCAAGCTTCTTCAGATGCCCGATGGCAGCACAACAGCCATTATTCAGGGAAAGAAAAGATTCAGGATTCTGCAGATGCTACAGCAGGATCCCTATTTTATTGCCAGTGTAGAGCAATTCGGTTCCGATAAACCCCTGAAACGCGACAAAGGCTTCAATGCGTTGATGGCATCGATAAAAGATCTTGCCATTCAGATCATCAACCTTTCACCCAGCCTGCCATCTGATTCGGTATTTGCCATCAGAAACATCGAGAGTCCCGTTTTTCTGGTCAACTTTATTTCATCGAACCTCAATATCTCTTTGGAAGAGAAGCAGATGCTGCTGGCCATCGACGACCTGCTCGAAAGGGCCAACACCGTGCTTGGTTTACTGACCAAGGAGCTTCAGATCATTGAACTGAAGAACCAGATTCAGAACAAAGTTAAAATTGACCTCGACAAGCAGCAGCGCGACTATCTGCTGAATCAGCAGATCAAGACCATACAGGAGGAGCTCGGCGACAATCCACACACCCAGGATGTTGCCGAATTGAAAAACAGGGCAGCCAGCAAGAAATGGCCGGAGAATGCTGCAGAAGTATTCACTAAGGAGCTTTCGAAACTGCAGCGGATGAATCCGGCTGCCATGGAGTACTCCATGCAGCTGAATTACCTTCAGGTGCTGATTGATCTGCCATGGTATGAATACACGAAAGATAACTTCGACCTTAAGTTTGCCCAGAAAGTACTCAACCGCGACCACTACGGCCTCGAAACCGTGAAGGACAGGATTCTCGAATACCTTGCCGTGCTGAAACTGAAGGGCGATATGAAGTCACCCATCCTTTGCCTTTACGGCCCTCCGGGGGTTGGGAAGACCTCGCTCGGAAAATCGGTTGCTGAAGCAGTCAACCGGAAGTATATCAGGATGTCGCTGGGTGGTCTGCGCGATGAAGCAGAGATCCGTGGTCATCGCAAGACCTATATCGGGGCGATGCCTGGGCGTATTCTTCAGAGTATCAGGAAAGCAAAGGCTTCGAACCCGGTTTTTGTGCTCGATGAAATCGACAAGGTGATCGGGGCGAACATCAACGGAGATCCTGCTGCAGCACTTCTTGAGGTGCTTGACCCTGAACAGAACAGCACATTTTACGACAATTTCATAGAGTTGGAGTATGACCTGTCAAAGGTGATGTTCATCGCTACAGCCAACAACCTCAATACCATTCACCCGGCCTTGCGCGACCGGATGGAGATCATTGAAATTACCGGATACCTGCCTGAAGAAAAAATTGAGATTGCCAGAAAGCATCTGGTGCCCAAGCAGTTGCAGGAGCATGGTGTAAAGCCTTCGCAACTGAGTTTTTCTAAAAAAATACTGGAGAATATCATCGACGGTTACACCCGTGAATCGGGGGTCAGGCTGCTTGAAAAGCAGATCGCCAAAGTGATCCGCCATCAGGCCAAATACATTGTTACTGGCGAAGCCTACAATGTAGAGGTGGATGAAAGCGACCTCAAGCGGATACTTGGCCGCGACAAATACAATCATACTACGGAGAAAACAGCGCACAACGCCGGTGTGGTTACCGGTCTGGCCTGGACACCTGCCGGCGGAGAGATTCTTTATGTGGAAACCAGCCTGAGTCACGGAAAGGGATTGCTGAGTGTTACCGGTAACCTTGGTGATGTGATGAAAGAGTCAGCGACCCTGGCCTATGAATACCTGAAAGCGCATGCCGGACAGCTTGATCTCGACAGCGAAGTCTTCGAGAAATGGAATGTACACCTGCATGTGCCTGAAGGAGCAACACCCAAAGACGGCCCTTCAGCCGGCATTACCATGTTTACGGCATTGGCTTCGGCATTCACAAAACGGCCGGTAAAGCCGAAACTGGCCATGACCGGTGAGATTACCCTGAGGGGGAAAGTTCTGCCGGTTGGAGGGATCAAGGAGAAGATACTTGCTGCCCGGCGTGCCGGTGTTAAAGAGATTATTCTGTCGGATGAAAACAGAAAAGATATTGAGGAGATAAAACCGGTTTACCTGAAAGGTCTCAGTTTTCACTACGTAGATCAGATGATTGAGGTGATTAATCTGGCCTTAACTGCCCCTAAAGAGGCAAAAAATCATAAAAGTATTCAACAATAATATTCAGCGGAACTTTATCCGCTATTGGAAATGAAGAAAGTACTGATTATACTGGGACATCCGGTAAAAGATACATTTTCTGATTCGCTCAGGGAAGCCTACAAAAAAGGAGCAATTGCATCGGGTGCGGAAATCAGGGAACTCGTTTTAAGAAAACTCAGTTTCGACATTAATTTCAGTCAGGGATATCGTGGCAATCAGGAACTTGAGCCTGACCTGCTTCATGCACAGCAGGAGATTGCCTGGGCTGATCATCTGGTGTTGATCTACCCCAACTGGTGGTCAACGTTTCCCGCCTTGCTCAAGGGTTTCATTGACCGTACCTTCCTGCCGGGTTTTGCTTTCAGGTACCGCAAGGGCTCATTGCTGTGGGACAAACTGCTTACCGGACGTTCGGCAAGGATCATCGTAACGATGGATACCCCGCCCTGGTATTACTGGCTGGTTTACCGCCGCCCGGGACACAATGCCATGAAGCGCGGCATTCTTGAGTTCTGCGGCATCAAGCCGGTGCGCATAACCACCATAGGTTCGCTGAAGATATCTTCTGAAACCCGGCGTGAAGCCTGGATAAAGAAAGTTGAAAAACTGGGACGCAGACTCATCTGAAGCTGAGTTTACTGCTAACCATTGCATTCAGGCAGTCAAAGAACCCTATTCTTTGACCAGTTTAACGGTGAAAACACCACTTCCCGTAGACAGTTTAATGATATAGGCAGCCGGCGCAAGCGAGTGCAGATCCAATTGTTGTTCATGATGGCCGGCAGGAACATTTTCTAAAGCAGTCCGCAGAAATTCAGTCCCGTTCAAGCTACTGACCGAAATCGTTACCTTTCCCTGTTCAGCCAGATCAAAGGGCACAACTATCTGGTTACCAGCCGGATTGGGTCTTGGTGCCCATAACCTGGTTTCAGTAAACCTGTGATTCTCTGCTGATACAACAGTCGCAGATTGTTTCAGCAATATCTGGTTGTTGGGGTCGAAAGTGAAGGCAATGGGTTCTTTATCAAACAGGAAGGCGTATCCTTGTCCGCTGTAATCGTTCATTACCCTGAAAATCGTATCGGTACCACCGGAGAACCGTACCTGCAACTCGAGCGGCATTTTGAAAAAAGGTGCGTTTGTCTGAATCTGTTCGGTGAAGAAGTTTACATTCCAGAGGTTATCTCCCAGGTTTTCAAAGCTGTATGAGTTATTGTACACCGGATGATTCGGTTCATAGAGCCATTGATTGAAGAACCAGCTGAGATCCTGACCCGTAACTTCGCTCATCTTGTCGGTAAAATCGCCGATGGTAGCCGACTGATACCGGAAGTTGACCGTATCGTTCGCATATTCATACAGGCTGTTGAAAAACAGTGAGTCTCCAACCAAATACCTGTACATGTAGAGGATGCAGGATCCTTTCATATAGGTAACGGCGTAATTGAAGAGGGTTCCGTTCGGTGGGGGACTGTTCGCCCAGGAAGGGTTGGATATAGCCCATCCCGGGTTGTTTGCCAGGTAATAGGCCGCGTTGCTGTTGAGTTCATTTATGTAAGCCTGTTCTCCACTGACTTCTCCCGTCCACAACGCCTCAATATAGGTAGCAAAGCCTTCATTCAGCCAGATATCGGCCCAGGTGGCACAGGTGATCATATCGCCGAACCACTGGTGTGCAAATTCATGGGCAATGAGCGAGGTGTACCAGCATCCGGGGCAGAGGGAGGTAAGTGTCTGATTCTCCATTCCACCCCAGGTAAACTGAGGGCCTACCGTAGCAAAACCATCTTTTTCGAAGGGATGATCACCGAACAGCGAGTAATAGAAGTCGGCCATTGCTGTGATCTGGTTCTTGATGGGGCTGGGGTTTTCTCCGGGATTGTAGTAAAAGCGGATGGGAATTACATCATAGGGAGGGCCGGGTTTGGTCCAGTAAACGATATCCAGGTTGTAGTTTACCCTTGAACTGATCACCATGATGTAGGTAGCTACAGGATCCCTGCTCACCCAGGTAAACCAGAGTGAATCGGCCACAACCACTGAATCGGCAAGGCTTCCGTTAGATCCCAGTTTAACGTTCAGCGGAACTTTGGCGCGTAGGGTGAGGGTTGCCTTGTCGCTCGGTTTGTCGTAACAGGGGAACCATTTGCGGGCTCCCTGTGGCTCACAGTCGGTAAAAACAAAGCCGTTGCTTACATAAAAGGCATTGTCAATCACATTGAGGTGGCTGTATTCCAGCGAAATCATTACTGTATCGCCCGGCTGATAGGTGGCATCCAGATCAATGGTAAGGATATTGTTCTCATGGAAAAATGAAGTGGCACTCATCCCGACAGACTCTACCAGCAAGGAGGTCTGATCCGCATTCAGCTGAATGGAATTCAGTGCAGTATCCACCCTGAAAGTGATGATTTCTGTTCCGGTAAAACTCCTCGGATAAGGATTCGAATAACAATGAAAGAGATCCAGATCAAGGTTGTAATCGATCACGTCAAACGCGTGTTTTGGCGAATTGGGCGAAAGCACTTCCATCACTTCAACATTCGCCCGCTTTTGCTTTGAATGTGAACAGATTTCACTGACGGGAGTATGCTCGTGGTATTGGGCCATGGCGGGAAAAAAAGCAGTAAGCAAACCCAGTAGTCCAGTAATCGTTCTGATATTCATGTGATTAAGATTTGATGAGGCAGTGGTTGTTGATTTTGAGGTTGAAAAGAAAAAATGATCAGACTCTTCTATGAGGAAACAAAATCCTGCAGGTAAAGTTCAGGTAAAGAGAACACCTGTTCATGATTTGATAAAAATACGAAAACAATCATTCATGGCCAGGGTTCATGGCGTAAAAGCTGATTTTAGTCTGCCATGGTAACGGCCGGCAGTTCAATTGTGCTATTTTTGCTGTATTATTTGCCTTAAGCCCTGATGAGACTGACAGTCGCGGGATTTTTCCTGCTTATTATTTTGAGTCAATGCGGCGGACCAGGAAAGAATCCGCAAAACAGAAAAGTTTTCCGCTACAATGAGTCGGCAGGAATAACCTCCCTTGACCCGGCCTTTGCCAGGAATCAGGCGAATGTTTGGGCGGATAATCAACTGTTTAACAGTCTTGTTCAGCTCGACAGCAATCTTCGTATTGTTCCTTCCATTGCGAAGCATTGGGATGTTTCGGCAGATGGCTGCCTCTACACCTTTACACTGCGGAATGATGTTTACTTCCACGACAGCAGGGTTTTCAGTTCGGGCATTGGCCGCAGGGTAACGGCTACCGATTTCGTATTCAGTCTGAACCGGCTTACCGATCCGACACTTTCATCACCGGGAGCCTGGGTGATGGAACCTGTTGCCCGGATAGATGGTAAGTTGCAGGTTAAAGCCCTGAACGATTCAACCCTGACCATAAGCCTGAAAAAACCGTTTCCCCCTTTCACCGGAATGCTGGCTATGCAGTATTGCGCTGTGGTACCGCACGAAGCCGTTTCGTATTACGGGGCCGATTTCAGGTCGAACCCTGTTGGTACCGGGCCGTTTAAGTTTAAAATGTGGAAAGAAGGGGTGAAAATGGTGTTGCTCAGGAATGAGCATTATTTTGAGCAGGAAAATGGCCGGCGTTTACCTTACCTGGACGCAGTAGCCGTTACCTTTATTGTCGACAAGCAATCAGCCTTTCTTGAATTTATCAAGGGGAATCTTGATTTCATCTCGGGGCTGGACGCGGGCTATAAGGATGTGATTCTCACGGCATCCGGAAAGCTGAATCCTGATTACGCCGATCGCATCAACATGGTGAGTCAGCCATACCTGAATACGGAGTATCTTGGGTTTATCACCGACAGCCTGAACAGCTCAATGGTTGGGAATCCATTGAATAAGAAGGAGATAAGGCAGGCCATCAATTATGGATTTGACCGAAGGCGGATGATCCGGTATCTTCGCAACGGGATTGGTGAACCGGGTACCCGGGGTTTTATTCCAGCCGGAATGCCTGGTCACTTCAGGGATGCTCAATATGGGTATGATTACAATCCTCAGAAAACCAGAGAGTTGCTGGCAATGGCCGGTTTCCCGATGGGGAAAGGGTTGCCTCCAATTACCCTGTCGACCAACGCATCTTACCTTGACCTGTGCCAGTTTATCCAGAGTCAGCTGAGTGAAAGCGGCATCCGTGTGAAGATTGATGTGAGCCCACCGGCAACCCTCAGGGAAAATATTGCCCAGGCCAGGGTGCCCTTTTTCAGGGGTTCATGGATTGCCGATTATCCTGATGCAGAAAACTACCTGTCGCTGTTTTATTCGATTAACCAGAGTCCGGCTGGTCCCAATTTTACCCAGTATTCAAATCCCCTTTTCGACAGAATATACAAACAGGCAGCCGGTGAAACAGATTTACAGAAAAGGTCGCTGATATACCGGGAGCTCGATAGTCTTGTGATGGCCGATGCACCGGTGGTAATCCTTTTTTATGACCAGGTTCTGCGGTTTACACGGAAAAATATCCATCACCTTGGCTCCAATCCGATGAACCTGCTTGAACTTAAGAGAGTTATCAAGGACTGATCGTAAAGGTGCATTCCATCTAAGGTTTGCCTGATCCTGAGATAGACCGGGTTGATGCAATCCTGAACTTCAAAATGATCAAATAATCACAAAAATATGGATGGTTCAACGGAAGGGGTTCTTTTGTTTTATATTTTTATGCCATCGTTGAACCGGCCGGCTTTTTTCAGGGAGGAACCCGGCTAAGGAATTGATATCGCTCATTTTTCTAACAAAACCACACGTTGAATTTTATCACGAAAGTACGTGTTAAGCTTGGCTGGTATTTTCTCAGGAAAGATTTATCCAGGTTCAGGCGTGATCTGAGGGCATCCAATCTGTCGGATGCCAGGGATATCGGTATTCTTTTCAGTATGGGATCGGAGGCTGATTATGACAGGGTCAGCCGGTTTGCCAATGAGCTTAATCTTGTCGGGAAAAAAGTTCAGATTATCGGATATTTCCAGTTTAACAAGCTTCCTCCTTACTATGCCCAGAAACTCTCTTATGATCTGATTCTGCCCAAAGATCTTGATTTCTTTATGCGGCCTAAAGCAGATTTTGTGAAGAAGTTTATCAGTTGCGAATTTGATATGCTGATTGATCTGAGCACCAGGGATGAATTTCCCCTGCACTACATTGCATCCTTATCCAGTGCTAAGTTTAAACTTGGTCAGACCTCGGGTGAACCCGGGATGCCTTATGATCTGATGATAGACTCAGGTGAACAGATGGATGGTGATACATTGATCAGGCAGATGGTGCATTATACCAGTGCCTTTAAAATCAGTTGATTATTTAAAAACGGTTATTAATCCATGAAAATATATGGCAACAAAATTTAAAGGCACCGGGGTGGCACTGGTAACCCCGTTTCACAAGCAGGGGACCATTGATTTCGGCTCACTGGAGAAACTGATTGAACACACCCTTGAAGGTGGGGTAGGCTATCTGGTAGTTCTTGGAACCACCGGAGAAGCGGCAACCCTTTCGAAAGATGAGAAATTTGCACTCATCGGATTTGTGAAGGATGTTGTTAGTCAAAGAGTCCCTCTGGTGCTGGGGGTTGGCGGCTACAATACCCAGGAGGTGGTTTCAACCCTCAGTCATGGCGACTTTGACGGGTTTGATGCCATACTTTCGGTAACCCCTTACTACAACAAGCCAACGCAAAGGGGTCTTTATCTACATTACAAGCATATCGCCAGTGCAAGTCCCCTGCCGGTGATTCTTTACAATGTGCCGGGACGTACCGGGGTAAATATGACGGCAGAAACAACCCTTGAACTGGCCAGGGAGTTTGACAACATCATTGCCGTTAAGGAAGCATCCGGTAATTTCGGACAGATTATGGACATTATCAACAACAAGCCAGAAGGTTTTCTGGTAATCTCGGGCGATGATGGAATTACGCTTCCGTTGATTGCAGCTGGTGCCGACGGAGTAATCTCCGTAGTTGCCAATGCCTACCCCTCAACTTTCGCTGCCATGGTGAAAGCTGCCCTGGATGGCAAAATGGCAGAAGCCCGCCGGCTTCATTACCTGTTGCTTCCGTTTATCAACGCCCTTTTTGCTGATGGCAGCCCGGGTGGTATCAAAGCAGCGCTCGATGTAATGAAAATTGTTCCGAACAACCTTCGTTTGCCGGTGGTGAAAGTCAACAAGACCACCCAATCCCTGTTAACCACACTGATTACTGAACTTAAAGAAAAAGGAATTGAATCCTGAATAAACTACTGAACCATGAAGTCAATTATCACGCTCCTGCTTTCGTTTGTTTTAGTGAATGCCATTGGCCAGACCTCTGTGCTTTCGGTCGATACCGATAAGGAATTCGGCAATGTGAACGAAATTTATTTTGCATTGCCCGGTTCGGCCTCAGATGCCGCACAGTTAACCCGAATCATCAGTATCGACAATGTTAAAGGCGATACCCTTTTTGCCTATGCCAGCAAAAAGGAGTTTAACCGGCTGAAGCAGAACGGTGACCGCAGCTTCCTGAGGTTGAAGCATCCGGGTACTTTGATTAATCCCCTCATGTCAGGTGATGTGCGGGACATTCTTGATTGGAACTACTATCCGACTTATCCGGCCTATGAGCAGATCATGCAGGATTTCGCGACCAATTATCCCGATATCTGTTCCCTGCAGACCATCGCTGTTTTGCCGAGCGGGCGTAAACTGCTGGCAATCAGGATATCTGATAATGTGAATGTTGAGGAGAATGAGCCGGAGTTTCTTTATACTTCGACCATGCATGGCGACGAAACCACGGGTTATGTCCTGATGCTTCATCTGATTGATTATTTACTGACCAATTATAACATTGATCCCCGGGTAACCGAAATGGTGAACAACATTGATATCTGGATCAATCCCAATGCGAATCCGGATGGAACCTATGCCGGAGGTAACAATACCGTTAACGGTGCACAGAGGTACAATGCCAATTACGTGGACCTCAACAGAAATTATCCCGATCCGGAAGATGGCCCCCATCCCGACGGTGAAGCCTGGCAGCCGGAAACAGTGGCTTTTATGAACCTTGCCGAAAGCCGCAGTTTTGTGATGTCGGCCAATTTCCATGGGGGCGCGGAAGTGGTTAACTATCCGTGGGACACCTGGAGCAGACTTGCAGCAGACAACAACTGGTGGGTGTTTGTAAGCCGCGAATACGCGGATACCTGCCATGCCAACAGCCCTCCTGGGTATTTAACCGATCTCGACAACGGAATTACCAATGGTTATGCCTGGTACACCACTGCAGGTTGCAGACAGGATTATATGAACTATTTTCAGCAATGCCGTGAGTCAACCATAGAGATTTCGGCAACCAAGCTTTTGCCTGCCAATCAGTTAGTTAATCACTGGAATTATAACTATCGTTCTTTTCTGAATTATATTGAGCAATCAACGTATGGAGTCAGGGGTATCGTCTCTGATTCAGTTACCGGTGAGCCAATAAAGGCACAGGTATTTATCAGTGGTCACGACATGGATAGTTCCATGGTTTTTACCAGCCTGCCGGTTGGCAATTATCACCGGCTATTAAAGGCCGGAACCTATAACCTGACTTTTTTTGCTGAAGGCTATATGCCCAGAACCATACAGAATGTAGTGGTGGCAGATAAGAATACCGTATGGCGGAATGTGAAACTGTGGGATGGAAGCGCAATTCCCGCATTTACCTCATCCGATACCATTACCCATGCCGGAGGCAGTATACAGTTTAACGATGTTTCCGGCGGAAATCCTTCAAGCCGGTTATGGACCTTTGAAGGCGCCAATACAAACACATCTACGGAAGCGAATCCGGTTGTTACCTACAATCAACCCGGAGAATATGCAGTTTCACTTTATGTTGCGAATGCCATCGGTGGCAATCAGCTGGTTAAGGAAGACTATATTACCGTGACGCCGGATTATTTTATCGGGAATCTGAACCCATCCCTGTGTTACGCCCGTTTTTACGACAGCCATGGTCCTGATGGTTTTTATGGTTCAGGAGAGAACCTGAGCACAACCTTTACCTCGGCCGATCCTGAGAAAGTTCTGCGGGTGCATTTTACCAATCTTGACATCGAAAACACTTCCGGATGCACGGCTGATGTGCTGAACATTTACGATGGACCCACAGCTGATTCTCCTTTGCTGGCCAGTATCTGCGGGAATGAAATTCCCGATGACATCATAGGCACGGTTGAGGGTGGTTCTTTGACCTTTGCTTTTACCTCTGACGCCGTTAACGATTTTGATGGCTGGAGCGCCGTGATCAGCTGCGATACCGGGGTTGGTATTCCATCCAGGGCTTCATCTGTTTTTGAACTTTATCCCAATCCCTCAGTACTGGGAGAAGTCAATATCAGGTCGGCAGAGACCATCAATCAGGTTGATATTATGGACCTTTCGGGAAAAGTTGTGTACTCCTGTACTTATAGTTCAAAGGAAATTGCGCTGAATACCAGCGAGTTCCGGACCGGCTTGTATCTTGTGACCATAAAAACCGGGTCAGGGGAGAAGTCAGCCCGACTTCAGATCATCAGCCGGTGATCAGATTTTGATGGGAAAATTAAGAATTATCCTGTAGGCAAGAATAAAAGAGAAGGCAGCAGCGATCAGGCTGCTGCTTATTTTTATGGTTTTTGGTTCTTCGTCAAAATATAGCACAGTTGATCCTCCACCGCTGATAAATGAAGGAAGGATCACGATAACCGGAATCAGTATCCTGAAAAGTTCATAGTAATCCATCGGAAATCTCAGCCCGAAAATGACTGCAGAGCCAATAAGGTAGGGGAGAAGCAGCTGCTGAAAGAGAAACCTCCGGCGCTGTTCGAAGGCCAGCTGGTTGTAATAAGTGTTGGCTGACAGCACAAAAAGGCGGGTTAAGGCAAATCCCAGCGCTGCCAGTGCGAACAACCCGATCAGTGTAACAATCAGCTTTCCGGTATCGGGGGTATACATCCACATCAGAACATGGCCGAAACCCTCATCCAGGAGTGCACCGGCAATGGCAGAACCGAGAGTCAGGCTGATACTGTGAACAAAACCCCATTGAAAGAACACCTTGAGCAGCCCGTCGTATTCCCTGAAACGAAAGGCCACCACAATCATAAAGATTGCCAGCAGTACACAGAAAATGGGGCCGGCGCTGTAGATAATTTTCACAGAATCAAATGTCCAGGCATATTTGTATACGAGGAAGTAGATCTCGGTATAGTTTACCTGCAGCGGGTAACTGAAAATATACGCGGCCAGCACCGTGAAAGCCTGATGACCGATAAATACGAAAAAATACGCCAGCAGATACAACATCAGGGAGTTGATGGTAATGGCTGACTTTTCAGCTAGATTCATGGACAGAGAATATTGAACCTTGAATCAGTTTCAGGGGATTGAAACAGAAAACAGTCTCGATAATGATTTCAAAGTTGATTCATCCGCAAAATTAGAAGAAAACAGGGATTATGCAATGATGTCTGATAAGGTAGTCGGGGAGTAAAGTTTTGAAAAACCATTTAATCCGTTTTATTCAGGGAACAAATTTAATTGAGGATATTACTAAGCTGGTCAGCAGGGTAATGCTCCGGGTTTTTATTTGGTTCTGTTTAACAATAACTTAACATTCATTTAAAAGTAGCTTAAAGTCTATCCGGATTTGATTGGATTACTTTGCAGTCATAAACCAAACCAAAAAAAAGTATGAAGAAAATTCTGATGTTTGCTCTTGTTGCTTCACTCGCAGTATTTACTGCCTGTAAAGATGACGAAGAAACTTTTAGTGCACCTGTAGTTTCTACCCCTGCTCCTGTTTCTGCTGAATTCAGCGCTGATGTAGAATTAACTTTTAATTACACTGCTGATGCAGGATTCAAGTCAGCAGCGGTTTCTGCCACCAATGGCACAGCCGTAATCAAAACCGACGGTACCGCCGGTTCAAAATCAGGTTCAGTTGTTGTTACCTATACTGCAGGGACAACCGTTGGTGCAGGAAGTGTTATACTTACTGTAACTGATAATTCAAGCCAGACAGCCAGTGGAACAGCTGTAATCAGTGTACTGGAAGAACAGATGGAATACACCATCACCGGCAACATCACCGAGAACACCACCTGGGAAACCGGAAAGGTATACATTCTGGGCAGCAGGATCGCTGTTGTTTCCGGAGTTACACTCACTATTCAACCTGGAGTTGTGGTTAAAGGTGAAGCCGGAACCGGAGCCAATGCCACAGCATTGCTGATTGCCCGCGGAGGTAAAATCATGGCTGAAGGTACCGCTTCATCTCCGATTATCTTCACATCCATTGCCGACGAAATTATGCCGGGCGAAGTTGCCAGTCCGAACCTTGACCCCAGCCTGAATGGTTTGTGGGGCGGTCTGCTGATCCTCGGTAATGCGCCGATATCAGCCAGTGCAGCTTCAATGCAGATTGAAGGAATTCCTCCTTCAGATCAGAATGGTCTGTTCGGCGGTTCTGATGCCGCTGATAATTCCGGTGTTATTAAATACGTATCTATCCGTCATGGAGGTGCCAACATTGGTGAAGGCAACGAAATCAACGGTCTTACCCTCGGCGGTGTCGGTTCAGGTACTGTTATCGAGAATGTCGAAATTATTGGTAACCAGGATGACGGTATCGAATGGTTTGGCGGAACCGTAAATGTGAAGAATGCCATTATCTGGAATCCTGGCGATGATGCAGTGGATACTGATATGTCATGGGGTGGTACCCTGGATAACTTCGTGGTTGTAAACGCCGGTGACGAGTGTTTTGAACTCGACGGACCTGAAGGTTCAATGGCTGCAAAACATACCATCAAAAACGGAACCGTTTATGCACTGGCGGCCGACGGACTGGTTGACAACGATGCCAACTCTTACGTTGATATGATGAATGTTTACTTCCGTGACATCAAAGACGGACAGGATTTCGATCAGCTGCCGGTAGATTACACGTGTGTTTTCAGCAATCTGGAAGTTACCCTTCCTGACGGATCAGCCATTTCAGATTTCTTCAAAGGTGGTTCTGACGCCTTTGTAAGCAGTGTTGCACTGGATGCCAATACAGTAGGCGCAGATCTTACCAAATTTGAAGGTTGGTCATGGGCCTATACTTCCGGTTCTTTGAAATAAAACAACTTTCCTGATTTCATTAAAGCTCGCAGGGTTTAACCCTGCGGGCTTTATTAACGAATACCGATCATTCCTAATATTAATTAAAAAGTATGCACAATTTAAAATTTCTTTCAATCCTGTTGTTCTTTGTCCTCACAGGTAAGCTGCTTCTGGCTCAGAATGGATTTATAAGGGGGAATGTTTTTGACGATGCAACCGGTGAAACCCTGCCGGGGGTGACAATTTTTGTTGAAGGAACCACTACAGGAACCCTAACGGATTTTGACGGTAAATTCAACCTGAATATAGCACCGGGTAAATACAACATAAGAATTTCATTCATTTCTTATGAAACAGTAAACCTTAAAGATGTTGCCGTTACTTCAGGAAAAGTCACGCTGTTTGAGAACATCAGACTGAAGGAAGCCAAAATTGAACTGGCTGAAGTTACCATCACCGCTGAAGCCGTCAGAAATTCAGAAGTTGCCCTATTGACCATGAAGCAAAAGTCAGCAAACCTGATTGACGGTATTTCAGCTGCCAATTTCAGGAAAATCGGTGATTCAGATGCTGCATCTTCTATGAAAAGGGTTTCCGGAGTTTCAGTTGAGGGAGGCAAGTATGTGTATGTGCGTGGATTGGGCGATAGATACAGCAAAACCATTCTCAATGGAATGGACATTCCGGGGATTGATCCTGACAGAAATACAGTTCAGATGGACCTTTTTCCAACCAACATCGTTGACAACATTATTGTGCATAAATCATTCAGTGCAAATCTTCCGGCAGATTTTACCGGAGGAGTTGTGGATATTGAAACCAAAGACTTCCCGGAATTAAAGATGGGCAATATTTCGCTCAGTCTTGGCTACAACCCATTATTCAACTTCAACAGTGATTTTTTAACCTATGAAGGGGGAAGTACCGATTTCTTAGGTTTTGATGACGGAACCCGTGCCATTCCAGCCGTGGAAAATATACCTCAGTTTTCAGAAGTGGCGGGGAATCCCAACGGAGAGAAAGGGCTGAGATACAAGGAAATTCTTGAAAGTTTTGATCCTGAGATGGGTACAACGCGTGAAACCAGCATGCTGGATTACAATTTAGGATTCTCCATTGGGAATCAGATTCCGAAGGAGAAGGTTACCTGGGGTTACAATGCCTCCTTTTCTTATAAGAACTCATCTGAGTATTATGAGGAAGCGGAATATGGCAGGTATGGCGTTGATCCTGCAAAACCGGAAGTTTACGAAATGGATTACCGGGAATTCCAGCAAGGTGGTCTGGGTGTGAACAATGTGATGATCAGCGGTATGGCAGGGATTGCTGTGAAAACCAAATACTCAAAGTACAGGTTGAATATCCTTCATCTCCAGAATGGAGAGAAGAGGGCCGGCATCTTCAATTACAGCAATTCAGACCTGGGTGCCATCTTTGAAGGAGTGCAGCACAATCTCGAATTTACCCAGCGATCAATGACCAACCTTTTGCTGAATGGAAAACATTTGTTTGCAGACAACAACTGGCAGCTCGAATGGAAACTATCACCGTCGTTTTCGAAAATGGACGATCCCGATATCCGTTTTACCCGCTATGAAGTTAAAGATGGCGATTTTATCATTGGTACTGAAGCTGGTTTCCCCGAAAGGATATGGCGTGAACTGGATGAAGTCAGCCTGTCAGGAACTGTTGATCTGACCAGAAACCTAAATCTTTTTGGTGAAAAGTCGCAGATCAGGTTCGGGGGATTGGCAACCCGCAAGGACCGCAATTTTATTATCCGTAACTTTCAGTTGAATGTTCGGAATATTCCTTTAACCGGTGATCCTGATGAATTGTTCTTCGCTGAAAACCTTTGGCCGTATAATGGAAATTCAGGGCGGGGAACAACTTTCGAAACGCCCTTTATTCCGGTTAACCCAAACCAGTTTGAAGCCAACAACCTGAATGCCGCAGGGTACCTGTCGTGGGAAATGTCACCGCTTTCGTACCTGAAACTTATTCTTGGAGTAAGAACCGAATTGTACCAGCAACGATATACAGGGCAGAATCAGTTGGGCGACATTGTATTGGATAACGAGAAGGTGCTTGATGATCTGGATGTTTTTCCGGCAGCCAACGTTATTTTAAACCTCAGTACGAGTCAGAATCTTCGTTTTTCATACTCAAGAACGATTGCACGCCCTTCGATGAAAGAATTGTCGTATGCCGAAATCTTTGATGCAATTACCGGCAGGACCTTTATCGGTGGTCTTTTCACCGATGCAGACAAAGAACTTGGAATAACCTACTGGGATGGCAACCTGACCAGCACCCACATTGATAACCTTGATGCAAGGTGGGAAATGTTTGGTAAAGGAGGACAGACAGTTTCATTCGGGGCATTCTATAAGTATTTCGTTGACCCGATAGAAATCGTACAGTATTTTACCCAGGCAGGAGCCTTCCAGCCCCGGAATGTAGGCGATGGTACCCTCATCGGGATGGAGGCTGAGTTCAGAAAGAACCTCGGATTTATTAATCCTGCGCTTTCAGCCATCAGCCTGAGCTCCAATTTTACCTTCACCAAATCGCGGATAAAACTGAGTTCAACAGAATATGAATCCCGGCTCGAGAATGCAAGGACAGGAGAAACCATTGATGAGTACCGGAATATGGCAGGACAGGCACCCTATATCATCAATGCCGGTCTGGCTTACGATGGTTCTGGTGAAGGGTTCCTTCAAGGCCTGGAAGCCGGTATCTACTACAATGTACAGGGCCCTACCCTCGAAGTGGTGGGAATTGCCGATCGGCCGGATGTTTATACCAAACCCTTCAACTGCCTGAACCTCAACATCAATAAATCCTTTGGTGAAAGTAAAAAGCTTCAGGTCGGACTCAAAATTGATAACCTGCTGGGCGATGTCAAAGAGTCGGTATTCCAGTCATACAAAGCAGCCGATCAATACTATACTTACCTGAAACAGGGAAGAACTTTCCAGTTGAGGGTGGGTTACAAATTCTTCTGATGAATGATAAAGATGCAGGCATTTCAATCATTCTCAATGAAGAAGTTCATATTTTTACATTAAATCTAAACAACTTAATTTCATATCATGAAAAACGCTTTACTTACTGCCTTGTTTCTGATGCTGGTATCGTTGGGATTTTCTCAGAACCTGGAGTATAAAGATGGCCTTTATTATAAAAAAGGAATGCTTTACACCGGCACCCATATTGAGTATTACGACAATGGCAGAATCCTTGTTGAACTCTCCATTAAAAACGGGCTCGAAGACGGAACCGTGAATCATTATTACGAAAACGGCAATAAAAAAGAGCAGTGGCAATATACCGAAGGAAAGAAAAATGGTATCTGGATCACCTGGAGTGAAGAAGGGGTGAAAATTGCCGAAGCTTCGTACAAAGACAACCTGAAAGATGGAGCGTGGTATATCTGGGATAACAAGGGCACCATGCTTTATGAAATGCACTATACCATGGGAAAGAAGACCGGCACCTGGAAGCAATGGGATGAGTCAGGTAAACTTATTATGGAAAGGGAGTACAACGACTGATCTTCCTGATTTCTGATTGTGGCAGCTGAGGCGATTTCTCCTGATTCCCTCGGCTGTTTTTTTTTGGATTCTGTTCTGGTCTTACACTCGTTTCATCCTGGTATCCGATGCATTCGGTGGCTGTAAGGTGTTTTCTCCTGTGATATGCTTTGCTTTGTCTGTATCATTGAGAATGTCATCCGGGAATCCTGCTGAAAGGTATTCAGTCGTTACTGATGCACATTACGCCTCATTTTAAGGTGTCGGATCGCGACTCTCAAATGTGCCATAAGGCATCCACGATAAGCGATGGAAGAAAATGATGTGAATGCTCAGAAACGTCAATACTTCAGAAAGGATAAAAGAGAAGGGGATAGGTTCAGCGGTCAGTTGCCGGGATTTCCATGGTAATGCTGTTAGCGGTTTCATTGTTTAACAATATAAGAGCAAAAAGCCATAGTCCATTGATCTTGTTTGCTGGCCCATGCTTATCCATTCCACGTGTTTCAACGACTCTTTGGCTCAACCATTACAGAACCTGTGAAAACATGAGAAATCGCAGGAATATCAGGGAAAGGATGGTCCATAAAAAGGAAAAGCCGTGCTACGCACGGCCCCTTAACTATTCACACACACACACACTATGCTATTTGTTGTCCAGTTTTATATCAATCACTTCCTTTTCGTTGGCCTGAAGCTGTACATTTTCAACCAGACTGTTTTTGTAGGATATCATGGAAAGAATCAGGTTATATTTACCTGGCTGTAATCCGCTGATGGTGAAATTTCCATCGAGGTCAGTATAAACCCTGGTTTCGGTTCCTTCAACGGTAACGGCAACTCCGGCAAGGGTTTCGCCGGTTGCATTGTCGAGTACGGTACCTGAAACGACTGCTGTTGCATTTGCTGCGGGTGTTGATGTCGGGTATCCTTCTGCGAAGAGAGATACACTGAATATCAGAATGAATGCAAGTGCGGAAGCTGCTTTGATGGCTGTTTTCATGGTTTAAACTTTTTGATGATGCAAAAATATCCCTGCATCGTTAAGTATAGTTTAAGCCAATGTTAAATCAATGTTAAGTTATGCATTGCAGGTTGATTTCTCATCTAATGGCTAACGACAAACTTTTGCCGGAAGGTTTTTCCCTTACCATGCTGTATTTTAAGGATATAGATGCCATTATTGTACCATGATGTATTCAGGGAATGAACTCCTCTTTCCAACCGTTCCTCCAGCCAGATTGCGCGGCCGAGAAGATCTGTAACCAGCAGGCGATCAATTTCCTCATCCAGGCTGAGGTAAATCATTTCGTCAGCCGGTACAGGATATAAGCCGAAGGGTACGGGTTCTGCTTCATTCACCGAAACAATTATGCCGCACACCCCCGAAAACCCTTCGCAATCTTCATAAACAGCTGAAACTATAAAGCAATGTGGTGCGTTCGGTGGGGTGGGCTCGTAAATGAAGGTTGTTTCGGTGGTTGATCCTATCAGTTGAACTATGTTGGTTGAGCAGTCATAAATATTGTAGCCTTGTAACTGCCTGTTGTAAAGCTTTTGCTGGTCAGGTAAAGCCGGGAATTCCTGCTGGGCAGGATTAGATGTACTCAGTAGTTGCAGTTTGCCATCGGGTTGTGATATCAACCCCTGTATATTCCAGTCATTGTTGAAATTGTATTCTGTCGCCATTGAAACCCAGGAGGTTCCATCAAGGGAAATCAGGTCGCCGAAACCAGCCTCTGCCGGGCCATAGTCGATACCGGCGGGAAGAATGCCAGGGACATGAGTAACTGAATAGCCAATCCACAACTCCGTGGTGCCGGTAATCAGTACCGGATTGCTGAGAATGATTTCATTCCAGGTATGGGCGGTGATTGAGTCAACGATCTGAGAAGTAACAGGCTGTGAACCATTTTCATCAACCCAGACTTTCAGCTCAAAGTCTGCATCGGCGTTGGGAAAGAACCGGATGCGGGTAAGGCTGTTACTGGCATAAGGGGCCAGATCATCCTCTGTAAAACGGGCTGCAACCATGAAGGTTCCGCCATCGGTGAGGCCGATGGCATCGTGGTTCATGCCATTGTCCCAATGCATCCAGGCGGAAGGAACAAAACCCGGAGGGTCCCAGCTCAGGACGATTTGATTATAATTCGGATAAATAATATCGCATTTCAGGTTTGTGGGTATAGCACACCCTTTCAAAACCTTTATGTTATCGATCAGCCATTGGATGATATCTGCGGAGTTCTGTCCCTCAGCAAGAAAACGGATGCGGAATTCCTGACCGATAACCTCACTGGTAATGTTCAGTGTGTAGGTTTCCCAAGACAACAATTCTGTATTTGATGCTTCCCATACCGTAGTCCAGTTGCTGCCAGTGTTCACCTGTGCTTTCATGGATTCCAGACCAGTATAGTTGAAGCTGCTGTGTTTCAGTGAAAATGAAAGAAAAATGTTCCAGTCAATCAGGTTTTCAGCGCTCAGCAAACGGGAAGTAAGGGCCTGCTGATATCCGGCCAGCGGAGGATTGTAATAAAACTCAACAGAAGGGGCTGTAAGCCCCACCTGACCGGAAATTCTCCAATGGCTGTTTTCACCGGTCTCCCATAGGTTGGTTTCGAAAAGACCTGAATCCCAGGTTTCTACAAAAGGCAAGAGGATGGCGGTATCCGGCCTGGATTCTGCCGTGAAGTCGTGAGCATTGCTGAGTCGGCTAAAAGACAGCTGGGCTGCAGCACATCCTGAAAGCAGCATCAACAGAAGGGTCAGATTGTATTTAAGGTTGAGAATGTAAAGAAATTTCATAATCAGTTAGTTAATGTTGAATAATAAACTTTGCATGATAAGGTTTTCCTGAGCTGTCAAACGCCCTGATCAGGTACAGGCCATTCCTGAATTCAGCGGTATTGACGGTGAGGGTGCCCTTTTGAAGGTTTTTCCGCTCAAACACCGGGATGGAATTGAAGTCCAGGATGCTCAGTGAGGACAGGTCGGATTCAAGTGTGATGCTCAGCTGCTCATGGGCCGGGACGGGGTAACATTGAACTATATTTTCAGGCAATCCGGAAACAATAAGTACACAATCTGGTTCAGTAAAATCACTCATACAATCTGAATACACAGCTTGAACTTTATAACAGGATTCCTCCATAAAGACATAGGCTGTATCAATAAAACTGGTATCTGAAGTAGAACCCAGCAGCACATCATTTTTATAGACATCATAATTAAAAAGCGTCCGATTTTGATTGATCACCGTTTTATCTGCACTAAGGTGGTTCCCTTGCTTTTTAGCGGTATTATTCTGTGGTTTCAATGGATTGTTGTTCCCAATCATTTCAATATATCCCTGTAAATTCCAGTTGTAATTCAGGCCGTATTCTATACTTATGGATTCCCAGACCACTCCATCCAGGCTGATCATATCACCGAAACCTGTTATAGCAGGCCCTGAGTCAATACCAGCTGGATTAAAACCGTCTTCATGTGAAACTGTAAAACCAAACCAGAGTTCTTCCTGAGCTGTAATCAGCACTGGGCTCTGGAGTACAACCTCATTCCAGACTCCGATAACAGGATCAGGAACAACTTGATTTAATACCAGTTGGGCAGCATTGTTTCCGGTCCATACCTTCATTTCGAAAGAAGCCCCGGCATAAGGAAAAAATCGAATCTTTGTGAGACTTTCGAATTCCATATTGACCAGTTGTGCTGGTGTGAACCTCGTGGCATAACTGAATGTACCTCCACCGACGAGCCCGAGGGCATCGTCATTAATCCCGCTGTCCCATCCGACCCAGCCGGAGAAACCTGCTCCACCATCGGGTGGATCCCAGGTAATTCGTACTTCATTTAATATCGGGAAATTGATATTTGCCTCAAGATTCAACGGAGCCGCACATATTCTGAATATCCGGATGTTGTCAAGCATCCAGTTGTAGATATTGAGACTATTTTGACCTTCTGTCAGAAATCTCACCCTGAAAATCTTTCCGATTGTATATCCGGATATTTTCAGTTTGTAGCTGGTCCAGTTGATGTTATTCTGATTCTCGAAAGCATATCTTGTTATCCACCCTGTATCCGATGAAATCTGGACTTTGAGACTTTCGGTACCAGTTGGATTTAAACTTGACAGTTTTAGGTCAAAGGCCAGGTAAATATCTCCATCACTCAGGTTTGTGGCATTCAGGAGCCTGGACGTAAGAGCTAAATGATAATCAGTCATGGCAGGACTGTAGAAAAACTCCGCTGACGGCGCTGCATTGCCAACCTGTCCTGCAATGCGCCAGTTTCCATTTCCTTCCGTATCCCATTGGTTGGTTTCAAACAGCCCGGTATTCCAGTTTTCTTCAAAAGGCAGCCAGGGCACGGCAGACTGATCAAGTTCCGGGGGCTCAGCAGGCAGGTTTTTATAGCCGGATATCACCGGTTGGGCAATTAAATGATTGTCTGTCAAATGAATCAATGAAAATTGGATGACAATCAACAGCAATATACGGATATGTCGCATCTTTGAAATAATTTTTTATAAAATACAGCCTGACCGATATGATACTGTTATAATGACAACCAGAACCCAGTTTACCCCTATTGTGGTGCAAAATTTAACATTGAATCATGGATATAGGAGTTGACCTAAGAATCCCGGATAATCTACCGTTCCCCGAACAATGCAGTGCCGATGCGTACCATGGTGCTGCCCTCTTCGATGGCAAGCTGATAATCACCCGACATTCCCATCGAAAGGATGTTGAAATCAGGAAGTGCTTGATGAAACTGCGATTTCACCTGATCAAAAAGCTGTTTCAGTCCGGAAAACTCCCTTCGCACCAGGGCCTGATCATCGGAGAAACTGGCCATGCCCATCAGCCCGCGCACCCGGATGCCCGGCAACGACATTGCAGCTCCGGAGCCAAGCAGAGCAAGCAGCTCATCCGGTTCAAAACCGAACTTCGATTCTTCGGTAGCAATGTAAACCTGTAGTAAACAATCGATTACCCGGTTGTTTTTCCGTGCTTGCCGGTCGGTCTCTTCCAGCAGTTTCAGACTGTCGATGCTGTGGATGAGGTGGACGAACGGGGCGATGTACTTTACCTTGTTGGTCTGCAGGTGGCCGATCTGATGCCAGCGGATGTCAGCCGGGAGCACCTCCTGCTTCTGAATCATTTCCTGTACCCTGTTTTCACCGAAATCGCGCAGCCCCGCATCATACGCCTGCTGCAGCACTGATACAGGCCGGGTTTTGGTCACAGCCACCAGGGTGACCGCAGAAGGTAAATGCGTCAGCAGGTTGGTTATGTGCTCGTTGAGTATTTCCATGGGTGGCAGTGGTTCGGTACAAATTTACCGTTTTTGTATTTATTCAGCCGGTCCGGCCGCAATTCGGAGTGATTTTTTTATTTCACGGTAAAGGTGAACTGAATCCATTACTTTTGTGAAAAAGCAACCCATGAAACCTGCCATACCTTCAACGGCTTATCTTGTTGTGATACTGTTTGTTGTGCTGTTTTCCCTTTCCTGCAGAAAGCAGGAAACAACGGAAGATCCTCCCTTGGCACCCCTGGGCCCTGCAATGTCGGGAGCCTCTGTAAGCGGTGACAATAAACTGATTACCCTCCGGTTTTCCAAAGGCATCTACAAGGGGGGCGTGCTCAATGAGGCTGTTACTTCTGATGATTTCCAGGTGCAGATTGAAGGGGGAGTGGCAACAGCCGATAGTTTCCGGGTAGCGCATACCGCGGGTCACGACAGTGTGGTTCTGCGTCTTTACCTGAAGGGGTTGGCCACCGGATCGGAACTGGTAACCATCAGACCCAAAGGGGCAGAGTCCATTGTTGATGGTGAAGCACATCCAATGCCCGACACTGCCTCAGTTTCAGTCAGACTGGCTGATATCGGAATCATCGGAAGCTGGGTGTCAACAGGGGAGAATCTTTCACCGGTATTTCAGCAATTCGGCTTCGATTCGGTGTATATGCAGTTCAGGGCCAACGGGAGCTATCAGTTTGAATCGTTTACCACCGGGGGAATTCACAATTTACTGACCGGTACCTTTGCACAGACTTCATCCAATGCCGG
This sequence comes from Bacteroidales bacterium, assembly GCA_016788045.1. Lineage (GTDB taxonomy): Bacteria > Bacteroidota > Bacteroidia > Bacteroidales > Lentimicrobiaceae > Lentimicrobium. The sequence goes on from JAEUTG010000060.1 coordinate 58,740, forward strand.
CAACATCCGGCAGATTACACTCATCCAGCAAAGTCCGGTAAACGGCACTGCTGCAGGTATATTCAGGCTCTACAACGAAACGGTTGCCCGCCTGGTTTATGAAGTTGTACAAACTGAACCTGCCGTGCAGGGGATGACACCTCCGACACCGGAACTCGGTTTCGGTAGCAGTGGGTTGCTTGGCAGCGACAACATACAGGTCTTTCTGAAAGATGCATCAGACAGGTAGCCCTGGTTTGGCAGACTGATTTTCAGCTGTCGGGGGTCAGTTTCAGTTTGGCTTTCTGAATGGCATCCTGAAGGTCAGACACCAGCTCGTTGAAGACTTCTTTCACCGAAGTAATTTTCGTGGCGAGGTGCGCATTGGAACCGGCAAAAGCATAGCCGCTTTCCATATTGCCTTTGTAGGCATTGTACAATGCTGTTATGATGCAGTAAGGACTGCTTGAAACATCGCAGGTTTTGATGCACTGGAAAGGGCATTTAATCGGCGTCTTCAGCCCTTGTTTTACTTTGTCGATAAAGTTATTGCTGAGGGCTCTGCCAGGCATCCCCACTGGACTCTGGATAATTTCCAGGTCTCCTTCGCTGGCATCAATATAGGTTTGTTTGAAACCGGAAGAGGCATCACATTCCCGGGTAGTAACGAAGCGTGTACCCATCTGCACACCCCGGGCGCCCTTCTGAAGAATGTTGTAAATGTCCTGTCCCGTATAGATGCCACCGGCAGCGATCACCGGGATTTCTTTGTCGTATTTTTCTTCAAAAAACCTGACTTCCCTTACTACATCGGGAATCAACTCTTCGAGGGTGTAACCCGCATCTTCAATCTGATCTTTTTTAAATCCAAGGTGTCCTCCGGCTTTCGGGCCCTCTACTACGATCGCATCGGGCAGGTAATCGTGCAGCGATTTCCATTTCTCACAGATAATTCTGGCTGCACGACCCGATGAAACAATCGGCACCAGCTTCGTTACGCTGTCGGGTAGCAGAAACTTCGGTAATTCAAACGGAAGCCCTGCCCCAGAGAATATGATATCAGCCTTTTCGGAAATGGCGGTAGAAACCATTTCAGCAAAATCCGACATGGCCACCATGATGTTCACACCGATGATGCCTTTGGTGTTTTCCCTGGCCAGCCTGAGTTCTGTTTTTAATCCTTCTATAGCCGATTCGAGATAACTCAGGGCAGGATTACGGTGCACCAGTCCGAGACCGGCAGCCGAAATAACCCCGACTCCTCCTTCATTTGCAACAGCAGCAGCCAGCCCCGACATAGAGATGCCAACACCCATGCCCCCCTGTATGATGGGTACCGGAATGGTTAACCCACCAATTTTCAATTCCCTCATCAGTATCCCCCTTGATTGTTTAAGTAAAATCGTTAGACTGCAAAGATAGTCAAAGTAATGCTTGTATTATAATATTTAAATATTTGTAATATTTACTGTGGGAGATTCAACCGCTTATAATGATTTACCCGGGACGCGTGAATCATTGTTTGATTAACTTAGCGAAAAAATCAAATTCTGTCATAGCAGATGTCATCCCGTTTATCTGATTTTACCGGTTTTGCCAATGCGCTGTTGCCGCATGAAGTTTCTTACCTTCACAGAATCAATCAGTTTACCGATGCAGAGAACCGGTTAATCATGGATCTTATTCTACACAATACCCATCATCCCGAGCAGACGTTTCCGTACAAACTCTCCATCGACAAGCGGAAATATTCCAACCTGAAGGGCTGGATCAACCAGAAGCTGAAATCGATCGATGTTGACAGTTATTACGAGTGGTTACTTGAGACCGACCGTAAGATTATGACCGATACCATTTCACCGCGGGAGGAAGATATGCTGATCAGGCTGATCAAGGGATTTCAGAAGCCTCCGTATTATTTTATCAGGTTGTATGAGATCATCCGGAATTACCGGTTTTATCTGCTGATCAGGTTCCGGCATTACTACAACCGGATTGTTGACCGGTTTCTGAATGATTACCAGGAACTTTATGCTGAGTGTACCGCCGTTAACCGTCAGCTGCATGATGCCACGATTGACATTGTAAATCAGTATGCACTCAATAAAACAGAATCACGGCGCTGGGAAACCTGGCTTCAGGAGGTTTTTTACAATGAGAATCTTGATGGGCTGAACCGGTATCTGGCGATTGTGCGGTTAACTCTCATACATTTTAACTACCGGGAGTACGATAAGCTTGACAAAATCTACAACGACCTGGATGAGATGATGCGCAACGGGGAGTTCTACTCCCGCCGCATCCTGCTCAACTATTATGCAAACAGGGTTATGCTGCATTCAAAGCGAAATGAGCTTCAGAGAGCGGCTGATTACGGTTATCTATCCATACGTCAGCATTCGGGCGATTACCTTCATTATGTGAATAACCTTTGCGCGGTGCTGTTGCGACAGAACCAGAATTCAAAGGCGCTCCGGCTTATGCAGGATACGTTTCCGGAACTTAAAAACACCCGCAGCCACCACAACAGGGTAGGGTTTGCCTCTTTTTACATCAGGGCACTGAACAAAAACGGCCGGTCACGGGAAGCTTCCGACTATGCGGAGACCTTTCTTAACGGCTATAAAGAGCAGATCTTTGAACTTCGTTGGCATACATTTTTCGGATCGTGGATGCAATCGCTGATTTCACTTGAAAAGTATCAGAAAATCCTCCAGATTTCAAAACGCTACGACCTTCAGCAACGCGAAGCGGAATACCGGTTACGGGCTGTGTACATCCCTACGATTTCGTGGTATCAGGCTGTTTCAGCCTATAAAGAATGTGAAATCAGCTTTGAAGAAATGCTCAGCCGCGTTCTGGAACCTGCCATTCCGCTGCTTTCTGATCCGCACAAATGTCGCCTGATGGCCGACCTGGCCACCGAACTTCACCCGCATGTGCCTGATGTCTTTTTTCAGGACGGACGTGTGAAGGGCCTGAATTTTACACGCTGAGAAGCCAGCCTTTCATCAGAACAATATTCCGTAGTCCGGCCTTTCCGGGATAGCATAACGTTGTTGTCTTTTGTGGTGAGTCATACCCATAGTCCAAAGCACTCTAAGTGCTTATTATCAATTATATATGAATGCTAATCATTAAAAATGAGTCCAAAGTCAGACCTTGTAATCTCCTGAAGTGATTTTGCCGGTCTCTGAATAGGTCATTATTTAGCAATGCTTAAAAAACAGCGAACTATGAGAGAAGTTGTGATTGTTTCTGCAGCCCGCACTCCGATCGGCACCTTTGGTGGCAGCCTTGCAGGAGTCGGTGCCGTTGATCTGGGTGTAACAGCCGCAAAGGAAGCCATCAAAAGAGCTGGTATCGACCCGGCATTGATTGATGATGTGATTATCGGAAACATTCTTTCTGCAGGTTTAGGGCAGAATGTTGCCCGTCAGATAGCCATCTATTCCGGAATTCCTGAAACAGTAACCGCTATGACCATCAATAAGTTATGTGGATCAGGGTTAAGGGCAGTCAGCATGGCAGCCCAGTTTATCATGCTGGGCGATGCCGAAGTGATTCTGGCTGGGGGCACCGAAAGCATGTCGAATGCCCCTTATCTGCTGCCAAAAGTCAGGTTTGGTTACCGCATGGGCGATGGAAAGGTCGTCGACAGTATGATTCACGACGGGCTCACCGAAACATTTAACAATTATCACATGGGTGTTACCGCCGAGAACATTGCAAAACAATGGAACATATCGAGAGCAGAGCAGGATGAGTTTGCGCTGAGAAGCCAGCTCAAGGCTGAAGCAGCCCAGAAATCAGGGCGTTTTGCGGCTGAAATTGCTCCGGTAGTTATTCCGCAGCGCAAGGGCGATCCGGTGATCGTTGATTCGGATGAATATCCGAGACACGGAACAACCCTGGAGAAGCTGGCCAAACTGCCACCCGCATTTGACAAGGAAGGAACCGTAACTGCCGGGAATGCGTCAGGCATCAATGACGGAGCGGCGATGCTTATCGTGATGTCGAAACAGAAAGCGCTGGAGCTCGGGTTAACACCCCTGGTTACCATTAAATCATATGCTTCTGCAGCGCTCGATCCGAAGATCATGGGTTATGGCCCTGTGCCGGCTACCCGGAAGGCACTTGAACGCATGGGCTACCATGCTGATCAGCTTGATCTGGTTGAAGCCAATGAAGCATTTGCCTCTCAGTCGATTGCCGTGGTGCGTGATCTTGGACTGGATCCTGACAAGGTGAATGTTAACGGAGGAGCCATCGCCCTCGGTCATCCTATCGGAGCTTCCGGGGCCAGAATCCTTACCACCCTGATTTACGAAATGTTGAGAAGGGATGTAAAAACCGGACTGGCTACCCTCTGCATAGGCGGAGGAATGGGTACATCGCTGATTGTAGAACGTTGAACAGTAAAAAAAATAAACAATGACAATGAAAAGACTTTCTGGAAAAGTAGCGGTAATTACCGGTGGAGCCGATGGAATCGGAAAAGCAACAGCCATCCGTTTTGCGCAGGAAGGCGCCACAGCCGTTATCTGGGATATGAATGAAGAGAAAGGGATGAAACTGCGGGATGACATCCGTTCGGATGGTGGGAAAGCCGAGTTTTATAAAGTAAATGTTGCTGATTATCAGCATGTTGAATCAACTACAGCTGAAGTAGTTGCCATTTGCGGGCAAATCGATATTCTGATTAACAATGCGGGAATCACCCGCGATGCCAGTCTTAAGAAAATGACTCCGGAACTCTGGCAACAGGTCATTGATGTGAACCTCAGCGGAGTCTTCTATTGCACCAAAGCCATTTCACCCTATATGGTTGACAAGGGTTATGGCCGGATTGTTACTACTTCGTCGGTGGTTGGGTTGTATGGGAATTTCGGACAGACCAATTATGTAGCTACAAAAGCCGGAGTGATCGGTATGACGAAGACCTGGGCCCGCGAACTCGGACGCAAGGGTGTGACCGCCAATGCGGTAGCACCAGGATTCATCTCTACCGATATGGTCGCTCTGATGCCGGAAAACGTGCTGGCGTCGATGCGCGAAAAGGTTCCGCTCGGCCGGTTGGGGAAACCCGAAGAAATCGCCAATGCCTTCGTTTTTCTGGCATCGGATGAAGCGGCTTATGTGAACGGTGCTGTGCTGAGTGTTGATGGAGGCATAACGATTTAAGTTTATTACAGATGCGAAACGCGATCATTCATTCCACAGGGGCGTACGTTCCTGAAAAAGTAGTCCCGAACAGTTATTTCGATGAATTGCTTGGTGAAAATGTCAGCGACTGGCTGGTTGAGAATGTGCAGATTTTCGAGCGACGCTGGGCAGCTGACAACCAGTCGACGGCCGACCTGTGTATTCCGGCAGCCCGGATGGCACTGGAGAACGGTGGCCTCAATCCCGAAGACATCGATCTGCTGATCATCTCCACTGATACACCGGAATTTATCTCGCCATCCACTGCTTCAAAGGTTCAGTATGAACTCGGACTGGTAAATGCCGGTACTTTTGATGTGAATACCGCCTGTGCAGGGTTTGTTACGGCCATGGATATTGCTGCCAAATACATACGCAGTGACCATCAGTACAAGCATGTGATGGTGATCGGAGCCTATGCCATGAGCAAGTACCTTAACAAGGAAGACAAGAAGACAGTGACCCTTTTTGCCGATGGAGCAGGGGTAGTGATTCTGAAAGCGGCCGAAACTGAAGATCAGGGTTTTCTGGCCAGTGAATTGCTTACACAGGGGCAGTATTACGGGTATATGGGCATTTATGCCGGAGGAACATTTCAGCCAGTTAACCGGGATGTGATTGATAACAAGGATCATCTGCTTAAGTTTGTGCAGAAGTTTCCCAAGGAACTGAATCCTGAGATGTGGAGTAAAATGGCTACCGTACTTACCAGGCGCATTGGCTCATCGCCCGCCGGTGTAGATCACTATTTTCTGACCCAGATCAACATCAACAGCATCCATGAAACCATGGACAGACTGGAGGTTCCCCGTGAAAAGGCCCATACCATCATGCATTATTACGGATACACAGGTTCTGCCTGCATACCGCTGGCTTTCCATGATGCTGTTTCAAAAGGAAAGGTTAAAAGAGGAGAGCTGCTGGTGTTTATTGGTTCGGGTGGCGGACTGGCTTTCGCTTCTGCAGCGTTCAGGTATTAACAACAATAATTATTGATAACCGTTTAATTTCATCAGATTGGCAACCACAGCGCAGGTTACAGGAGCCTGGATACTGATAGCCCTCTACATGGGAGTTATCCTGTATTTTGTTTTTAAAGGGGCACGTAAGACGAAAAGCATGGCCGATTATGCAGTCGGCAGTATCATGTTTTCTCCCCTGGTGGTAGCATTATCGCTGGCTGCCAGCATGACCAGTGCCGCCACTTTCGTGATAAATCCGGGGTTTATCGCCAACTTCGGCATCAGCGGAGTCATCTCTTATGGCTTTGTACTCCCGTTTGCTGCTCTGGTATCTCTGGCAGTACTCACCAAAAGTTTCCGCAAATACGGACAGTCGGTAAAGGCGCTTACGCTGGCTCAGTGGGTTGGTGAGCGATACAAGAGCAGGGGCTACGCCTTGTTTATGGGATTTCTGTCGCTGTTGCTCATCACATTTATTGTGCTGATCGCAGTGGCCATTACCCAGGTGCTGTCAAAAGCCCTGAATGCGGATCCCCTTATTGTATTGGTTCTTGTGGTCGTTTTTATCTTTGGCTACATGATGTTCGGTGGTGCAAACAGCATGGTTTATACCAATACCATACAGGCAGGAATTATGGTTGTTGTAGCTGTGATCCTGCTCACTTCAGGGTATGAGCATTTCAGCAACGGCATTGGCCAGTTTTTCCGCAAGCTGGCTGCCATCGACCCGGCCCTTGTAAGGCCAACCAATCCTTCAAGCCCGCTCTTCAGAGACTTTTACGAGATCATTTTTGCACAACTGGTTGTCGGGATGGCGATTGTGGTTCAGCCACACATCATCACCAAATCGCTGCTGCTGAGGAGTGAACGCGATGTAAACCGTTTCCTGGTTTATGCCATAGCAGCTGAAGTCTTGTTCTTTATGGTGGTAATTGCCGGTCTGTACGCACGGCTTACCTTTCCCGATCTGCAGTTTAACGGTGTGGCGCTAAGGAACGATGCCATCATTCCTACGTATGTAACCTATATCTTTTCAAACAGCAGCCTTGGGGTAATCGTAGGATTGCTGGTGGTGCTGGGGCTGCTCTCAGCCGGCATCTCAACCCTTGAAGGACTTATTCAATCGGTTTCCACCACCATTACCTCCGATCTGATCAACCCGCTCACAGGCAACTATTTCAGCAACGGTACCTCACTGGTAAGGATGAACAAACTGGTAATCATCGTATTGGCGATAATTACGATCCTGCTCTCCTGGCAGCAGATCGTTCATCCAAAACTAAGTGTGGGCATCTTTGCCCAGAACGGCGTTTACGCTTATTTTGCATCGGCATTCGTGCCGGTGATTTTCGGAATCTTCAACAAAAGCATGAGGGCTTCCGTTGCATTTGCCGGGTCACTTATTGCATTCGCCGTGCATTTCGCGGTTTATTACCTGATGCCTTACCTGGTTTCTGATGTTGGGATGACCTTCGGCTTTTTTACAAAATACCTGGAAGGTCCGGTCAGAAATCCGGCCATCGCCAGCTCTGCTGCCGTAACTTTGTCAACCATTTCAGTACTGATCATGATCGTGATGAACAAGCTATTCACCCCTAAAACGGCACAGCCATGATTACCACCGACTGGACGGCAAAGTGGGCGGATTATACCCCCGATAAGGTGGCGCTGAAGGAATACGCTACCGGAAGAAGCCTGACATATTCAGAATTGAACTATTTAGGAATCAGATATTCTGAATGGATTACCAGTACAATTGGTTTAGAAAAGGGTGCCAGGGTAGCTGTGCTGGCTGAGAACTGTCTGGAGTATGTTATATTGCTGACAGTGGCTCAAAAGACAGGGATTATTCTGGTTCCGCTCAATTACAGACTTACGCCGAATGAAATCGATTTTCTCATCGGCGATTGTGAGCCGGCCCTTGTTATCTCTGAAGCAAAGTTTTACAGCAAACTTTCGGAGGGTGAAGCCTTCCATAAGGTAAGGAAACACATCGATCTGTCGGAATTTCAACAACTTGGAAATGTTTTCATGGAGGATAAAGTGCTTCATGAATTCCGCAATACGGTGATCGGGCAGGACGATGCAGCCCTGATCATTTACACCAGCGGAACAACGGCTTTCCCAAAAGGTTCGGTTTACACCCATGGCATGATGTTCTGGAACAGCATCAACACCCAGATGCGGCTCGACATCACATCGGCCGACCGTTCGCTCAATGTGGCACCGCCCTTCCACACCGGCAACTGGAATGTGCTGCTCAGCCCCTTTCTTCACCATGGAGCCTATACACTCATCCTTAAAAGTTTTGATGCAGATGAGGTACTTCAACTACTTGAAAAGGATAATCTTACTATTTTCTGGGGTGTACCCACCATGCTGAAAATGATGGCCGATTCGCCCATGTTTGAGCCGGCCGATCTGAGCAGAATCCGTTATTTTATTGTGGGTGGCGAAGCCATGCCGGTACCGCTGATCGGGAAGTGGCATGCCAAAGGCGTACCGATCCGTCAGGGATACGGGCTTACGGAAGTCGGTCCCAATGTAACCTCGCTCAACCATCAGGATGCCATCCGCAAAGCCGGTTCTATCGGGAAACCGAATTTCTATTATCAGGCAAAACTGGTAGATGATCAGGGCAACGAAGCCGGACCCAATGAACTGGGGGAGCTGATCCTGAAAGGGCCTACGGTAACACCCGGATACTGGCGAAACGAAAAGGCAACCCGTGAGACCATCGTCGATGGCTGGTTTCACACCGGTGACATCATGCGCCGCGATGAGGAAGGGTTTCTCTTTGTGATGGACCGTATCAAGAATATGTACATCTCCGGGGCAGAGAATGTATATCCGGCCGAAGTTGAGTATATGCTCCGGAACCATCCTTCAGTAGATTCAGTCGCCATCATCGGGGTGCCCGACGCGAAATGGGGCGAGTCAGGAATGGCTTTCGTTGTGCTGAAACCCGGCAATGAATTAACGGAAACTGAACTGATCGCATATTGCGAATCCCGGATCGCGAAATACAAAATACCGAAACATGTAGTCTTTCTGTCTGAACTACCGAAAAATGATGCAGGAAAGGTTGACAGGCAGCAACTCAGAAGAATTTCACAAACACAATAAACAATCAATCAATTAACTATTAAACCAACCTTAAAATCCATGAACATGAAAAGTAACGTTTCATTATTACTTGCTGCAGCTTTCGCCGGCATTATCGGATTCTCATCCTGCAGTAAAGACGAAAACCAGGCTCCCAAGATCAACAGCGCCGAGCTTTCGTCCGATAACAAAACCATTACCGTAACATTTTCGGAAGGTGTTTACAAGAATGCCGACAAAACCGGAAACCTCGACGCATCATCGCTTACCGTGACTGCTCCGGCAGAAATTGAATTTACCTACACTGTTGACCATACTGCCGGAAGCGCCACCGCAACCGTCAATCTGGTGATCACCAGCATCGTTCAGGGAACCGAGAAGTTTTCTGTAAAACCTGCATCAGGTACTGCCATTTATGACAACGAAGGAGAACCCATGGGAGCCGGAACTGTCATTGAGTCGAATGCAGCCTCCAAAGACCTCGGTATTATGGGCAAATGGTTATCGGAAGGCGAAAATGTGGCACCGCTTCTTGTTACTTATTTTAATGTACTGAACGTTGAAGCTGAGTTTAAGACAGATTACACCTACATCGTAAACCAGTACAATGTTGGCAACACCACCACCACCCCTGACCTTGTTTTTACAGGTACTTACGAATTTGCCAAATCAACTACCGGCAACATCTGGACCATCACCTGCAACCAGGAACTGCCTTATGCAGCTACTGCTTCGGGTATCTTTGAAGTTAAGACCAGTCCTGAAGTGTTGTGGTACGAAGTGGTTCAGACAACCGGAACACAGAATGTTCCTCCGACCCCTGAAGCCGGATTCGGCAGTTCAAACGGCGGATCACTGGGAACCATCAACATCCAGAAATTTGTGCGCGTACAGTAAGCTGACTGAAAATTCAGGTATTGAATCCGATTGAAACAGGGCAAAGCCGGGAATCAGCCGGTTGCCGGCTTTGCCTCTTTTAAACTTCAAAATTGTGTTCCATGAATAAGATTACAGCCGTTTTATTGGTTACCCTGTTGGCCGGCACCCAGCTGATGACGGCACAGAACAGCAGTGTGAATCAGACTGACAACACCAATAAATTTAATCTGTTTAGTAAGGACACACCTTACAATGCCAGAGCCAACAAGGAATTTCAGTTTCTGGCATTTTTCATAAACCAGGGTGTACATTCCAACATGTATCCCAAAGCCAGTCTGTTCAACGGACAACTGGTAGGCAGGCTTTTCGGGCCCAATTCATCGGCGACATCCGATTCTGTAAATTCCAGCTACGTGGAGCAGCGGATTATCCCTTTTTTTATTTATCAGCCAAAATTATTCAATGGCAAAGCCATCCTGCGGGCCTCCTTCGAGATCGACTGGACCTGGGGAGATCAGGCCTACGGACTCAGTGGCAACAAAGGAGCTGCCATCAACGCCGACCAGGTGAACATCCAGACACAAAACATTGAGCTGGAGCTTATTCCCTACAAGAACGTTGCCATCAACCTGGGCCTCCAGCGCTTGTATGATACCCCCTACAATCCCTACCGGACCATGTTCGACAAGATGACCAACACCGGATACCGCCTGGCTTACTGGGGAACCGATGCAGTTGGTATTTCTGCAAGGTACGATGGCGATTATCAGAAGCTGAAAGCCGGTTATTACCTGCTTTACGAGAACAACACAGAAGGAGATGATGATGTTTTTCTTACAGAGCTGGTTTATCAGCAGAAGCTCAGCCTGAAATGGAATGCCGGTGCTTCGCTGTATTATGTGAAGGACAGAGGAAAAGGGCAGGGGGGCGTTTCCGTTTTCGGACAAGGCCTGGCCAGCACCCTTGCCGCGTATAATGGCTCGTTTGTTTTCCCCATTCAGAAAGATTATAAGGCGGACATTGTCTGGCTTGGTGCCACCTTCAGCCGCAACCCCGATTTCTGGATCGACCCCTTCCAGTTAACCGGATTTTTCAACTACAACCTCGGATCAGTAAGATCTAAAGTAGAGGATACCTATGAAAAAGCTGCCAGCATCGGCGGATTTGCAGGCAACATCCGGGCAGCCTACCGCTATGGCAGAACCCTGAACGACTATATTTCCGCTGATTTTATCTATGCTTCGGGTGATCCCAATGGCATTGACGATCAGAAGTACAAAGGGGTGATTACCGGAAATAGCTGGGGCATGCCTTCCAGCATCTTTATCGGTACAGGCGGTTACCTTCTTTTTCCCCATGCCAATGTGGTAAACCGTTTTACCCCGGTGGTGGCCGATATTTCCAATATGGGCTACGGGCTCATTGGCGGAACTGCGAATGTTGCGTACGACATTATCCCGAACCGGCTGAATGTCAAAGCCGGTACTGCCATGTCCATCAGTCAGGCCAAACCCCAGGGCGGCGGATGGAGCCTGGGCAACGAGATGAACGGTTCGGTTTCGTATACCATCGGCCCGTTTATGAGCCTTGAGCTGCACGGTGCCTACCTGTGGCTGGGCGATTTCTTCGACAGCGTCGATGGTTCGCACGGTTCGTCCATCAATGGAAATTCACTCACACGGCCGGTGAATCCGTTTACCGCCTTCATCGTGTACAAATGGCTGATGTTCTGATCCTTCAAAATCCGCAACAATGAAATCGATCAATAAAATGAAAATCAATACATTCGCCCTGATACTTCTGCTCATGGCTGCTTCCTGTAATCCATACCGGCATGTTACAAAACTCAGTTCCATGAGTGAACTGAAGTATGATTTCCCGGTTCATTATGCCGATCTGAGTAACGGGATCAAACTCGCTTATACCGATGAAGGTAAGGGTGATGAAACCATACTGATGATTCATGGACTGGGCAGCTATTCGCCGGCCTGGAAGAAAAACATCGCCGATCTGAGTAAGGATTACCGCGTCATCGCCATCGACCTGCCGGGTTATGGCAAATCCTCAAAAGACCCCCACAGCGGGCTGATGTCGTTTTATGCCGGGGTGGTGGCTGAGTTTATTCAGAAACTGAACCTGGGCAAAGTAAACCTGGCCGGTCATTCCATGGGTGGTCAGATTTCAATGGTGCTCACCCTGGAGAAACCAGAATTGGTGAAACGGCTGATACTGGTCGATCCGGCTGGTTTTGAAGCCTTTCATGCCGGACAGAAAAACTGGTTTAAGGATGTGATGACACCCAACGGGGTAAGGCTCACCACGGTGGAGGCCATCGAAACCAACCTGGCCAGCAATTTCTACCGTATGCCCGATGATGCCCGCTTTATGATTGAAGACCGGATTGCGATGCGCGATGCCGCTGATTTTGAGCTTTACTGTGTGGCTGTAGCCCGTTCTGTGCACGGAATGGTAGATGAAGCAGTCCTGGATAAGATTCACAACATCAATGTGCCAACGCTGATCTTTTTTGGTGAAAACGACATGCTGATTCCCAACCGTTACCTGAACCCCGGATTCACCCGAAAGATTGCCGAAAAAGGTGCGGGTCTGATCAGGGGAAGCAAACTGGTGATGGTGCCGGAGTGCGGTCACTTTATGATGTTTGAAAAGCCGGAGGTTTTCAATCAGGAGACCCGGAATTTTTTGCAGTAGAATGAAATAATTGCGGATTGCGCCTGCTTGTCCTGACGGCAGTCAGGCAGGGATTTCAGATTCAAAAATCTCACGCGAAGACGCAAAGACGCGATGGTTATTTAAAATTGCCCGTTAGCGCGCGCCTCCCGGCGCGTGCCACCTTCCTTGCAACTGAAACGCATCCCGTTTGCGCGCGCCTTCTGGCGCGTGCCACGGGCCTTGCCACTGAAACACCTGTTTATTGCCTCCCGGCGCGTGCCACCTTCCTTGCAACTGAATCGCATGATAGCGCTCGTCTCCCGGCCTCCGTTAGCGCCCGCCTCCCGGCGCGTGCCACGTTCCCTTGATCGAAGGGTTCGTCCCTCATCCCTTTTTCGCGCCCCTCGTCCCTTTATTACCCCGTTGGCGTGCGTCCCCTGATCGAAGGGTTCGCCCCTCGTCCCTTTTTCGCGCCCCTCGTCCCTTATTTACCCCGTTAGCGCGCGTCTCCCGACGCGTGCCCCGTACCCCATTATTGAAACTCCCGTTAACGCATCCCATATTCATCCACTTCATCATTATTTATCGTATCTTAGTACTACAATTCAGCTTACCATCATTCACCAAATCTATCAGGTCATGAAAAAGCAGACCTTCAGTTTCGCCTGGATACCCAGGATTTTATCCATCCTGGCCATCCTGTTTATCAGCCTGTTTGCGCTTGATTCGTTCGCGCCTGAACTCACCTTCTTGCAGCAGCTGGCGGCATTTGCCATGCACATGATTCCTTCGCTGGTACTGGTTGCGCTGCTGATAGTCGCCTGGAAGTACGAACTGGCTGGTGGGCTTCTATACATCCTCATTGGTCTGGCGCTCACGCCCTTTATCTACACCCATAACTTCCGGATGAACCAGTCGGTGTGGATCAGCCTTCAGGTGGTGCTCATGATCAACCTGCCGTTTGTGCTGGCCGGCGGGCTTTTTGTAATCAGTTACTTTAAACGGAGGAAGTTCAATCAGCTTCAGAAACAGCAGGAAGCTGCCAATCCGGGTTAGTCTGCCGACCGCTTGCGCGCGCCTCCTTGACACTTACCGGAGACCTTGCTTCTGGCCCCCGTTTGCGCGCGTCTCCGGACGCGAGCCACTGACCTTTCCCAGAAAAACTCCCCGTTTGCGCGCGCCTCCCTGGCACGTACCACAGACCTTGCTTCTGGCCCCCGTTTGCGCGCGTCTCCGGACGCGAGCCCCTGACCTTTCCCAGGAAAGCACCCCTCTTGCGCGCGCCTCCCTGGCACGTACCACAGACCTTGCTTCTGGCCCTCGTTTGCGCGCGTCTCCGGACGCGAGCACCTGACCTTTCCCAGGAAAGCACCCCTCTTGCGCGCGCCTCCCTGGCACGTACCACAGACCTTGCTTCGGGCCCTCCGTTAGCGCGCGTCTTCGGACGCGAGCCCCTGACCTTTCCCGGGAAAACACTCCCTCTGGCGCTCCTCACAGCGCGCACCTCAGTCGTGGTAATTGGTAAAAATATTTCGATAATTATAAAAATATTATTGATAAACAATAATTATTTATTATATTTGCCGTAAAATTAAACTCAACATCCATGTCAATAAGCAACAAATTCGTATTTATCGTCCTGACCATCGTGGCCTGGATCATTTTTGTCGCCCTCTGTATTGAAGCAGGTGGCCTTCTGGTGAATTTTGTTTTCAGCCTTTTCAAGCCAGAGGTTGTCCATAACCTTTACCAGAAGCTTGACCTGAGCCAGCTTTATGCCCGTAGTCCCTGGGCCTATTTCAGCATGTACAGTTACATCCTTGTGATCGCGGGTCTGAAAGTTTTTCTGTTTTATGTGGTGGTTATGCTCGTTACCAGGCTTGATCTGGCCAAACCATTCAGTGCCTATGTTTCACTACAGATCACAAGGATCAGCTATTGCACCCTGGCCATCGGCCTCCTCAGCTACCTGGCCAGGCAAACCACCAGGGAACTGCAGAAGCGTGGCTTTGAAACCGATGTTCTCAACCAGTTCTGGGTCGACAGTCAGGCATTCATCTTCATGGCAGCGGTTGTATACATCATCGCGGCGATTTTCAGAAAAGGCGTTGAACTTCAGAATGAAAACGATTTAACAGTCTGAGCCATGCCGATCATTGTAAACCTGGACGTGATGATGGCGAAACGGAAGATGTCGCTGAACGAACTCTCCGAACGCGTAGATCTGACCTTGTCAAACCTTTCCATCTTAAAAACCGGCAAGGCCAAAGCCATACGGTTCAGTACTCTGGCCGCGGTTTGTAAAGCCCTCGACTGTCAACCGGGCGATATTCTGGAATACACTGCAGGGGAGGAGCCCCGCGACTGAATCTGTCAGCGGGTATCCTTTCAGACAGTTTTTCCCTGATTCAATTATCAGACAGGAGAAGTCCGGTTTGCCCAAAATGCCGGATTTCTTCTGTTGTTTTTTTTTGCTGTGTTGGTTTACTGTACAACAAAATCCAAATCCGTTACGTTTTCTCTTTCACAAAGCAAATAAATATGATAAAGCGGTTCTCTTTGTTTTGCGCCGCCCTGACTATGGCTGTGATGTTACTGACTTCCTGCAAGACCAGAGAGGATGTTTCCGGCTATGCACCTACGGAAGTATATGCGAACGACACATTGCTCAAGTCACTGACAAACAAGAGGGCCATGATTGTGCTGGCTCATGACGACGATATGTGCGCCATG
Source organism: Bacteroidales bacterium (assembly GCA_016788045.1). GTDB lineage: Bacteria > Bacteroidota > Bacteroidia > Bacteroidales > Lentimicrobiaceae > Lentimicrobium. The sequence continues at coordinate 74,276 of JAEUTG010000060.1, forward strand.
TCGGGGACCATCGCAATGCTGAACAAACAAGGCTGGGAAATCGCTGTGGTTAGTTTTTCGAAGACCCCGGAACGGAATGCCGCTCAGGTAGAAGCATGCCGCGATATCCTTGATACCGTGCTTTTTATCAATCTGAGCCCTGCACAGATCCGCAATGACAAGGAGGATGAGAGACGCAGTTATTTTGCCTTCCCGAAAGACAGCTTTGATGTGGTCTTTAACCGCAAGATCATCGAAGAGGAATACCTGGAATGCATCAATCAATTCAATCCGGAGGTTATCTTTACCCTTGATAACGAAATGGGCGGGTATGGGCATCCGGAGCATGTGCTGATCAGCCAGATGGTGCTCGATCTGACTGCAGAAAGCCGGATCAGTCCAGCTTACATTTACCAGAGCGTCTACACCAACCACATGGAAAACAGCATCATGCAGCGTCATTCTCAGCGCATGAAAAGCTGGGGATTCCCTGGCGACGAGTGGGAGAAGGCCAAAAAGACCTATGGCGTTGGCGGGATGCCCGAACCAACGGTTCAGGTCAACATCACGGACGAAGCGGAGACCAAGATGAACTACCTGCGTTCATACAACAAGCGCGAGCGTAAAACACTCGGTTTCTTTATCCCGGCTTTTGAAGATTACAGGGCAAAGGAATATTTCACCCTTTTCGACCGCGAATTCTTCAGGGTGATTGAGGCAAAAGCCCTGAAGAATGGGCAGCTTTAGCAGAATTAATCCATACGGAGAATCCTCTGGTAAGCAGTAGATATCCATAAGAGGTTAACGAAAATATTATTCTGGCAGTTGATGATTCTTAAGGAAAGTGGTAGCTTTGCAATGATATATGATAGGAAGCAATCAGTCAGGAATAAGAGCAATAAACATAAATCAGAAACCGAAACGGATATATAACAATGAGTATTCACAATTAAATTCTACTAAAATGCGAAAAAGAACAACGTTATTGATTTACCCGCTATTTATTATGGGTGTATTTTTAGTATTTGCAAGCAGTTGCGAAAAGGATGAAAACGATAATCCTACCAATGGAAAAACAACTGCAGTATTTAATTCACATTTAATCTATGGATCAATGACTGACCAGGATGGGAATGTTTACAAAACTGTGACCATAGGTACACAAACGTGGATGGCAGAAAATTTACGCACAACCATCTATAAGGATGGAACAGTTATACCCAATGAAACGGACAATAATGAATGGGGTAAATTAACCTCTAACCTGGAAAGAATTACGTATTATACTCCTCGATGGACAGTCCGATTTTCCCGATCATCTTCTGTGCGTGGTTTGTAATCTCATTCAGGTACCATTTGTCGTTGATTCTGATTTTCTTCAGATCGGTGAGC
>JAEUTG010000004.1 GCA_016788045.1 Bacteroidales bacterium
GAAAAAAAATTTAAACTTTTTTTTTCAACCCATCCGCCAGCCTCTCAACCCTCCTTTTTTTACACCTTTTGTGTAAACGGGATTGCAAAAGTACTACCTTTTTTTACTCTGGCAAGTATTTGTTAAAGAAATTTTAAACAATTATTAATTCTATTTTAAATCACATTAATAACCAATGGGTTATAATTCTGGCACCAATTCAATTTCTTCCTGAACGGCAGCTGGTACCTTCGGAGGATACAGGGCATTTTTAAACTATTGCGGGGCTGATCCAGAAGAATCAACCCCGCGAAAAGGTTTAATTGAAATTTAATTAATTGATAATCAGAGGTAAAGATTGTGCTGCTCCATCTGACTTCAGTTGAACCAGATAACTACCAGCTTTTAAAGTGCTGCAGTTTATGGTGACACTGTGCTCTCCCGGTAGCATGATTCCATCATACTCTGTCCGGATAAGCTGACCGGTGATGCTGAGCAGGTTTACCTGAACCCGTGATTGTTCAGCCATTGAGATTTCAGCTTTGAAAAAGGCACCGGCAGGGTTTGGATACAGACTACTGAGCCGGGCATCAGGAATGCGGACTGACTCTGGCAATCCCACCCCTGTTTCAGGTTTAGCCAGCTTTTTGTCGGTGTATAAGCGGTATTCACCTTGCCGGAGGACAACAGGGCTGCTTAAATCTGTAACATCCAGTGAATCACCGGTGAAAAAATCATACCATTTGCCTGTATGGCTGAATCCCGGTACGATGCTGCCTTCAGTCACATTAAAATTTCCGATCACCACTGCGTTCATGGTGGAATGATTCAGGTTGATCCTTTTTAAATATCCGTTCAGGGTAACTGTGAAATCTGTGGTTTTGAATACTTCCTGTTCCTGTCTCAGTTTAATGAGTGCTGACACAACGTTGCGAAGCGTCCGCCGGCGGTAGTCGTTCCGGTAATCCCACCTGATCGGTTTTTCACCTGTGCGGCCGTTGTATTCAATGGTATAATCATAGCCGAGTTCACCGAATTGCCAGATCATCTTGGGGCCGGGGATTGTGTAATAGAATACATTGGCAAGCTGAACCCTCTCAAGTGCTATGGTGGTATCCCTGATTCTGTATTGAGGATTTGCAATACTACCTTCCTTCAGTAATTTATACATAATTCTTTCTTCATCATGGCTTTCCATGTAGGAAATGAGGTTGGGCTCAGTCCAGCCCCTTGCTTTGTAAGAAGCCCAGGAAAAGTTGTTGTCGGACGAAGAACCTTTGGCTGCATTGGCATAGCTGCCGCTGATGTTGCCCCAGAGCATCATTCCGTAAGCCGACAGTATCTTTTCTTCAGTATTGTCGGCAAAATGTTCCAGAATCACATAAGAATCGGGGTCAACAGACCAGATGGTGTCGGCAATTGCCTTCCAGATGGCAACGCGGGAGGCATCATATTGTCCCCAGGCACCGACATTCCCGAGTGTGTTTTTCTGGGTAAAGCCCTTTGAAAGGTCGAAACGGTATCCGTCGATCCTGTAATTCTCAATCCAGAACCTTACGACTCTTGAAACCAGGTCTTTGGTAGCCTGACTTTCATGATTGAAATCAAATCCGACATTATAGTCATGTTTTGCAACCGGATTGAACCATGGATTGTTTTCAGCCGGGCGGTTGTTGGCTGCATCCCAATATAACATTACCATAGGTGATGTACCGAAGGAATGGTTCAGAACCATGTCCATCACTACCGCTATCCCCTTTTTATGACATTCATCGATGAATTTTTTAAAGTCGTTGGCCGGGCCATAGTATTTATCAGGAGCAAAATAATAATTCGGGTTATAGCCCCAACTCAGGTTGCCCTCAAATTCGCTCAGAGGCATCAGCTCTATCGCATTGATGCCCATACTTTTCAGATAACTTAAGGTGTCAATCAGTGTCTGATAATCATGTGTAGCCAGAAAATCACGTATAAGTAATTCATAAACAACGAGTTCTGATTTTGTTGGCGGAATAAAATCCTCAACTTCCCAGTTGTAGGTTGACTGAGCTGTCTGAAGGACTGTTGCAACACCTGTTGTTTTTCCGGAAGGATAACTCAGAATTCCCGGGTAGGTATTCTGCGAAATATACTGATCATTCCACGGGTCTGAGACCTTTTCTGCATAGGGATCCCCGATTCGTATTGTGCCATCGACAAAATACTGATAAATGTATTCCTGTCCAGGTGTGAGATTGTTAATCTGTTTCCAGAAGTGATTTCCGTCGGGGGTACGGTTCATGTAACCCTCGTCGTTCAGCTCCCAGTTGCTGAAATCCCCGATAACGAAGGCAAACTCTTTACCGGGCGCATAAAGGCTGAGCAGAACCGTGTTGTCATCAAGGTAATTGATGCCATCTTTCATTCCGGCAGGGAGATCAAGTTCGGTAACAGCTTGTCTGACGTAATAGTAAAAGGAGTCAACAGCAGTTTCTGTTTCACTTTTTGCTCTGATATAAATGTTATGCCGCCCTGGTTGCGTTGCTGTGATTGTTTCGGTTAATTCTGTTCCGGCAACTGACCTGACCAGTACATCATTTTCATACAGGAATAAAGAATCTGATTCGTTTGAAGCCGCTTCAACCTGGATAAGTTCTCCCGGAAGTACCAGCAATTCATCGGTATCAGGAGATTCAAACCTGACAAACAAGCCATCGGGGTAGACATCAGCAAAAATATCACCTCCGGTTTCAGTTTTACCCTCGAGCCATGATCCGCCGACCTGTACACCGCTTCTGAACACAAAAGCAAGTTTCAGGATTTCTTCGTTGGCCGGAACATTGTAGTATTGCCTGATATCGGGACCAATGGTAAGTTTGTAGATGTCTCCGGATACACGTACGAGTTTGGTTTCTTCGGTATTTTGTCCCCAGTTTGTCTTTACGTGTCTCCAGTTGGAAGGCCCTGTACTGAGGTTGGTCAACACCCCGGTGTGTGCGTAAACATCGCCGGTGTAACCAGCCAATCCTCCACTGCCGAGTGCAGCATTGAAAGTTATTTCAACCTGGTTGTCCTCTGATGGAAACGAAGGGGTAGTAATAATGAGTTGTGACTGTGCTGAAAATGAAAACAGCAACAATAAACATGTGGTAAAAACAGATGAAAAAACTTTCATGATTTTCCGGTTTTGCAGAATGTTATTAAAAAAATATCCGGGAAGATGCCTTATTGATTTCATGAAGCCTAAGCATGCTATGCTAAGTAATAAGTATGGCAGACATTCATGATTTCAATAAATCGAACCGGATGGATTACTGAAGCATAGGGCAAAAATAATTGATTTTTAGACGTGTAAATAAATTTTCATCTTTCGATTTACATAATAATGATCGGAATGACCTCTGAATAAAAGCAGAGTTCAGGGTTCTTCCGGTCAGGATAAGCATTGCCCGGACGAATCAGAAGCTTTAGAAACAGTGTTGGCAGTTACAACCGCAGAAGAGGCAGGATGAGGTTTATTCAGACTGTCCGGCGGATGGAAGAGATACAATAAAGGAGCTTCCGAGGCCCTGGGTGCTGATGACTTTCAGGTCGCCGTTGTTTTTAATTACCAGGTCCTTGCACAAAATCAGACCTAGACCGGTTCCAGGCTCTCCGCTGGTTCCGGTTCGGGTATATTTGACATCGATATTGAACAGCTTCGGAAGATCTTCTTCCGGAATGCCGATTCCAGAATCTTTTACTTCAATTGAGTGGAATGGTTCTCCTTTGGCAATGTTTAGCTGGATTTCTCCGCCCGGATTTGAGAATTTGACTGCATTGGCGATCAGGTTGCGGAGAATGATATTCAGCATGTTTTTATTGGCCATCACCCTGGCGTCAATATCTCCGTTAACAGTGATTCTGAGATTTTTCTCCCTGATTGAATTGTTAAATACGGGAAGTATTTCGTTCAGAATTTTTGATGGGAATATTTCATCCGAAGTGGTTTCAGTGGTATTGCGCTGTGTTCGCGCCCAGGAGAGCAGGTCCTCAAGGATTTTGACCCCTTGTTCACCAGCCTGAAGAATTCCATCTGTCATCTCTTTGATTTCCTCTTTGGAATAAAGATCGTCATCTTCGTTGAGCATGCGGGCAAAACTCAGTATCTGGTGAAACGGTGTGCGAAGGTCATGGGCAATAATAGAAACCAGCTTGTCTTTCTGTCTGTTGAGCTCAAGTAGTTCTTTCTGCGACTGGTGCAGGTCGGAGATCAGGTTTCTGGCCTCCGTTTCCAAGGCTTTTCTATTGGATATATCCCTTAAGACAATGAGATAGCCTTCGAGGTTTTTTTTCGTTTTATGTATGGTAATGATCGTAACACTAAACCACCGGGTACTGGAATCATCGGTCGGCAATTCCGACTCATTCCCTGCAAGATTCTGCTGGTTGATGCAAAAGTTATAAAGCCATGATATTTTGTTTAAATCGGTAAAGTGGAAATCTGCATTGAGTTTCAGCATTTTCTTTGCTGCCGGATTTGAGAAAACGATTTTATAGTCGGGATCAGTGATGAGCACCCCTTCCTGCATAATCTCAGGAATTTTGTACCGGGCCAGCGGAATAATACTGAAAATATTGAATCTGTATATTCCGAAGAGCAAAACAAGCCCGGTTATGACAAAACTGATTACGATGATGTCGAGTCCCTCAACCGGATTCAATCCCAGGGCATAGGAAAATGCAGCAATGAAAGGAATAATGCCAGCAAAAATGACCGATTTGGCCTGTGCCCGGAAAGCAGCAGGCATCTCTTTCAAAGTTTTGATAATAAATGCGATACCAATAAGGACCAATGAAAGGGAATATACGATCATAGAGTAGAATGCCGGGCCATGGTGGTAGGTCAGTATTCCGTTCCCGGCAGGGCTCCATTCGAAACTTTCCCAGACAAGGTGGTGCAGGTGATTTGTGAATACGAGCAGGATAACGATAGCCGGAATGATCCAGAAAACATTGAAATACCTGAGAATCTTTTTGTTTCCTGAGGTTGTGAACCCCAGGGCATACTTCAGGAAAAACACTGCGGTTGTGCAGCCCCCGATATATTCAATCTGCGACCAGAGTATTTTAGCTGAGATGGTCAGGGCCGCTGACTCAAAGGTTGCAGCCAGTGCCCATTCCGCTATCATCAGCATCATCAGGGTGAAATAGCGGTGGCTTTTCGCATATCCCTTATAGAAACTGAAAACAGAAATTCCTGCTGCAATCAGAAAGTTGAACAGGAGAATCCACGAAATCTCTGTAAAGCCCATCATTGTTATTAATCCGGAAATATTTGCCGGCTTTGTATTAATCTGCTATTTAGGTATATGTAACCCTGAAATCTGAAGATTTTCATACCGACCGATCCTGATAAAGTGTGCCTGTTTTTTAAAAATGGTTTTTCTGAAATCACATGCGGGCATTTCAGATGCTGATTTATAAAGCAGTTACCCTGTTTATTCAAAGTCGGTTAAAAGCTTGAGTCCACTCCGAAAACTGTTTTTTTGACACCAAACCAGGAAAACGCAAACCTGTCTGCCTGAGCATACAGGCAGGATCTCACCAAGTTTAATGTAATGAAATGCAATACTTTATGTAAACCTGTCTGCCTGAGCATTCAGGCAGGTTGGTGTCCTGGTGTCCCGATAGACATCGGGATGGTGTCAAATCTTCTTTTTTGACTTTTCGGAGCAGGCTCAAGCTTGAAGAAAACCAGCTGATAATCACTATTGCCTGGTTATATTTTGAACTCCCTTCGGTCGGTTTTTTTTGTATGTGCGGGAAGGTGAATTGATGAGCTGTTCTGCCAGTGGAGGAGAGCCTGCCTGTTCTTCAAGGCTGACAGGCCTGAATGTTTGCTTGTGGTAACAAGCGAACATGCTCACCGAAGGTAAGCCCGAATGAAATTCAGAAGTTTACCGGACAATGATGCTGAAAAATATCAGACAACAGTAACAATCACCGGTTTTCTGTGTTAATTGTGTTAACTTTTTATTTGCCTCCCGGACACTGACTAACTGAAAAACTATTAACTTTGTAGACTGAGTTGCTTAGTGTGGAATTTTTCGGATAACAACCCTAATCGATAAGTTTTTATGGATACAACAATGAACGACATTATTCTGGTTCCCACAGATTTCTCAGAAGTCTGTTCAAATGCTGCCAGTCAGGCTGCAGAAGCTGCAAAACTCCTGAATATGAAGGTAGTTTTGTTACACATCATCAACAGTGAAACCAAAGCTTTTTTGAAGAATGAGAATCTCTCGGCCGAATCTCTGGAAGAGAAACTGAAAGAAATTTCTAATCAGCTTGCTGAGAAGTTTGATGTTACTGTTGAAACTATGACCCGTGAGGGCAGCATCTTCACAGAGATCGGGGAAGTTGTTAAAGATTTGGGTGTAAGTCTGGTATATCTCGGAACCCATGGAAAGGTTGGTTTGCAGCACCTTACCGGCAGTTATGCCCTGAAGGTTGTTACTTCCTCAGATGCTCCGACGATTGTGGTTCAGAAGAGGCCCTTCTCAGAAGGTTATAAAAACATTGTGCTTCCGATCACCAGCGAAGCCGGCCCGCTGGATAAAACACGCTGGGCTGTCTATATCGCCCGGAAATTTAATGCGACCATCCACATTTACCTGGTTGGTGATGCCAGTGATGACATATACAACGCATCTAAACAGATCGCTGACTATTTAGCAAAGAACAACGTTAAGTATTCAGAAAGAACTGCCGAGAAGAGCAGCAATTTTGCCAAACAGGTGATTGATTATGCGACCAGCAACAATTCAGACCTCATCATGATCATGACCAACCCTGATAAAGGCTTCGGGAAATTCCTGCTTGGCAGCTATGATGAAGATATCATATTCAATACCAGTCAGATACCGGTAATGTGTATCAATCCAAGGAAATTTAACTATGAACTGTTAAAACTGTAGTCAGGTTTTATTTCGTATAAAACTCCGGCTTGCCGGAGTTTTTTTTCATTTGAATGACTGCGTATTAACAGCTTTTTAGTCTGAATACAGATATTTACCATGAGCTTACACAACCTTACAGAATTTATTGTCGAGAAGATGCGCCGGGAACTACCAGCTTATGTGGTCTATCATAGCATCGACCACACCCTGGATGTAATGGAAGCAACGGTCAGACTTGCGCGTCTGGAAGGCCTCAGCGAAGATTCTGTCAGATTGCTCAGTGCGGCTGCCCTTTTTCATGACAGCGGGATTACGGTTAAATTTAAGGACCATGAGGATGTTTCGGCAGAAATTGCCGGAGAATACCTTCCTTCGTTTGGATTTACACCAACCGAGATTGAAAAAATCAAAGAATGGATTCTTGCTACAAAACTCCCGCAGTCGGCCAATTCTGCTGAAGCCAGGGTTTTGTGTGATGCCGATCTTGATTATCTGGGCCGCAACGATTTCTTTATCATTGGCCAGAAGCTCCGCCTGGAATGGGAACTGGCCGGAAATCGCATCAATTTGAGTGAATGGTATATTATTCAGATGGAGTTTCTGAAGAACCACACTTACTTTACCGACTCTGCCAAAAAACTCAGGGAACAACGCAAGCTGGAGAATCTGCGTGAGGTTGAGCAGTTGTGTACACACAGGTGCAATGAAATGAAAAACAAAGCGGCGCGCTGACAGCAGAGGTATTTAGCGACTGTTTAAATATTTTAAAAATCTGTGTTTAGGCCCGTCCTTTAGGGCGGGTATAGAAAAAACAACAAACACATGGGCAAAATCATGTAAAATTTATTTTGAATTTACAAATTTTTCATGATTTTACCACATTCCGTGATAATCTAATTGAAACCCGCCCTAAAGGACGGGCCTATTAAAAAAGGAATATTAAATTTAAACAGTCTCTTTGCCTTCCAAACCTTACGATAATGACCAGGGAAGAAGCATCTATCCGGATTGAGCAACTGAGTTCAGAAATCAACAACCACAATTACAGGTATTATCAACTGGCTGATCCGTTGATCAGTGATCAGCAATTTGATGTTCTGCTGAAAGAGCTTCAGGAACTGGAAAAAGCCTACCCTGAGTTCTTAAGTCCAAACAGTCCCACCCAGCGGGTAGGCGGAACCATTACCAAAGAATTTCAGTCATTCCCTCACCGTTACCCCATGTTGTCGCTTGATAACACGTACTCTGAGGCGGAGTTGCGTGATTTTGACAACCGGGTTGCCCGCCTGCTTCAGGAGCCCTTCGAATATGTTTGTGAGCTGAAGATAGACGGTGTTTCCATCAGTCTCACCTATTCTGATGGTAACCTTACCAGGGCCCTTACCCGGGGGGATGGAGTTCGTGGTGATGACGTCACAGACAACATCAGAACCATTGCTTCAATCCCTGTGAAGCTGAAGCCGGGAAGCTATCCGGATGACTTTGAGGTAAGGGGAGAGGTATTTATGCCAAGGGCTGGTTTCAGGAAGATGAATGCAGAACGGGAAGATGAAGGCGAAATGCCTTTTGCCAATCCGCGCAATGCAACTTCCGGAACCCTCAAGACACTGGATTCGCGCCAGGTAGCCCGTCGTCCGCTCGATGCCTTCGTTTATTATCTCCTTGGTGAGAAGGTTACCGGGAATTCGCATTACGAACGGCTTCAACTGCTGAAATCATGGGGTTTTAAAGTCAGCGACCTGATGGTACGCTGCTCCGGCATTGAACAGGTAATTGAATTCATCAATGAAATTGACACCGCCCGTGCAACACTGGATTTCGACATTGACGGGGTGGTTATTAAGGTGAATTCTACTGAACAACAGCAGAAACTTGGATTTACTTCGAAATCGCCTCGTTGGTCGATTGCTTATAAGTTTAAGGCCGAAGAAGCCATAACAAAACTTGTTTCCATTGATTATCAGGTGGGAAGGACAGGAGCTGTTACTCCTGTCGCAAACCTGGAACCTGTTTTTCTGGCAGGAACAACGGTAAAAAGGGCCACCCTTCACAATGCAGATGTAATTTCAGCCCTGGATATCAGGGTTGGCGATACAGTTATCGTTGAGAAAGGGGGTGAGATCATTCCCAAAATAACGGCAGTGGTGAAAGGTGCCAGGCCTGCGGATTCAAAGGAAACTAGGTTTGTTGAAGCCTGTCCGGAATGCGCAAGCAGACTGATCAGGAATGAAGGAGAAGCTGCCTGGTACTGTCCGAACGAATCGGGTTGTCCGCCACAGATAAAGGGGAAACTCGTTCATTTTATCGGCCGGAGGGCCATGAACATTGAAAGTCTGGGTGAAGGCAAAATTGAAATTTTGTTCGACAATGGTCTGGTCAGATCACTTGCTGATTTGTATGCCCTTGATGCCGGTTCACTGACTGGGATTGAGAAAGTACTCTCATCAGCCGATGGGAAGGAGAAGCGCATCAGTTTCAGGGAAAAGACCGTGGCCAATATCCTTGCCGGCATCGATAAGTCAAAGAATACCGGCTTTGAAAAGGTACTGTTTGCCCTTGGGATTCGTTTTGTGGGTGAAACGGTAGCCAAAAAACTGGCTGTTCATTTCCGGAGCATCGAAGCACTCGGAAAAGCAACGTACGAAGAACTGATACAGGTGGATGAAATCGGTGATAAAATTGCCGGGAGCGTACTCCGTTACTTTGCCGATGATGCGAATAAGGGGTTGATTGAAAAACTGAGGGGATATGGTCTGAAATTTGAAATGGCCGAACCTGATACCCCAAGAGGAACACAACTCCAGGGGAAGACCTTCGTAGTAAGCGGAGTTTTCAGCATTTATACGCGCGATGGCCTTAAGTCTGCCATCGAGCAGCATGGCGGGAAAGTGGGTAGTTCGGTATCCTCAAAAACCAACTTTCTGATTGCCGGTGAAAACATGGGACCTGAAAAGAGGAAAAAAGCGATGGAGCTGGGGGTTGCGATTATCTCAGAAGAGGAATTCACGCGGATGCTGCAGGTGGATAGTAAAGAAGAAGGCTAGTTCAATGCCGGATAGGCCTGGGGTGCAAGTCACATAATTGTGCCTGTCAGCTTGCGCATACAGGCAGGCCGGAGAGGTAAGTCTGGGGTGTAAGTCACAGACTTGCGCCTGACACAGGCATAAATTACAGACAGAGAAAAATGAAAGAGGCTGACCGCATTCTCGGTCAGCCTCTTTTGATGCAATGCCTTATTGAACAGAGTTTGCTGATTTTGCTTGCGCCGCTCAGGTCGGTTTCTACGGCACCAGGGTTTCCTTTGTAGGAGATTTTAGATGCACCGCTTCCTTCAACCGTCAATGATTCAGTGGCATGTACCTTCGCATTGGAGGCCCCGCTGCATTCGATGCTGCACTTACGGGTCACGAAATCAAGGGCTTCAATATTGCTGGCACCGCTCAGGTCGAATTCTGCTTCAGGGGCATTGCCTTTAAGGCTCAGTTCTGAAGCTCCGCTGAAGTCACAATCAAGGCGGGTAGCCGAAAGATTCAGGTTGATTTTTGTAGCTCCGCTGGCATCTATTCCAAGACTGGAAAATTTCATCGGGTTCGTGCCTGAGATATTTACAGCACCACTCAGATCAAGATCAGTCAGGTTGACAAAGGTCAGGTATACCGTCATTTCGCCGGTGGATTTGTTCCATGTGTTGTTTTCTAGTTTAATGATCAGGGTGCCATTTCTGACTTCGGTGATAATTTTACCGAGCATGTCATCGTCAGCTTCAACACTCAGCTGCTCAGATGAACCCTGAGTAAGAATTACCTTAAATCCCCCACTTACGTCAAGTCGGGTGAAATCCTTAACCGGCCTTGTTTGTTTACCTGCTATTGCATTGATGCCGATACCAAGGGTGATTGCTGAAATCAGGATCAGACGGAAAATCTGATTTTTGAGGTTTGTTGTTGTCGTTGTTGTCATTGCTTTTTTTGTTTGAGTTTTGGGGATTGGGAAAATTTTGTGAAGCTTAATGTCAGAAGAGAACACTGACAATCTGCTGTTTTTTTAAAGTAGTTGGTTTTTCTGTTCCTGATGGGTTTTCTGTAAAACCCATTGTGTTGTTTTAATGGTCAGTAAATTTTAACATCAGCGTTTTTTGCTTTGATGGTTACTTTTGAAGTGCTTGATTTTGAAGAACCTATCGTGCCTGAATACGTTTTTGAAGTGTAAGACTTTTCCGTTACAGTGATGGTTGCGCCTTTGGGATACTTCAGTTCCCCGAAGCTGAGGTCGGCCATCAGGCGGTAGGATACTGAGGCAGGAATGCCCAGTTCAACGCCATTGAATGAGGTGATGAGGTTGATGGAGCTGAACCCGGGGTTGACCTGTTTTACATCAAGTCCACCATAATCCAGGTTCAGATCAATGGATTGCATTAACTCACCGATGGTGATGGTAGAAAACTTCGCGTTACCTGAAACCGATTTCAGTTCTTCAATGGTATAGGTATCATATCCGGAGGTCAGTCCAAGAGAGGATATATTGCCCATGTCCAGCGTGGAGAATTTCGAGTTGCTGCTTACCTTTCCGGCAGACTTACTTTTCAGGTTGCTGTACTGGGCATTCAGTTTCAGGTCAGAAGCCGCAAAGATGGAGGCGTTGCTGAACTTCATCGTGATGTCCGCTGCCGGGTTTGTCAGTTTGTTGATGGTCAGGTTTCCGTATTCAATGTTGATTTTTGCAGGGCCGGTGGATTCATCCAGAAAAAGATCTCCAAACCGGTTGTCGGCATCCAGACTGGTTGACCGGGGCATATTGATGGTGTAATCGATGCTGAACGATCTGTTCTTTCCCGATGAACCGGTATTCGCTATTTTTGTAACAATGTCAACCTGCGAACTGTTGCCCGTGATTACCGGAGTGATGTTGTCGAGCATTCGTTGGGCTTCTTTTTCCGAGGAGGCATCGGTTGTTATAAGCACATCTATGGTCATCAGGTTTTTGTCCCAGACATTCAGGTGAACTTTTCCGTAGCTCGTTTCGATATTGAGCTTAACATCCTGTCCGACAACAAATTCCTTTTTCAGTGATCTGGTTTTCTCAGCCGCAAATGACGGGGTGAAAAACGAGAGAAGCAGGAGTGCGATCAGGAGTACTTTTCTGTTTTCAGGCTTTGATGTTTTCATGGTTTGGTTGTTTTATTGGGTTGTCAGGGCTAAGGTTGCCGGATTCCTGTCCGGGATTTGCGAGCTGGTTGGTAACTTTGTCGAGTAGTCCGCTTAAAATCCGGTAATTGTTGCGGATGGCATCAATCAGGCGTTCATCGCCGTTGCCACGGATGTATTCTTTTTTAAGTTCTTCCGACATGCCGGTCAGATTCTGAATTTCAGCGGTCAGCTGTTTTTTAACCATCTCACCTTCAGGGCCTGTTCCGGCAAGGGTTTCTATACGTTCAATCTTCTCAAGAGCCATGGTGTTGTAGTATTGCTCCATTCTGATCACATCTTCCGGAAGCCGGGCTTCAGTATTTTGTTCTGCACCTGTTCTGTTTCCTGTGACTGAATAGATCGCTGCACCAAATCCCATCAGCACCAGCAGTGCAGCGGCAGATTTTAACCAGAGGTTAATCTTTGAAAAGCGTTCGGCCTGTTTACTCACTTTCTGTTGTTCAAGCAAGGCAATGAAATTTTCTTCATGAAACCTGCCGGGTATGGCCTCATCAAAACGTTGCCTGTTCCGATCGATAAAATCTTCCAGTTTTTTCATCTTTTGTCCCATCCGTTGATTTCCGTCATTGTTGTTTTTTTATGCTGCAGCTGGTTGTAGCATTGAATCAGTGACTGCCTTGCCCTTGAGTACCGGGTTCTCACATTGGCCTGACTCAGCCTGAGAATCTGACCGATTTCCTCATGGTCATAACCTTCGAAGAGGCTCAGCGACAGGATTATCCGGTAGTCATCATTTATCATTGTTATGGCCTTTTTTACCAGTTCAACCGTGTATTCGATGACTGACTCATCGGTCAGACTGCCAGTATCACTGATTTCCAGTGCTGCTTCCAGATCATCCGACTGCGGTTTGCGTTTCGCCAGAAAATCGATGGAGTTGTTGACCGCAATCCGCTTTAACCATCCGCCAAAGGAGGAGGGCCCTCTGTAATGCTTAATTTTATTAAAGGCATCAATGAACGAATTCTGCATCAGGTCTTCAGCATCCGCTGTGTTGTTGACAATCCTCAGACAGGAGTTGTAAACCTGCCGGAAGTACTTCCGGTAAATCTCAACCTGAGCCTTCTGATCGCCGGCCTTGCACAGCTCAATTAGGATATCGTCCTGATCCATTGATATGTTTGTTGTTTTTAAGACTGTATGTTTTCACGATTGTTACACCTGCCGGAAAAAAATCTCCTGCTTTTATTCAAACAGTAAGGGATTACCGGATTATTTCCGGTGTACTTTGCATAAATTTGCCGGCATCCAAAATCTGCAGCTTTGAAACCCGGACTTTTGACCTATTACCTGCTTGCTGTTTTTTCCATGCTTTTCTGGGGACTCACGTTTGTATGGTTCAAAATTGCCAATAATTATTACGAACCCATCACCATTATCTTCATCCGGCTTATCCTTTCGTCGGTTTTTTTGTTCTCATTCATCCTGGCCGGTAAAAAAAATGAGCGGATTCACCGGGAGGATTACAAATGGGTCGCCCTGCTGGCCCTGGCTCAGCCGTTCTTTTATTTTCTGGGTGAAAGCTTTGGTCTTAAATACGTGTCTTCCACCATTTCATCGTCCATCATTGCCACCATTCCGCTGTTCAGCCCGTTGGCTGCCATGTGGTTTACGCGTGAAAAAACCAGTATTTACACATGGTCGGGCATCCTGGTTTCGTTTGCCGGCATTATTTTTATGCTTGTAAATCCTGATCTGAGCCTCAATGCTGCCCCCAAAGGCATCCTTCTGCTTTTCTTTGCTGTTTTCTCAGCCGTTGTGTATTCGGTGATTGTTAAAAAACTTACCCATAAGTATTCTGCATTAACAATCATTTCGAGGCAAAACCTGATAGGAGCCATTTATTTTCTGCCTCTTTTTCTGCTGGTTGATCTGAAAGGTTTTCTTTTGGTTAAACCAAACACCGACCTGGTCATGGCCATGTTGCAACTGGCTGTTTTCGGATCCTGCCTGGCCTATCTCTTTTTTATTATGGCTGTTGCCAGGCTTGGTATGGTAAAAGCCAATATCTTTACGAACCTGATTCCCGTTTTCACGGCGGTAGCGGCATACTTTGTATTGACTGAAACATTTACGTTTCAGAAAATTGCCGGTATTGCTCTTGTCGTAATGGGTATTGTTGTGTCGCAGACAAGGGAAATAGGTCAGATGATCAGACGAAGGTCAACCTTATCGCAACCATAGTCTGAA
The DNA here is from genome assembly GCA_016788045.1 of Bacteroidales bacterium. Taxonomy (GTDB): domain Bacteria; phylum Bacteroidota; class Bacteroidia; order Bacteroidales; family Lentimicrobiaceae; genus Lentimicrobium. The sequence goes on from JAEUTG010000004.1 coordinate 14,300, forward strand.
ACAGGGTCAGGAATGGTTAAAAAGCAGTGGCAGCCGGATAACTATGGTAGTTTTCAACTGTTGGTTGTTGGTGCTGAGGCGCTGAAGATCAGGGTTATTTAAGTTACATCCAAACAATAATTTATGAAAGTTCTGGTTCTCGGGGCAGGTCTGGTAGGCGGTCCCATGGCAATTGACCTCGCCAAAGACGGCGAATTTGAAGTCACTTCGGCTGACCTGAGTGCAGGCGCCCTGTCAAAACTGACACCCTATTCAGGAATTAAAACCATACAGGCAGATCTGGATGACCCTGAAACAATCAGAAAACTCGCTGAAGGACATGATTATGTCATCAATGCTGTTCCGGGATTTATGGGTTTCCGCACGGTTGAACGGCTGATTGAATGCGGAAAAAATGTGGTGGATATCGCATTCTTTCCCGAAGATATGTTTTTGCTCGATGAGAAGGCGAAAAGCAAGGGCGTTACGGTGATCTGCGACATCGGGGTAGCTCCCGGAATGAGCAACGTACTGATAGGCTATGGGGCTTCAATGCTCGATACCCTGGAGAAAGGCATCACTTATGTAGGTGGCTTGCCGGTAGTAAGAACCTGGCCTTACGAATACAAGGCCGTTTTTTCACCCATCGATGTGATTGAAGAGTACACACGTCCTGCCCGCTACATCGATGGTGGTCGTATGGTGGTTCGCGAAGCCCTTTCAGATCCCGAACTGCTCGAGTTTCCCGGAATCGGAACCCTCGAAGCCTTCAACAGCGACGGACTCCGTACCCTGGCAACCACGGTTAAAGGTGATTTTATGATCGAGAAGACCCTGCGCTACAAAGGGCACATCGAAAAGATGGCCGTGTTGCGCGATACCGGATTCTTCAGCAAAGAGCCCATTACCATCAACGGAGTTTCGGTTACCCCGCTTGAGTTTACCTCAAAGTTGCTGTTTCCCAAATGGAAACTGGAGGAGGGTGAAGAAGATATCACCGTTATGCAGGTGATTACCGAAGGTATGAAAGACGGCAAAAGGCTGCGTTATACCTGGAACCTTTACGACCGTTACGATCCGGTGAGCGGAATTCACTCTATGGCCCGCACCACCGGTTATACCGCTACCATGGCCGTTCGGATGCTTGCCAATGGTCTTTATTCACGGCCGGGTGTTTCTGCCCCTGAATTTCTTGGCAAAGATCCGAAAATCGTAAGCTTCCTGCTCGAAGGGCTGAGAAGGAGGGGGGTGATTTACAGGGAAGAAATTACCTATCCCTTATAGACGAAGTAATTAAAGGCAGAAAAACCCGGACAATGGTCTTCCTGCCTGACTTTCCTTTAACAGTAATGTTTCTCAGAAGGTATAACTAACCTGCTCTCCGCCAACATGGCCGCTGACATTACCGCCATTACCGCTGGAGTTGATGTTGATGGTGATCGACACGTTGATGGTCTGATCATAACCTCCACCGGTTACCCTTATACCGCCACCGATCTGCATGCTGGAAGCGGTTCCGAAGCCGTTGCCACCCGGTTGCAAGGTGAATGTTCCGGTGAGTGAGATGTAAGGCGCTCCGTTCATGGTGTACACCACACCATCCTGGCTGAAAGCGTAGTCGTTGATGGTTTCAGTAAGTCCGAGCAGCATGGTTCCTCCAGTCACTTCGCCTGTATCGTCGTTGATGCTCATCGATCCGGTAATACTGCCCGATACATGAATGCTGCCTCCTTCGGGGCCCCAGGCATAATTGTCGACCCCGATGTTGATGGGGTAGGACGATTTCAGGAATCTGACCTCTTCGTTCCAGGCCATACCGGCATTGAATATTTCTGAGATAATCAGCTTACTGTCAGGGGATTTGGAGGCTGGTCCTTCGTCTTTTTTGCAGCCTGACAGAAGCATTAATCCCAGAACAGAAATCAGCAGGTACATTTTTTTCATCTGAATCAAGTCAGTGATTTAAGTGCTGACACCGCACTGTTTGGTGAGTATGTGTGTAGTTTATTAATAACCTATAGAATGAAAGGTAATATGAAAACGGGTGATATATTTTTGATGAGGAGCATTAGCATCGTAAAGAAATGATCAGCCGGAACATAACGCTTCACCTTTTTGTTGGTGGTTTTAGTTATTCGGACTACTGCAATCCCGGAAGGGACAAACTTTTATAACCTGCGATTATGATCCGTACTTTTCCTTTTCTCCTGACAGGATTACTGCTCTTTTATGCCTGCAATCAGCATCAGGGACAATCATCCATTGACTGGGTATTTGTTGAGGGTGGAAGCTTTGAACAGGGTAAAAACCAGATCATTGTAAGTCCGAAGGGCGATACCATCCGGGGCTTCACCAGCCCGAACCGACTCGTTGAGCTCGATGATTTCTACATCAGCAAAACTGAGATCACCGTTAAACAGTTTAGGGAGTTCTGCGAACATACCGGGCGGAAGATGCCGGATCCGCCGGTTGAGAGCGCCCATGGGATCAGGGTTTATTATCAATGGATTGATGAAAATCCGATGCTGGCCACCTGGCATGAGGCCCATGATTTCGCCGTATGGGCCGGAGGAAGGCTGCCCACCGAAGCAGAATGGGAATACGCAGCCAAAGGAGGTAAAAAATCACAAGGTTATCTATACAGCGGAAGCAACAATCAGCTGGAGGTCGGTTGGGTGGGCGAAAACTCCGACAGCACTTTTCATGCGGTAGGCCTCCTGAAACCCAACGAGCCCGGGCTCTGTGATATGACCGGGAACGTGAGTGAATGGGTATCAGATTGGTATAATCCGGCGAAAGATAGCCTCGTAAGCCTGAAAAATCCCCAGGGCCCGCCCGATGGCGTATTCCGGATTTCGGAGGGGCTCAGATGGTTTTACAACACCAGGGGTGAAGATGGAAAACCCTTACCCTATGGCATACATATGCCGGAGACCAGGTATCAATCGCAGCCGGAAACGCGGAACGAAGGTTTCGGATTTGAGATTGCCAAAAACATATAGATAAAGCCAGGCCTTAAGGATAATACCTGTTTCATTTTTATTATTATTCAACACCGGATAAGAGCCGTTTAGGTAACGTCCTTGCTTTTAACGGCAACATCACCGGAGTAATGTGGCAAAGTGTAGAGCCTACTCTGACAGTAATACCACCCACGAGCCCTATTCGTGGTATCAAAGGTTATTCCTATAAATATGATGAGTTAAACCGGCTTAAGAAAGCGGATTTCAGAGAAAATACACAGGGCACCTGGGCAGGGACAAGTAAATATAATGAAGAGATTGAAAGTTATGATTTCAACGGCAATATCAAAAAACTAATCAGGCATGGTTATCTGGCGCCAAACAACGTTGCCGGTGAAATTGACAAACTTACATACTCTTACAACGGGAACAAACTGGTTGCGGTGGATGATGTGGTGGCAGGTGATAATACCGGTGATTTTTTTGACAATGGTAACTATTATACCCAATCACATACCGATGAATATCTGTATGATGCCAATGGCAACCTTATCAAGGACGTGAACAAGGGGATAATCAACATCAGTTACAATTACCTTAACCAGCCCACCCAGCTTGACAAGCAGACCGACACCCGTCTTGAATACCAGTATGATGCTGCTGGCAATAAATTACGTCAGACTGAAATTTACAAAGGGGTAATTCAGAAAACTACGGATTTTGTTGGTAACTTTGTCTATGTAAACGGGAAACCGGCCTGGAATACCTATGATGAAGGGCGGGTTGTTTACAACACCAATGGTACTTTCATTATGGAAGCATCTATAAAGGATCATCTGGGTAACATCCGCATCGCATTTGCTCCTGAGGGTTCCCTCTTAAAAGTAAGGCAGGTGAATTCGTATTATGCATTCGGAATGAACATCAAAGAACTGAGCAAGAACGGCAGCAACCGGGTACACCCCAACGAATACCTCTACAATGGCAAAATGATGCAGGACGAGCAAGGCTTAAACTGGCTGGATTACGGGGCGAGGTTTTATGACCCGGTGCTGGGGAGGTGGCATGCGGTGGATCCATTGGCAGAACAACGAAATTGGTTATCTCCATACCAATATGCACAGAACTCACCTATTATAAGGATTGATCCTAATGGGATGTTGGATGATGGTTATACTATTGATGAAGATGGATATATTGAGAGAGTTGATGATACTGGAGGAGAAGATTATGATGTTTTATACAAAAAATCAGAATATGAAGCCGCCAAGCAAAGTGGAGAAGTGAATGATTTTGGAAACCCTGAACCTGACAATAACATAATTGTAAATGACATGGATTTACTTCCAAGTTTAAGTCAATTAACTGGGTTTAAAAACTTTTATGGCCACCCTGAAAGTATTGCTGAAACAGGAAGTGTATCAAATGCTTTTTCTGTTTTTAAATTTGCTTCAGAAAATAGCAATGCTGAATGGCAAATTGATGGTTATAAAGTTGGCAATAACTTCAGATATGTAATTGCTACTGCACATAGTGGAGATGATGCAGTAACTACTTATGGGACTATGTATGGATATAATTTGAAAGATCAATTTTTCAGTATGCACTCTCATCCAAATACAAATGAAGCAGCATCCAATGGAGACCAAAGTGTTTATTCACTTAAATATTGGGAACTTAATGGTGGCAAAGTTGGGCCTACTTATCCTGCAAATCATTATGTGTACAATGTTTGGCAGAAAACTCTTTATAAATATGATGCTTGGAAAAAAGATGGGTTAAAAAGATTTATTAATTCCTCAAAGGATTTTTATAAAAGCGGATTGTAATGAGGGGAAACATAAGAAACTACTTGCTTTTAATTCTCTTTTTATTTGTATTTATTTACAAAAAGGCATTTAGCCAAGATACTATACAGATATCAAGTTTACTTCATTCAAAAATTATAGAATTTTCCCAATACGAAGATAGTATTGTTGGGGAAAAGGAATTATTTATAGATAAAATTATTATTGTTGATTTTTATAGAGATGATAATGACGGTGTTTGCTATTTAAAAATTAGCAGTAGTCCAGTATATTTTGAATGTTGCCTTAAAGGGTATTTGTTATTGGATGGTAAAATGGTAGCATTTTATGATTGGAGAAGCTATTGCAGTATTAGTTTTTTGCCGTTAAATCTAATTAATTATGGAGATATAAAGCAGTTTAAAAGCTTTGAACAACAAAATAATGTTCCACCTCATGAAAACTATTATATCAAATATAAGATTGTTGACTTTGAAACCTTAGAATTTATTAAAAGCGGAAAGCAATAGCCCGCTGCCCATCCCCCGGTAAAATCGAAAGATGCAGCCTGGTTTTTGGGGTATGGGGAGAAATAATAAAGCCCGGAAAACCGGGCTTTTTGCTTTATAGGGCTGCAATGTTCTTTTGCAGATAATCTTTAAAACGTTTTTTGGATACGAAAGTCTGATACTATCCCAAAAAGTGTGTAAAGTGAGATTTTTCTAAATTTAAGGTTGCGAAACTTAAAAATTTAGAAGATGAAAAACCTACACTTTACACAAGAGCAAGTTACAAAGATTTTGGAAGAAATCGCCATCAAAGAGAATGGTTTACAGGAATTACTTTACGGAACAGAGACTCATTACAGGATTTGTTGTTTTTTCATGAGTCAGAACACAATGAGCTACCCTTAATTTAAGTAAATTTGAAAGCACACCAATACGCAATGTTATGTGGAGGACTTGTTCTGATCACCTGGTTGGTAAACTGTTGTCGCTGTTTTTTTGTGTTATACTTGCAGCGGCATGCACAACGACTCAGCCTCAGGTTACCGCCAACGGAACCATTGGTCTTGAGTTCTCATTCAAAGAAATAAACACCTGTGTGAGAGGCCTCTCACCGGAAATCAGACTAGAGAATGTTCCTCCGGGCACCGTTTATATAAAGGCTATCCTGAAAGATCCCTTTCATCCGATGTTTGATCATGGAGGAGGCCTGGTTTCTTACGATACAAGCAATATAATCCCTCAGGGAGCCTTACAATCCTATTATGGCCCCTGTCCCGATAAATCATCGAACGAACGAAACAAATACTGTTTCACCATACAGGCCTTAAACAGCAATCAGCAGGTGCTGGGATGGGGAAAAAAATGTGTGACATTTGGCTGGGGAGATTTATAAAAGGCAAACCTGTTAAAATATAAGGCTTGTAGTCAAACAACGGATTAAAAAGCTATTGTTTCAGCTGTACTGAGCGCCATTGGATAAAGCTACCCTTTTAAGAATCTTCGGTCATCCAGGTATAACCAGAACCTTATTCTACCTGTTGTTGTTGTATCCGATGCTTATATCGATATGCGATCTGGGAATCCACAGGTTCTTCCAGTCCTTGCAGCCCTGTACCTCCGATTTTCCGAAGTCAATGTAATCGAGGGAAATTTCGCGGCCAGAGGGATAGAATTTAATCCGGTGTTTGATTTTTACAATACTCTTCTCAAACTCAGGGTCGGGGCGCAGATTGTCGCAGTCCCAGCCATCGCGGTGAAACTGTATGCCATAATCCCCGGCACCATTATAATCAACGGGAATATTACGCAATTCCACGTCAATCCATTGCTCTCTTGATTTTGTATTTGCCTCCTCAAACCAGGTAAAATGCATATGGGCTTTCAGCCAGCTGAGCCGCTGAGTGCTGTATTCGCCTTCAACCCACCCATCTTCGTGTTTGCTGTTAAAGAGTTTTCCTTTGAAACTGCTGCCTTTCGATATCTGGAAACCAGGAAAACTACCTCCATTGCCTGGACTTTCAATCAGCTTGTAATCGCTTTTACTGAATTTCTGATCGTCCATATCGTGCCCGTTGGTGTAATGCATATAGGCATATATTTTGAAATCGAGTTCATAATTTTCGGCTACCACAGGTTCGCGTTTTTTGGGGGCTGACTGCATCTTTTGCTGTTCAGATTTTACGGTAACGCCTCCAAATTCAATTTCTGCATGAATAAAAGCATTTTCAGCCGGCGATATTTTCCCTGAAAACCTGCCTTCGCGGGCTTCCATCTTCCCGAGTTCATCGAGCGTTGCGGTCTTAATCACCACAGGGCCATTGTATCTGATGGCTTTGGTGTATTCTTTGTCAGGTTTATGAATGATCTCTCCTGTGATGCTTCCGTCCGCTGCAAGTGAATTGATTTTTACGCTCATTTCAGGGATAAAGAGCCTGATGGCATGTAAACCGGCTTCTTTAATGGCCGGAATCAGGGCTGCAGCCTGTGACTTAACGCAGGCTTCGTCCAGATAAGGATAGGTTTTTGAAACGGGGTACTTGCTGAAAAACCATGTATCGGTGCATAAAAGCACTTCTGCATTTCCTGTGTTGCGCCGGTAGTAGTTGTTTTCATAGTTGGCAGAACTGATTTTTGGGGAGTTGTACACGTACGCGGGGTGAGTGATGGGTTTTACCTCGTTGCCTTTCCAGTCGGTGCCCGAAATGGTTTCGGTGGTGAAGAAATTTTCGTTGGTAAAGAGTGCCAGATGGTGCGCAACCTCTCTTACGGTAGCTGATTTTTCCAGTTTCAGTGCCAGATCAGGATCGGCCTTTCCTTTCTGAAATTCATCCAGCCCTCCATCATTGCCGGACTGAAATTCGGCCATCATTTCCTCGTAAGTGTCGGGATTCCCAAAGTACGACATCAATTTAAACGGAATGGATGGATGTGCATCGTTGCGCACATGGGCCGGGCAGCCGTTGTCAGCTATCATATGCAATGTTTCGCCCAGAGAGCGCCAGGCTTTGGCCATCAGGGCTTTGCGTTCGCCGGCATCCTTTTCTTCAAGGGCACCTTTTACGAATTGCTTACCGTTCTCCCAGGTATAATTGTGTTCCAGTGTTCCAAAATTTCCAGCCTGGCCAATGGCCCAGGTGACGCCGTCGGTATTGGGGTTGGTAAACTTTTTCTGAATCCAGTTTAGCAATTTGCTGTTCACATCATCGGTGAGGTGTCTGTTGCCATCAGACCGGGTTGGGTCGTAAAAATGCCGGAAACTGGCAGGTACCTCGGGCACATCCGCTGAATAACCGCCGTGTACAATCCATTCGGAGGGCGTTTTTTCACCGGTATCTTCTGTGAAAATGGTTTCACCATACATCCAGTTGGCAAGGTCCTCGTGAAAACGATCAATTTCAGAAGGATTAAACAAGCCGGGTTTGCTTATGTAGTTGCCCCGGAGACTGACCTTATCGAGCCGGAATTCGTAAAGTTTGAATTTCTTCATCGAAAAGTTGCCTTTGTTATTCTTTTCGAGAAATGATTTAAGAATGAATTTGTTGATGGTGGGATGGTTTTTCTGATTGCCATATCCTGTAAACAGAGCCCAAATGGCCGGTAAGGCAAGTAAAAGAATAAAAGGTGTGTATTTCCTGATGTTTTTCATTGTGCGGATGTATCAAAATCTAACCAGTTTCCATTGACCATTGTCGCTGAGTGCAAATTCTGCTGTATAGGTTTTTCCGTCTTCTCCGGAAAATTCATACAATGCGTAAATGGGAGTGGATATCCTGAGTTTCCTGTTTTTGAAGGCTTTGGAATATTCACTCATATAGGGTTTTATCTCGGTAAATACGCCCTTGTAGATTTGCTGACTGTTGATGGTAAGCATTTGTTTTAATTGGCTGGTGTCGGCGCGGGCAAAGGCCTCCTCTACCAGTTCCGCAGCTTGTCCCGGATCACCGGTATCTGGCTGAACTTCAGAATGAGATTCGCCGGAAATGGAGTCATCAATAGAAACAATTCCCGGGATGTCTGTATTGGACAGTCCGGTATGGTCAGTATCCGGATTACCCGGCTCATCCCCAAGAAAATACAGGGCTGTGAGCCCGCTTATCACCAGCAGAAGAATTATTAACAGGGTTTTCCATAAGCCCCCGCCTTTCTTTTTTTTCTTCTGCACTTCAGAGGCCTGCCGCGCTTCCTGTGCCGGAGGATTCAGAGCCGGTGAGGGTGTGGAAGTTTGACCAGAAATCGTTTTTGCAATGGGAGCGCCACAATGGACGCAGAATTTTTCGCTACCACTTACTGGATTATGGCAGTGCGGGCAGGAACCGCCTCCTGGAGCACTCATTTGAGCACCACAGCCACTGCAGAATTTTGCACCTGCTTTGATGGGATTGCCGCAATTGCTGCAAAATGACATATTTTATGCGTTCTGATTTGCTGAGGGTGTAAACTTAAAAGAAAATTTCTATTTTCCATTAATTTTTGGAATCATCCTGAGATGACCGGCGGAAATCTCAGAATTTTACCCGAAAACAGTGCAAATCTTTTTATAATTTTGCACCAACATCATCAAGACTCCTTCAGTGGAGACCAACCGAGCGGGAACGCCGCGGTGGTAAAGAGATGAGGGCATTCAGACCAAAACAGTTCCGTCATTCCCCCTGAAATTCTCTTCTTTCTTGATGGTTTAAGGCCTAATAAGCAAACCTAAAACCATTAAACATGAACTATCTGTTCACCTCAGAATCCGTTTCTGAAGGTCATCCCGACAAAGTCGCTGACCAGATTTCCGATGCCATCCTGGATGCATTCATTCAACTCGACCCCAACGCAAAGGTCGCCTGCGAATGTCTCATCACCACCAATCGTCTCATTATTGCCGGAGAGGCAAAGGCCTTGAATGCTGATAAGGTCAATTCCGTTGAAATAGCAAAGAATGTAATCAGGGATATAGGGTATGATTCAATTAAAACCGGTTTTGATTACCGGAAAGCTGAATACACCTTACTTCTTCATGAACAAAGTCCTGAAATCAACATAAGTGTGAGTTCGGGCGGCGCCGGAGACCAGGGGCTGATGTTCGGCTATGCATGCGATGAGACTCCCGAACTTATGCCTATGCCAATTTCAATTGCCCACAAACTAATGTCTGAACTGGCCGGTTTGCGCAAAAGCGGGAAGATACCCTGGCTCAGACCTGATGCTAAGTCTCAGGTCTCTGTCAGATACGAAGACGGAAAACCTGCCGGTATCGAAAAAGTGGTCATTTCCACGCAACACCGGGAAGATATCTCTCAGAAACAGATCAGGGAAACACTCATGGATGAGCTTATTCTTCCGGTTGCCAGAATGTATTTTCCACACACTGATCCTGATTGCCTCATCAACCCATCAGGTAGCTTTACCATAGGGGGGCCTCATGGAGATACCGGTTTAACCGGAAGAAAAATTATCGTGGATACTTACGGGGGAAGCTGTCCTCATGGCGGGGGCGCATTCAGCGGAAAAGACCCCAGCAAGGTTGACCGCTCTGCTGCCTATGCTGCCCGATATGTTGCCAAACACATCGTCGCTTCAGGTGTTGCAAGCCGTTGCACCATTCAGGTTTCCTACGCTATCGGAAAAGAGGATCCGACCTCCTTGTATGTGAACCTTCATGGTACCGGCAAAGTTGACGAGGCCCGTCTGATCACAACCATAAACGGGTTGTTTGACCTGAGACCCAATGGGATCATCCGCATGCTTGACCTTAAACGGCCTACCTATCTGAAAACTGCCGCCTATGGTCATTTCGGGAAAGCAGATTTACCCTGGGAAATCGTTGATAGCGACATCGTCAGAGAGCTGCAGCTCCTGCTTGTATGAAAACATGCGGAAATACCGGTATTCAATCAATGACTTTTAAAAATGTGAGAAGTTAGACGGAGTTAAACGAGTGTCTTCATCTCATTGCTGAACACAAGGATTACTTTAGTTCCCTCTACAATGCCTGATTTATTGGTAATATCCGTGATTTCTAGCCGTATCTTTCTACCCGGTTTCCTGTTCAGAATCTTTAACCTGTCTGATATTAAATTTGTTGCCAATGACCGGTGATCGTTGTTATTTGCCGATTCAATTTCTTTTGCTTTTGATCTGCCAATCCCGTTATCTTTAATCCGGATTACCAGATCATTCTCTCTCCTATATACATGGATCTCGACCAGACCAGGGTTTTCCCTGTATTTGAACCCATGTTCGATGGAGTTTTCTACGAATGGCTGACAAAGCATGGGAGGAATTAAAATATCATCAGCCTCCAGACCTTCATCAACCTGAATTAAATAATCAAATGTTTCGTTGTATCTGATTTTCTGAAGTTCGAGGTAGTTTTCCAATGTGCTGATTTCCTGGCTTAAAGTAACAGACTCAGCCAGTGAATTGTCAAGAATATTTCTTACCAGCTTTGAAAATTTTGCCAGATATCTGCTGGCCTTATCGGGGTCTTCCTGCAGGATAAAAAACTGAATACTAGAAAGTGTATTGAAAATAAAATGTGGATTCATCTGGGAACGCAGTAATTTTTGCTCAAGAACCAGCGACCTGTTGATGTTCTTCAAAAAGCTATGTCGTATCAGAAGAGTAGTAATGATGCCTGTTACTATTAATAATCCGGCCAGAGAAGCAAGCATGAGACCCCGCAACCTTAGTTTATCTTCTTTTATCTTGTTCTGCTGTGTAAGACTGATGATCTGTTGTTCTTTTTTTTGTGTCTGATACCTTGTATCTGCTTCCATTAACATTTTATTCCGTTCGAGTTTCACAAGGCTGGATTTTTCTTCCTCGAACCTTACATGATGGTGTAATGCCTTTTCTAAATTCTTCAACTTCTGATACTGTTGGTACAGATTAAAATGTGCATCCCGTGTAATCCGTATTCCAATTTCTTCAATGTAGTTTTTTGTATTTTGCTCCGGTGCATACCAATAATCCATATTGTGCGCTGAATCAAGGCTTAGTGCTTTGTTGGCTTTCACCCATTGTCCAAGTTCCAGTGCCTTTTCGAACTTTGAAACGGATTCCTCCGGCTGGTTCATTTCTTTGAGAATCTTTCCCCAGGCGATGTAATCTGTTCCAGCCTGCGCATAATGTTGTCTGGCCTCCATGATTTCAGTAAGCGATTGGATCATTTTTAGTGCTTCACCTGATTTTCCCTGAGCTGACAAGTTATATACCCAATATAGGTGATACTGCTCAAGGGATGAAATCTTCGACATTTCAACAATCTTTTCTGCCTTTCTGAAATAGATATCTGCGCTATCGTAGCGTTTGAGGTTGTGCTGGCAGATCGCCATCTGGTAAAGGCACAATGCAAGGTTGGGCCTTCTGATTGAAAAGGTATCACTGATCGACAAACAGATATGTTGATAATTGAGTGCCTTTTCGTAGTTTTCAAGGAATGACCAGTTGGCCCAGGCAGCGCTTATCAGGATCTCGAAAAGTAAATTTCCGGGAACTCTGGAATGATCAAAGTCCATGACCTCAGCAAGCATTCGTTCTGCAATATCATAGTTCCTTGTATATAAATAAGTCAGCATTATTGGTTTACCGGCTGCATATTGCCAGTCAAGCCTGCCTGAGGCAATGGCTGCTTCGTAAGCATCAAGCAAGTATACAATAGCCCGGTTGTAGCTTCCCAGGCTCATCCATGATTGTCCTAGCGTCAGACGCGTTTTAAAAAACAGTTCATTGCCTGCATCCTTGGGGAGAAGGTTGTCGGCTTCTCTGGCATATTTTAAACTTAATTCCGGTTGTGTCGCTGAATAAGAAGAGGCCAGCTTGTTCAGAGCCAGAATGCGCGGCTCTCCTTTAAGTTTCTGCAGGACAGATGATAAACTATCCTGGTTGATTTTTTCTGCGGTGTAGAAGAGCTGGGCAGGTATTTCAACAGGGGAAAATAAATATACTAAACCAAAGTAAATGTATTTAATCCATCTGTTCCGCAGACTGTTCATGATAAGGTCAGTTAATCCCAGAGGTGATCAAACAGTTCAAGAAGCTGGTCTTTCTTTCTCGAAGCAACCGGTATTTTGACTCCATTTTTAAGGATAACAAAACCACCATCTACCTTTGAGAACCTTTCGACATAGGCAAGATTAACGAGGTATGACTTATGTATTCTGTAAAAGCCCTGATCATTCAGAATTTCATCATATTCTTTCAGGTTTTTCGACACCATTATTTTTCGGCCGTCTTCAAGGAATACCGATGAATAGCTTCCTTCTGATTCACAATGGGTTATTGAACCTATTTCTATGATGTATATATTGTCAAAAGTTTTCATTACCAGTTTCTTATGATGGTCGCTGCCAACTGAAAGGTTGTTTTCAAGAGCCGCCAGTCTGATCCTCAGATCATGCTGAAGAATGTCTTCTGCCTTTTTTAGGGCATCTTTCAGTTCATCCGGATCAACTGGTTTGAGTAAATAGTCTATAGCACTGAATTTGAAAGCCTTAACAGCGTACTGGTCAAACGCGGTTATGAAGATAATTTTAAAGTCAACAGGGTCCAATTGCCTCAGAAGATCAAATCCGGTGCCGTCAGGCATTCTGACATCCAACAGTAACAGGTCGGGGTGTTGCCGGCGTATCACTTCCTTACCTTCTCCAACGCTACCGGCAACCCCAACCAATGATACATTCGGGCAATGCCGCTCCAGGAGTCTGGATAACCCTTCCCGTAAATGCAATTCATCATCCACTATGACAACGCGGATCATTTTCTCTGGAGGCTTTGTCGTAAATATATGAAATTTCACGAGTTATCGCAAGTTTTTTTTGGTTTAATCACAATTTTACTATATCACCAAACGACTCACAAGAAGGATTTCGCATTAATTAAAAGCCCCCTCTATAAAGTTATTATTACAGAGGGGGTGGAAGCTTTCAAACCTTCGATACTATTATTACCTGAAGTTTATTACCCGTCTGAAGCCTGATAAAATAGATTCCGGAGGGTAAATTTCGCATATTCCACCTGAACAGGTGTTTCCCGGCAGGTTGTAACTCGTTGATCAACTCCTTAATATTTCGGCCATGGACATCATAAATACTTAAATAGGTCCAGTTTACGGCATTTGTTGTCCATTGAAATTCAACCTTATCGTTAACAGGGTTGGGGTATGCATATAGTTCAGATTTTCCGGATGGGTCGCCCTGTTCATTCAATCCGGTATAAACCGGTGCATTGAACTCGTATGGTCCCATATCAATACGCTCTGTTCCACTGCCGCCATCCCAGACCCTCAGGTTTCCCAGCAGGTCACAGGCAGGGAGATTCAATCCGCTCAGTTCAGGGCTCCCGGTATCTATGCAGGGGGAACCTTCATCCAATTGGTAGTTCTGAGCCAATGGGTCAGCAAAGAAGGGGTCGGTATCCAGGTTATACTCATACACCCCTGCGCCAATGCCATATGGGCCAATACCGGCCTGACCACCTTCTATATTATTGTAACTGACTGATACGTTGCAATTTCCAGATGAGATAAATATCTGGCTGTTTTGCGGAGCCGTGTTTCCCCAAAGGATATTGTTGATGAGGACAGGGTCAGAAGCGTCATAGATCTCCAGGGCTCCACCTTTAAACAGGGATTGATTGTTAACAAAGGTATTGTTGAGTAATACCGGATTTGATCCGGTACTTATCACCATTGCGCCTCCACCGTCGTTGGCCGTCCTCAGTGATTTGTTCCCAACGAACAAGCAATTTGTAACTTCCGGCGATGAACCAGAGTAACAGGTTATTCCCCCTGACCAATTTGCTGTGTTGTAGTGGAAAATGCAATTTCTGATGAGCGGACTGCTGTTCCATAAGGCAATAGCCCCGCCGCTGGCTTTCCATGAACCATCGGACAATGCCCTGTTATAGCGGAATGTGCAGTTTTCAATAATAACATTGCTGTACTCCCTTATCGCCAGGGCGCCTCCGCAATTGGAAGGTAATGAGGCTGGTACTGCTGGTGGAGCTGATCCGTATTCGAAAATACAGTGCTTGAATACGGAGGCTGGATTGCTGGTAGATGTTGAGTCGAAAATCAGGTGTCCCCAGCCAGTTTCCGGATTAACAGCGGTGAAGACTATGGATTCCCTGTTTGCCGAATCTCCGATGGCCTGAATAGCTCCGTCTACATAGAAGTGAATGCGATCTGTAAACTTCACCCAAACACCCGGATCTATTTCAAGAGTCTGTCCTTCAGGGATGTAAACTTCACCGTTAATGGTGTATGGATGTCCTTCCAGGGTCCAGTGCCCGAAAACTTCACCCGGCTGCACTTGAGTACCTATGGGCGGTACGGCCAACAGTCTGGCATCATTGATCTGCCAGAAACCACCGTACCTGCCATTGCAGTTAATAATACCCGGTGCAGTGGTTGATTTGATTGTTTTTGTCTGGATCTGTCTGCCATTCAAATCTCTAAAAAATGAACCGGCTACTGCCTGCACCGCTGTTGAGCTGTTTGCTGCTGCATTGAAAACTGTTGTTTTAGCAGAAGTTCCCCACCATCCAAGTGCAGGATGTGCGACATCCTGAAAGGTAATGGAAGTGTCACAAACATATCCGAACAACTGTTCCCCGTTTAAGCTGGCAGAAATCAGGGAGTGATAGAAATTAACGGAATGGATATTATCAACAAAATACCAATCTTCCCCTTCTATGTCTTCGTCGATGTTACGGATATTCATTTTAAATTTCACATCCGTGGCACTAAATCCCCGGTAGGCAAGCTGCAGCATGAAATTCTGGAATCCTGAAATGTTCTCATCGGTCAAACGTGCCAAACTGGCCGATGGATCGGGGTCAATGTTGTCGTAGTCACGCGAGGCAATGTAGTATAGCTGTTGATCATGACCATTGCGTTTTGGTTCAGGCCCGGTACCATTGGCATCCCAACCTGCAAATCCTTCATGATTTACAGCCAGTCCCTGAAAAGGCAATTCAGGGCGACCTTTCTCCAATGTACCGCTAAAATTGAAATATGCACCTTCACGTCCATCTCCGCTGAACGGTTCACTGTTGCCAAATGTATTGAGCACAAGCATAACATCTGCTTCTGCCACATCCTGCATAAAAGCCTCAGCCACATTCTGAACGGGTAGTGAACTAAAGAAGGAAACATCATGTGGAACAAAGTAATTACTGCGGCAATTCCATTCGTAGTTGGTTGAAGGGCCATAGTGAAACATCATGTAATTGGCTGTGCCTTCAATCATCAACTCATCGGACAGGAATAGCTTCAGGTGGATAGGATAGAAATTCATGTAGTTTTCATTTCCAAAAAGAAACCAATCATCCCCTTCCTGATCCTCCCCGAGGGAAGCCAGACCCATTCTGATTTTTAACTGTTCCGGCAAAAAGCCGTTTTCAATCAGCGCAGCCTGCAACATCGGAAAACCTTCCGTGAAACCGGTCGTGTGTGCTCCATAGCTGCATGTTGGGTCCACATAATCGCGGCTCGCTGAAAAATACAAAAATCCTTCGTGTCCGCTACCAGCTGGCTCAGGACCGGAACCATCGGCATTCCATGCAGCAGAACCTTCCTGCTGGCTGATCAGCCCTTCAAAATTGATCTGAGCCTGGGATGTAAATGAAATGAAGTTAAAAGCAACCAATGCCATAAAAAGGCGAACTGATAGTAACATTTCTGATTTCATAGATACCTCCTTTTTTTATTGAATCATTAATAACCACTCAAAGATATCATCGATTACCTGCTGTAGTTAAGCAGTTGTGTATAAGTGTGAAAGCGCTTTATGAACGCCGGGAATTGGTTTGTAAGCGCAGCAGATATTGTTGGAAGCTAAGGTGAATATGAATAAATGATTAATACAGAAAATGACAATGGTAAGCCCTGCTTAGGATGTCCTTTTTTGAAGAAGACGGTATAGTAAATATCTCTGCCAGATCGCAGATGGGTTATGTATAAGGTCTGGCCAGGAGTGTGGTTTGCAAAGGTTGAACCAAATGATCTCAGCGAATTCGGGAAGCGTTTAAATTCATCCTATGCCTGACGGTCAGTCTGATGCTGAAATAGTGTAATACTTTCTGAGAAGAATTGCGTTAAAATTGCGACAGCCTTGAAAAAATCAACAACCAGTTTTAATCTGATGATGATATTGAAACAGAGCGCGCTATGCCAAAGGCCCTATCAGCCTATTGTCAGGAAAATCATGTTTTTGGGATTTTTTGCTTTTTCTCTCCGGGCTGTACCCGTTTTGAGTTTGGAGGAAATCCAGGTCCTGAACCTTGTCCACTCTTTGGTTTCAGGATGTTGAAACTGATATTCAACGTACCAGTTCTTTGACAGATCGTTGTTCCTGTCATTCAGCTTTGCTTTTTTGTATGGATTCATACGTTGTTTTTTACCTCCCCAGGTACCAAACTTCTGTATAAGTTCTACTACAAAAAATTGCCTTAAAGAACTGATATTCAACCTTTTAAAGGGTTATTGTAGCGGGGACGAGAATTGAACTCGTGACCTCCGGGTTATGAATCCGACGCTCTAACCAACTGAGCTACCCCGCCAATCTGATGGATTGTGATTCCCGACCGGAAACAATGGTTTTTTCCGTTTCAGGGGTGCAAAATTAGCATATTTTTTATTATTTGCAATGATGAAGCTATTTTTAGTAAAAATCTACAGTTTTGAGCCAGGTCTTCTAAAATTCATTGATTTTGCAAGTTATTCTTTGGATCCCCCATATTATTATGCTTACTTTAGCAGTCGTTGAAGGCAACAATTATCCTTCTGCACTACAGTCGTAGCTGCAAGGTAAGGGTAGATGTCGCTTTTCAGGAATAAAATTCCTTTGTTAAAGAGGTTAACTCGTTCACTAGCAGTCAGCATTGCTGATATTCACCCGAAAGCAGACAGAGTTCAACGAATGATTCGTATTTTTTTACCGATTCTTCGGGCAGGTTTTATTTTACCCTGCCTCCCATGACCGGAACATATGATCTTTTTCTGAGCACAGAAGAGCTGAATGGATTGAAAACCAGTATTTTGATAGACAACGACTTTTGTACCCGACCTGTGGAGCTTCCCTTTCCTGAATTCTCACTGAGCAGGGAGGAAAAGAACGCAGCACTCAGACTGGCGGCGCATAAGGTAATGGCTGATTTCTTTGCAGAAACCCTTCAGTTTGCACTGCAGGCAGGCGAAAGTTCAGACAAGCCGTTTTACGGGGAGGTCTCTGATGTGATTTCGCTGAATGACTATATCGCCCTCCCAACCATTGAAGAGTATTTTAACGAACTCAGCCCGGTGGTTAAGGTCAGAAAGGTGAACGGGAAAAAGAAATTCAGGTTTATCTCTGCCAATCCTGAAATGTCGGTTTTCAGTCCGCTGGTGATGATTGATTTCGTCGCCCTTGATAACCTGCAACCCTTGCTTTCGGTATCACCGGCCGAAATCGAACGGATTGAACTGGTTAATTCGGTTTATATCAAAGGAAACATTACCTATGGAGGGATTGTCAGCCTGATATCCCGAAAACAGAATTTTGCCGGCATTGACCTGCCGTCATCCGGTACTTTCCTGAGTTACAGATTTTTCGAGCCAGAGAAACCGCTTCCGCAGGAGAAGCCTGCTGGTCCGGGGAATCCTGATGTCAGGAATACCGTTTTCAGCCATGTCTTTTCAAACCCGGCGGAAGTGAAAACTTCAGCCTTTACGTTTGCAGCACCCTCAGATCCAGGTGAATACCTGGTTGTTTTACAGGGAGTTGATCAAAACGGTAAGGAGGTAAGGGTTGTTTCCCCGATTCTGATCAGCAGATAGCATTGATCTGGATTGAATTACTTTGGCCGGTATAGAACCTATAGTGGTTATTCAATTACTGATCCGTTTCTGAAACTGATCTGACGTATAGAACAAAAAAGCCGGGCTTACCCGGCTTTATTATTGTTGAAGGATTGTTATTTCTTCTTACCCCATTTGATCAGAACTGCCTGCACATCCTTGAATTTGATGGGTTTTGGCAGGTAATCGACCATTCCGGCGTTGATGTAACGTTCGCGGTCGCCGGGCATGGCGTTGGCGGTAATGGCGATGATCTTTGGCCGTTCGTGCTCGGGGAATTTCTCGCAGATAATCTTGGTGGCTTCCATACCGTTCATTACCGGCATCTGGATATCCATGAGGATGATGTCGTATTTTTTGCGGTCGAGCATTTCAAGTACTTTGCGTCCGTTCTCCACGGCATCGATCTTGTATCCCATTTTACTCAGGAGGGTGATTACCAGGTCCTGATTGGTGATGTTGTCTTCGGCCAGCAAAATGCGCATCGGCAGTTTAGCCGAGAGGTTTTTATCGATATTATGATCGGCAAGGTTGCTGCGTTTGCTTCTCGATTCTGCAATCACGCGGAGCACTTCTTCAAAAAGTTCAGCCAGCTTGATGGGTTTCGACAACTGCGAATCGAAAATGTCGGCCGGGAGTCTGGCAATTTTGCCCAATGAGGTCAGCATAATCATCGGCACATCGCCCTTGAAAGGAAGGGCTTTGATGGCCCTGCCGAGCTCCAGCCCGTCCATGGTGGGCATCTGCATATCGATCACCGCAAGGTCGAAGGGCTCTTCATCCTCTTCAATCAATGCCAGGGCTTCAGGTCCCGATTTGGCGGTGACAGGAATCATGCCCCACGATTCAAACTGCAGGGTAAAGATATGACGGTTGGTTTCGTTGTCGTCAACAATCAGCACACGGCTGCTCTTGAGTTCGGGAATCTGTCCGCGAACGTAGAGTTTGGTTTTCCCGATGCCGGAGGTGCGGAGTTTGATGGTGAAATTAAAGGTAGAACCTTTGCCAACGGTGCTTTCAACCCAGATACGTCCGCCCATCAGTTCAACCAGGTGTTTGGCGATGGCAAGACCGAGGCCGGTGCCACCGTAACGACGGGTGGTAGAGCTGTCGGCCTGGGTGAAGGCTTCGAACAGGATGTCAATTTTGTCTTTGGCAATGCCGATACCACTGTCCCTCACAGAGAACTGGAGTTCCTGATGTCCTTCGGTTTCGTTTATTTTTTCGATGGAGATGAAGATTTCTCCTTCTTCGGTGAATTTGATGGCGTTGTTGATCAGGTTGATCAGCACCTGACGCAGGCGGGTAATGTCGCCGATCAGGAAGGGAGATACATCGGGCTGAATCAGGTAGAGCAGGTCAAGACCTTTTTCGATCGCTTTCTGTGCGAAAATATCCAGGGCATCTTCAATGCAGTTGCGAAGCTCAAACGGGGCTTCTTCAAGGGTCATTTTGCCCGATTCTATCTTCGAGAAATCGAGGATGTCGTTGATGATGGTCATCAGGTTGTCAGCACTTAACCTGAGGGTCTCAACGTAATTCTTTTGTTCAACAGTGAGACTGGTATCAAGCAACAGACTCGTCATGCCGATTACGCCGTTCATCGGCGTTCTGATTTCATGGCTCATCATGGCCAGAAAATCAGATTTCATCCGGTTTTCACGTTCAGCTTCTTCTTTGGCCTTCAGAAGATCTTCTTCCTGAGCGCTTAAGCGGTTGAGCCGCGCAATGGTTTCCTTAAGGGCCTGATTTTCGAAAATGAGTTGCTGAAGCGTTTTTCCTGATTCTTCCAGTGGCAAATTGTTTTCCATAGATTCAGATTGTGATATACCAGACAAAACACGCAATGGCACGTGCTTAGAAAGGACTAAATTAGTAAAAAAACAATTTCTAAATTATGACACAGTACTTTATTTGTTATCTGTGCATTGTTTCTTATTCTTTATGTCTGATTTATCAAATTGTAACAGCCTGTGGCAAACCTGAATGCAGTTTGGTGTAAAAAAATCTTCCAGTTACCTGCCGGGTTCAGGTGAGGATGTCAATTCATCAAGCAGCGTAAACAACAGATTACGTCCTTCATTCACCAGGGATAATTGATCAGTGATTTCACTTTTACTCTGCAGCCAGGGTGAAGGTTCCACCCGATGGTGCTCAGAATCAAGCAATCCCTGCACAATCTTTTCATCCATTTCAGGATGAAACTGAAGTGCTAAAACGTTATCATTCAAAGTAAAGGCCTGATTTTTAACCTGGTCGGAAGTGGCTATGAGGCAGGCGCCTTCGGGCAGATCGAAGGTATCGCCATGCCACTGGAAGTATCTTGAACCGGTAACCGGTGTCTTCAGCAGGGGGGATGAGGGTTGTACCGCACTGATCTCATGAAATCCGATTTCCGGATGCCGGTTTTTGTAGACTGCTGCACCCATTGCTGAGGCGATCAGCTGGGCTCCCAGGCAGATACCCATCACCTTTTTGCCCGAAGCAATGGTTTCACGGATAATCTGCTTTTCGGTTCTGAGCCACGGATGGATATCCTCCTCATAGGCTCCCATTTTCCCACCCATGATGATCAGCAGATCGAATTCGGGAAGGGTGTTGGTTTCCTGGTCCTGTCCCCAGTGAAAATAGGAATACCCGTGCCCGCGCTCTTCTGCCCATTGCTCAGCATGGCCGGCGGGTTCGCCAGGGATGTGTTTGAATATGAGTATTTTCAATGTTCAGATGACAAAATTTATGATACTGGTCTTCCAGCAAGGAATTTATGGGCTGAATGATCCGCTGGTTATTGTTCAGGCCCGTTTCTGTGCAGTTTCTCCTTCAGCGATCGGCCGGTATAAGAGTCAGGATGCTCAGCCAGGGACTCGGGGGTTCCTTCAAAAACAATGCGACCACCTTCGTTTCCTCCTTCCGGGCCAAGGTCGATGACCCAGTCGGCACACTTGATCACATCCATGTTGTGTTCAATCACGATGATGCTGTGACCTTTGGCGATCAGTGCATTGAATGATTTCAGCAATTTCCGGATGTCGTGAAAATGAAGGCCGGTAGTTGGCTCATCAAAAATAAAGAGGGTAGGTTTTTCGGCTGTACCTTTGATGAGGAAACTGGCGAGTTTGATGCGCTGGGCTTCACCGCCGCTCAGGGTATCAGACGACTGGCCCATGCGCAGGTAGCCCAGACCGGTGTCGGCAAGGGGCTGCAGTTTAGAAACGATTTTCTGCTCGGTATTGTTTCCTTTCGCGTGACCTGCAAACAGTTCAATAGCCTGATCAATGGTGAGGTCGAGAATGTCGGAGATGCTTTTCCCAGCATAGGTTACATCGAGAACCTCTTCCTTAAACCGTTTTCCCTTACAGCTTTCGCACAACAGATGTACATCGGCCATAAACTGCATTCCGATCTGAACGGTGCCTTCGCCTTCACATTCCTCGCAGCGCCCGCCTTCAACATTAAAGGAAAAGAATCCTGGTTTGTAACCGCGGGTTTTTGCCAGTGCCTGGTCGGCATACAGGGCCCTGATATCGTCGTAGGCTTTTACATAAGTAGCCGGATTTGATCTCGACGATCGTCCGATGGGATTCTGGTCAACCATTTCGGTTTCGGAAATCCGTATAAAATCGCCGCCCAGCTTATCGTATTTTCCTGTTCGTTCCCCGTAACCACCATAAATCTTTTTCAGGGTAGGATAGAGTACCCTCTTTACCAGTGATGTCTTCCCTGAACCACTTACCCCGGTAACGGCAACCAGCACGTTGAGCGGAAACTTCACATTGATGCCGGCGAGGTTGTTTTCTCTTACCCCGGTTAATTCAATGGCATCGCGCCATTTACGCCTGACCCTGGGAACTTCGATTTCCATGCGGCCGGTGAGGTAGGCTGCTGTGAGGCTTGCCTTGTTATCCGACAACTGATTGAAATTGCCTTCAAAGATGATCCGGCCTCCGTTTTCGCCCGCTTCAGGGCCAATATCAATGATATGGTCGGCTGCCAGCATGATTTCTTCATCGTGCTCGACCACAATAACCGAATTGCCCAGGTTTCTCAGGGCAAGCAATACGCGGATAAGGCGCTGGGTGTCGCGCGGGTGAAGCCCGATGCTGGGTTCATCAAGAATGTACATTGAGCCTACCAGACTACTGCCAAGCGAAGTTGCCAGGTTGATTCGCTGTGATTCCCCTCCCGAAAGGGTTGACGACAGCCTGTTCAGGTTGAGATAGCCCAGGCCCACATCGCACAGAAACCTGAGCCTGTTGGTGATTTCAACAATCAGGCGGCCTGCAACAGCAGCATCGTGTTCGCTGAGTTTCAGGTTGCTGAAGAATTCCAGCACCTCATCCACAGGTTTCAGCACCAGTTCGCTGATTGAAATTCCGCCGACTTTCACATAATTGGCATCCGTTCTCAGGCGGGTTCCGTTGCAATCGGGGCAGACGGTTTTTCCCCGGTAACGGGAAAGTATGACCCGGTACTGAATTTTGTAGGTCTGTTCTTCCACATATTTAAAGAATGCTCTGATTCCGCCAAAATAGTTGTTCCCATCCCAAACCAGTTTTTTCTGTTCCGGGGTGAGCTCATACCACGGTTTATGCACAGGAAAGCCAAACCTGTAGGCATTGTTTACCAGTTCATCTTTCCATTCGCTGAGTTTTTCCCCTTTCCAGCAGGCTACGGCATCTTCATACACCGATAGACTTTTGTTGGGGATCACCAGGTCCTCATCAATGCCGATAATGCTCCCGAAACCTTCACAGGTTTTGCAGGCACCGTAAGGATTGTTGAAGGTGAACAGGTTGACCGATGGTTCTTCGAACGATATACCATCGGCTTCGAAACGGTTTGAGAAAACATGGGTTGACGAACCTTCTGCTGACTCAACCATGCAGATGCATTCGCCATCTCCTTCATAATAGGCTGTCTGAACGGAATCTCCCAATCTGGTCAGAAGGTCTTCATCTTCTTTCCTGATGGCAACACGATCTATAACAAGGTGATAGACTGATGAGCTGTTTTCGTTTTCTTTCAGTAGGTCATCTATCCGGAAGATGCTGCCATCCTTCATAGCCCTGCTGAAGCCCTGCTGGTTGAGAATGGAAAGCTGGGCCGGCAGCGACCGGTCATGCTTCAGAATCAGTTTGCTGAGAATGGTTACCCTGGTGTCTTCGGGAAGTGAGATCAGAAAATCACAGACATCGGTCACCGTATCTCTTTTGACCAGGTTACCCGAGACCGGTGAAAAGGTTTTCCCTGTGCGGGCAAACAGCAGTTTGATGTATTCATAAATCTCGGTGGAAGTTCCGACGGTGGATCGTGGATTCCGGGTATTGACTTTCTGCTCGATGGCAATGGCCGGCGAAATCCCTTTAATGTATTCGACTTCCGGTTTGCTCATACGTCCAAGAAACTGCCGGGCGTAAGCACTCAGACTTTCCACATAACGCCGTTGTCCCTCGGCATAGAGAGTGTCGAAAGCCAGCGAAGATTTTCCGCTGCCCGATAATCCGGTGATGACAACGAAACGGTTGCGTGGGATGGCAAGCGATATATTTTTGAGGTTGTGAACTTTAGCTCCTTTAATCAGGATTGATTTTTCAGGATCAGCAGTTACAAAAGGGTCATTATTCATATTAAACAGAGCATTTCAGGGGTGTAAAATTAATTTTTTTATCGCCTCGCTTGCTTTTGTAATGATTAATGCAGTATATTTGTTCACCCGGTAATTGAATCAGACCGGGAAATTTCTTTCAGACTGTTCATCATTTATTGTATCACCAAAACAACAGGAGGCACATTATAGGTTAAATATCTACGCTACAATTACTAACAAAAGGAGGCACCATGCATTCCCCGTCGGTTAGCGATCAGGAGCTAATAAACAGGTATTTAGCCGGTAATGAAATCAGCCTTGAACAGTTGATTCACCGTCACAAAAGCAAAGTTTATTCTTATATCCTTATGGTCGTTAAGGATAAACAACATGCTGATGATATCTTTCAGGATACTTTTATCAAAGTTATCCATACACTGAGATCAGGAACCTATAAAGAAGAGGGTAAATTCATCCAATGGGTGATGCGTATCGCCCACAACCTGGTGATTGATCATTTTCGCAGGGCCCGAAGAATTCCTGTCGTGGACTTCAGAAGCGATGAGCCGAACATTATTGATAACCTCAGGGTCTACGATGAATCAGCCGAAGAACGGCTGATCATCGAACAGATTCATCAGGATGTGCGGTCAATGATCGAATACCTTCCTGCTGAGCAGCGTGAGGTGCTGATTATGAGGCATTATGCTGACATGAGCTTCAAAGAGATTGCGGAGCAGACCAACGTGAGTATCAATACGGCTCTGGGCAGAATGCGCTATGCGCTCATTAACCTCAGAAAACTGATTGAACAGAACGAAATTTCATTATCAGCCTGATATTTCTTGTTTTCATGTTGAAGCCGGCGGACATTTGGTTTGCCGGTTTTTTTTATGGTCACTTTCACCAGAAGTTTACCATGGTTTCCGGTTCCGTAAATTGATCTTTGAACGGAAATTCAGGTTTTTCGGTATGCTGGTATGTGCATTGATCTGATAACATCTCCACTCAATTTTTTTTCTTTTCATTTCATCGTATGGTGAAAAACCGGTCAGCCGGTTCACCGAAGGTTGTTTCCTGATGCTTTTCTGAAATCAGCCGGACTAAAGTCATTTCATTACACATATTTTTTTTCATCAAGGTATACTATAGCCCCACTCTGATGCGTTAGTATGCAGTAATCCAATCAAATTACAAATTAACAAAAAGCCTATGCCCAAAAGCTTTACACGCAAAAACATCAGCAATGTTCCTTTAAAATCAGAGTTCGGATATAGCCTTAAAAACATCAGGATAAGTCCGGTCAACGCATCACCGGATGACTCGGTGATCAGGAACATACTGAATTACTCAAAAGCATTGGCCTGTATCCCGGCGCAGCAATCCGGAACCTACAGTCTGATTTTGCTCAATTAGTCAGGTTTTTAATGTTGGTTAATGCAGGCTGCCCCCGAAAGGGGGCAGTTTTTTTTGGTTTGGGATAATGCAAATATGTGGTATTTTTGGGCATTAAATCGCCCGGTTATGAATGAAATTGACTATTTGCGGAATCTGGTTCTGGCTCCCTATATTCTGAAAGCAACAGCACTGATCGGCGTGAGTCGCCGGGTTGGAGGAAACCAGTTCCGGCATGCCTTCTCTACGCTCGGGATTCTGTTTGATTACAAGTATTTCTATGACAGTGTCCTGCTGAAGGCTTCGCTTATTCATGATCTGCTTGAAGACCTTCCGGGTACCATGATAGATGAAATCAGGCAGACTGATGAGGAGGGTTATCGTGTGGTTGATCTTGTACTGGAAGTTACAAAACGTGAAGGGGAATCTAAACCCGTGTACCTTCAGAGAGTGCTTGAAACCGGTTCTACCAATGCCCTCATCCTTAAATGTGCCGACAGAATCAGCAACCTTACCGACCTGCACCGCGATACAGATTCCGATGAGAAGATTTCCAGGTACCTCGATCAGACTGAGCAGTTTATCCTGCCAATGGCAGTAAAAGTGAATGCTGACATGGTGGTTGAACTCACTGATATGATTGCCAAAAGGCGGTCCATCATCAACCGCAACTCCTCCACCATAAAGATCTGACCCCGGGCAGCTATACCGCAACCTATTTCATCACAACGCGGGCAACCTGATCACGCATTTCGTTGTATACCGGTTTCAGACTGCTGTTTCCATCTGTTCCATAGTTAACCATCAGTGCCATAATTGTATGGTATTCTGGAAAATAATAAAGATCAGCACTGTAAGCAAGGTCCCGGCCCCTGTGTCCCCAGGCATAATCGGTCAGGGTATCCCCAAGGTCGATGAAGTCTTTGAAACAACCGGTACCGATGAGCTTGCGCGACTCAACATCGGGATGAAACACCAGCATTTCGTTGAGTGAAGCCTGGCTCAGCAGGGTTTTGCTGACGAAAAGGGCATCCATAAACAGGTACATGTCCCACACGGTAGAATACACCCCTCCGTAACCATTACCGCTTCCGGTATTCCACAGGCTGAGATTCTGAAGATTGCCGTTGTTGTATAGGTCGAAATAGCCCTGGGCCACCCCCGAAGAAGGGTAAGGATCGTGCCAGTAATAGTAGGTGTCGTCCATCCCGACAGTCTCAAATATTTTTGTCCGCAAGGTATTGGCATGTGGAATCCCGGTTGCCGATTCAACGATCATACTCAGCAGCAGATAGTTGGTGTTGCTGTAGCCTACCGTATCTGCCGGACTGAAACCGAAAGCCGCCGGTTTGTTGTAGGCAAATTCAAGCAATTCATCACTGGTCCAGTGCCTTTCAGGATCATTCAGAATGTGAAGGTAGAAGTTCTGATCTTCAATGATATCGTAAAATCCTGAAGTGTGGTTCAGCAGATTTCTTATGGTGATGGGCTGATCCCCGTTGCTGAGCTTCCTGAGTTTTTCTGAAGGGATGTATTTGCTTACAGGGTCATTGAGGGAAAGGACACCTTCTTCGGAAAGCTTCAGCACTGCGGTAGCAAACATCAGTTTCGTGACACTGGCTATTTTCGAAACATGGCAGGCCTGCATGTTGACCTTGTTTTTTATGTCAGCCACACCGGCTGACCCGATAAAGAACCCGCTTTCGTCTTTTACCAGCAGTATCGCTCCCGGCAGGCCCCTTCTGATATACTGATCAAGAATCTGCTGGTAAGCCAGGCTGTTTGAACTGGATGAGAATTGCGGATCCTGCTCCAGTGGACAATTGATGGAACCGGGCCTGCTTTGCTCGTCGCTGCAGGCAGTTATGAACAGCAGCATGATACCGCTGAAAAAAAGTTGTTTTATGATGTTGGACATTCGAGTCTATCCGGTTTAGGCTTGTTCTGAATGGAATTGTTTTTAAATAAGGTGAACTGCAGGCCGAAGGTCAGGATGCCGTTCGGGAGCAGACTGACATATTCCTTAACAAAGGGCATCTGCATCCTGAAATCGTAATTGATGAAGATCCTGCGCACATTGTAATGATAGCCTGCATCATAACCTGCTCCGATTCCTGCCCCGGCAACAAACTGCGGTCTGGAAGCCCGCTTCATGGTCCAGGTGCCATCGTTTTGCCTGACGGCCTGTTCAGTAAGCAGAAATGCATGCATATACCCGATATGAATGCTGGCTTCTGCGGAGAACTTCCCGAAATACCGGCGATATCCTCCCTGGGTAGTCAGCAGGAGTACATGATTTACATTTCTGTGGTAATACCAGCTGATGCCTGCATTCTGAAACAGTTTCCCGGTATAGACCTGCTTTCCTCCCAGGGCATGGGTATCTATGTTTCTGAACATCGGACTCCTGATGGTCTCCTTCCACCCGAACTCGTAGGTAAGAGCCAGTCCCGGGTGGATTGGCTCATTGAAAACAGCCGTAAGGGAAGCTGGTGGCAAAAGGGTGGCGTTGTTCAGGATTCCGACAGAAAATGGGGCTGATTTCCATGATTGTCCGAACGCCAGACCTTGAATCAGCATGGCCAGAGTCCACAGAACAGGGCGCATAGGCAGCGTTTTATTAATCCGGGAAAACCGGAAAATTAGCATTGAAATTTAGGGCAAGTTACGCAATACTTCATTACGATAAAACATCGACCTGATGGTGAACAGCACTAGGCCTCGCCATAAAAGTTTTCGCCGGCAGGCCTGTCTTCACTGATGTCTCTGCTGTATTTGATGCGGGCATTTTTTTCGCGGGTGAACATCCTTTCCATGTCGGCTTTGTCCTTTTTAAAGATGATGGTGTTGTGGATGGAAATGGTTGTGGCTGATTTACTTACATCGTGTTCTGTGCCAATGTAGGTAAACGTCCAGTTGTGGACCGAAAGATCATCAACAAGGGCTTTGATCGCCTTTGCATCAAATTCTCTCGAACTGTTCTCTTCTCCATCGGTCAGCACGGTTACCAGCACATGGTAATCTTCAGCTCCGGAAAGCTGGTTTCTTAATTGCTGAATACTGAATCCCATGGCATCGTAAAGAGGTGTCATGGCATTGGGTTGATATCTGTTGCCATCAATTTCTTCAAGTTTGCTCACCGGCATATTTTCCAGCAGATATTTTTGCCCCAGTCCGTTAAAGGTCAGTATTGAGATAAAATGTTCCTGATCAGGATATTGTTTTTCAACGCCTTTGATGGTCTGAACTACTTCATTAAAGCCTTTGATAATATCTTCCTTTATAGATTGCATGGATCCGCTTTCGTCGAGGATAATGAGGTTGTGTACTCTGTGCTTTGTTGTCATAATGTGTAGGTTTTAAATGTTGATAAACGGATGGATAAATGCCGGATTCCATATCCTGTGAAGGATCGCAGGGCTTTATACGGAGAAGCACAAGGGAATGTACCTGACAGTAAAACCGGATTTGCTGGTCAGATCAAGTTTTATGCCAGAATGGATGGTTGCAAGATTGTCACCTGCTTTGGCAAACTCTCTGAAAATGAAGGTGCAATGTACTATGCAACAGGTCGGTACAGGACAGACATCTTTCCGGTAAACAACAAAGCAATGACTTCCAGTTTTACAATGCCTGTAAAACTACTGCAGCATTATTTTTTCAACGATTGCTGCGCCGGATGAGATAATCTTCACAACATACGGACCGGAACTGACGTTTGTATTGATGAGGTTGTAGCCTGACGAATTGAGGGTGGTTTGCATCACCTGCCTGCCTGATAGGTCAAACAGGAAAAGTATCCCTGATACGCCTGGTTCGCCTGAGACTGCAATGGATTTTCCAATGGCATGGATTTTTATTCCTTCGTGATCTGATGCTTCATTCTGGCCAATCAGATGAACGGTGAACCGGTTGCTGTTTTCTCCTTTCAGGTAACTGAAGGTATAGTTGTTGTCCAGGGTCAGATTCTGCAGGGTGCCTGTCTGCTTGTCTTCCAGCAGAATCAGGGTGCTGTTGCTGAAAGAACCAAGATTCTCTGCTGTAAGGTTAAACTCACCGGAACTGCCACAGCTGAATCCGATTTCAACACTTTCTTTACCTGAGAAGGGAATCTCATTGATGCTGAGCTCTTCACCATCCGACCAGGAGAAAATCTGGGGCGCTTCATCGATCCCGTAAAGTTTTCTTGCATCGTGCTCCACACTGAACCCGGCTGCAGCAGCATTGTTGAGCCTGATATAGGTGTTGTCGGAGTAGTTGTTACCGCTCACATTCAACTGAAGTACACAGGGAATATCACTTTTTAACTGGGTCTGATTGCTGTGCACCCTTGCTGATAATGGAATGGTAATGCTTCGGTTGTAAACATATCCAGATCCAGCTGCTTTAACAAAAAAGCCTGACATCGGAGGGATTAAGCCACCGGGGAGGGAACCGATGCTGCCGTTCCAGGTGAGGTACTGGCTTCCGTTCCAAACATACACCGAGGATTCAACCGCGTTCAGCGAGATCATGTTCCATGCAATGGCAGATGTATAAGGATTTCCCAACAGGTTCCACCCGGCATAATCCGCATTGTTACTCTGGTTGTTGTTCTGAACATAAAGAAAAACGGAACTTTGATTCAGCCTGCCGATAAAGCGGGCTGTCTGCGGCTGGTATCCCCTTACGGAATAAGCGGTTCCGATGTCAAACTGATTGCTTACGGAGAGGTTATCCCAGTTGCCGGTTGCTTCACGGTAATACCTGACCCAGGTCGACTGGTGGTTATCCGGTAAAACAGCCCCCACTGTGGGAAACGGATAAGCCATTGGTGAGGAAAGGTACTGGTATTTGAAACTTTCGATGTTCTTCGCAACCATGGCTGATTTGATGTTCAGATGCTCCGCACCGATGAATGAGCCTCCATCAATGATCAGGCTCTCAAAGGTTACCGGTTGTGTCAGCGTGGGATAAACTGGTGCACCTTCAAGGATGTAAGCATTTCTTCCCGGACCCGGGAGACCGTTTGTCCAGTTTGATGGATTGTTCCACGAACTTCCTGAATTTCCTGTCCACTGCGTACTGTCTTCAGGACAGTTTTTAACCATCATGATTACACTATTGTTGGTGTAATCGATGTCCGGACAGGGCTCACGCATTTCAGCAGTTATCTGATCTCCATTCTGGGGAATATAGCTGAAGGTGTCACCCCCGGTAAAAACTGTAGTCAGGTTGACCATCCATTGAAAGACATAATTGTCGGGTCGTTTTCTTTCAGGAATGGCCTTAAAGGTTACTTCAGTGCCTGAACAGACATTGTTTTCACCGGCTACTATATAAGCTTTGCTGTTAAAGCTTGTAATAACGGCACTTCCAGTCATCCAGGCTGAATCACAGTCATTTCTTCCCAGAATAAAATACTCCGTTTCAAGATCAACATTGAAAGTTAAAGGTCCTCCGGTTCCGGGTTCTTCTGAGGCCCAGTAGGGAATTATTCTGCCATCGTAGAGAATATAAACAGAATAAACAGCATCGGTTTCTGATCCGGTAATTCCGATTGAATATCCTCCGAACGCATTGCAGAACTCTCCGCTTCCCCAAACCTCAAATGCGACCGGTGCTGAGATGCAATCGGCTGCGGCCGGCATGCTGCAATCTGTATTTTCAACAGGACTGGCTGAAAAAGTCCCATGCCTGAAAAAGTCGGTCAGTTCGCTTCCTTCAGAAGCTACAGTGCAAAAAACGTTGCCTGAAGATTCCGTATGAGGGTAATTGCTATTTAATGCAGATGCTGAATAAGAAAGGTAGAAAGCAGAAAGCACAAAGCAGATAGCTTTTTTTCCGATGTAATTGAAGCTCATTTTCTTAAAGTTTTATTGTTCAGAATACGAATACAGCTCCTTTTGCAGAGTTACACAGCAGATCCGTGGCCTGAAGCCAGTTTATGCCGGATAATATCTTTTACTTTCTGCATACAATAAGAGAGCGGTTACCTATTATTTTATAAATTTATGCCTGAAATCAGGTGGAAAGATGGTACCAGGTACCTCTTTATACCTTGAAAAAACAGTGCAATATACAACAGCCTTGGCAGGATTGTTGCTTAAAATTGGTTTATTTTCAGCGTAATAAGAAAAATCAGTAGTTACACTTATACCACTTGCTGTTAATTATCGTTAACGACTAAGTATATATACCCATGATCACCTATTTTTGACTAAAACTGATGTATTATGTTCAAAAAGCTATTCATCTGGCTGTTGTTTTTACTATTGGTAAATGTAAGTTATGCCCAGTCTGTCAAGGGACGTATTGTTGATCCTTCCGGGGCCCCGGTTCCCTTCTCAACCGTTTACGTGAAAGAAGTATCGCTGGGAGCAGCAGCCAATGAAGAGGGCTTGTTTGAGCTGCATCTTGGCGAGGGAGATTACACCTGTGTTTTTCAGTGCATGGGCTATCAGACGATTACGAAGACTTTAAAAGCCACCGGCACTGATCAGGTAACCGAGGTTGTGTTACCGCAGAAAATCTATACACTCAACGAGGTAGTGGTCGGTGGGGGTGAAGACCCGGCCTACCGCATCATGCGGAAAGTTATCAAAAATGCCCCGCTTTATGCAGCCATGGTAAAGTCATACAAGGCTGAAGTTTATATCAGGGGAAGCCTGAACATCAGGAAAATTTCTGCGATGGTTAAATTGATGGCACGCGACGACCTTAAAGAATCCAATATCAAGGAAGGAGATACCTACCTTGAGGAGTCGGTCAACGAAATTGATTTCACCGCCCCAAACCTTACCCGGCAGAAAGTGAAGTCTATCCGGAGTACTTTTCCGGGAGGCAATGAAAATCAGTCGTCAGGGGCCATTGGTTTTATATCTGGGAATATCTATCAGCCGGGAGCCTTTGGCAGTGCCCGATCGCCCATTTTGTCAGGGGCATTCAGCTATTACAAGTATCGCTATGAAGGCGTGAATACCTACGATGATGTGATTGTCTATAAAATAAAGGTCATACCCAGGGGGGAAGGCCCCCAGTATGTGAAAGGCACTCTTTATATCATCGAAGGACTCTGGTGTTTGTACAGTTTAAACATCAGTATCAGTCAGCAGCTCGGTTTTGATATGCAGCTCAATCAAACTTACAGCGAAGTCAGAAACGGAGCCTGGCTTCCGGTTAACAACCGCTACAAGCTTGAAATGGACCTTATGGGTAATGAAGGATCCTTTGTTTACAATACTTCGATCCGATACAAGGAGCTTCAGGTAAACCCACCGGAGCAGGCTCTGAAAAAATCTGTGTCAGCAAATACAGGGAAGACTGAAGCAAAGAAAAATAAGTCGGAAAAGAAGAAACTGAAGATTGACCGGAAGACCGCTGAACTGTCTCAATTGGAAAATCCGACAAACCGTCAGGCTAATAAAATCTCGGAACTTCACAGAAAGAAAAACGAAGTTATCCTTAAAGACTCACTCAGGAATGATCACACTTTTGTGGAAACCTATAAAACGGTCTTTGATTCCAATGCACGCAAAAGCGATTCTGCTTTCTGGAATAAAGTGCGGCCTATACCCTTATCAAACAACGAGGTGCTCAGCGTCAGGGGGTTCGATTCGATTCAGCAGCACAAACCGGTGAAATCCGCCGACACTACCGGTAAAAAAGATCCGCGAAATAAGCGATTCCTGCCGAATTTCGTTTTTGGAGGAAATTTTCAGCCAGATACGCTGAACAGCTTCAATTTTGCCGGTCTGCTCTATCCCTGGGGTATTGGTTTCAATACTGTTGATGGTTTAACCTACCGCACTTCTTTTAGTTACCGAAGGGGAAATGTACATCGTGGTCAGAATGAGTTCACAGCAGAGTTCAATCCTGCTTACGCATTCAGCCGTCATCGCATGATGTGGGATTTAAAAATGGGATTCAGGGAAAAGGGACGTTACAGGAATGATTTCTTCATTGGTTTCGGATCGACAGACAAGGATTTTAACTCCGGTGGTGGAGCGAGCCAGCTTGAGAATTCTGTTTCTACCCTGTTTTTCAGGCAAAACCTTAAGAAATACTATAACAGGGACTATGCCGAGCTTAGTCATAATATCAGTTTTCTGCCCTTCCTCAAGCTGTCGTCATCCTTATTGCTGGCTGAAGTTAAATCGCTGGAGAATACAAGCGATTATTCTTTCTTTTACAGGGATGAAAGGGAATTCTCATCCAATGTGCCTGATGCAGAGAATTACCGGATGTCTGACCACCGTGATTTTGTGCTCAGCCTGAATTTTTCCTGGAAACCAATGCCGTTCTATGTCATTAAAAACGGCAGGAAAGTTCCCCGGCCCGGGCTTAACAATGGGCCTGAATTCAGGATAAATTATAAAAAGGCATTGCCCCTTGATCCTTATTATTCTGATTATGATTTTGTTTCTGCCGGAATCAGCCAGCAACTGACAGCCGGACAGAACGCCAGCATTCATTATGCTTTTGAAACCGGGAGCTTTATCCGTAAGCAACAACTTTTTTTCGATGATTACAGGCATTTCAATGTGCAGCCACTGGTTGTCGGACTAAAATCTCCTGAAATGGTTTTCAATCTCAACAGTTACTACAGAAACAGTACAGACGAATATTTTGCTGAAGCACACCTGATATATTCATCATCCCTGTTGTTGCTGAAACGACTTCCGCTGATAAGGAACCGGCTGTGGACAGAAAAGGTTATGCTGAATTACCTTTATACTCCTGACATGGGAAATTATACCGAGGCAGGGTATGCTATCGGGAACTACTTTTACAATCTCGGAGTTTTTGCCGGATTCGATGGACTGAATTTCCGTTCAGCGGGCATCAGGCTTTCTATCCCTGTGTTCAGCAACAAAGAGGTGGTAGTATCCTTGTAAGATTCAATCCGGAAGCGTTTCAGTCAGAATTTATAAGGCGGCCTATTGCATCGGTTTCATGGAAATGACGATCTTCGCTTGTGAAAGAACCAATG
Source organism: Bacteroidales bacterium (assembly GCA_016788045.1). Lineage (GTDB taxonomy): Bacteria > Bacteroidota > Bacteroidia > Bacteroidales > Lentimicrobiaceae > Lentimicrobium. The sequence goes on from JAEUTG010000004.1 coordinate 48,815, forward strand.
CTGAGTATGGATGAACAACCCAACAACCCTTTGCACGGGAAGACACTTGAAATGATTATCACCGAACTGGTTAGTTTTTACGGATGGGAACAACTGGGCCGGAACATCCGTATTCGATGCTTTAATGAAAATCCGGGTATTCAGTCGAGCCTGAAATTTCTGAGAAAAACACCCTGGGCACGTAAACAGGTGGAAGATTTATACCTTGAAGTCATTGCCGGGAAAAAGTGAACAACAAAAAAACCATAATTGTTGCAGGCGGAGGGCCAGCCGGGCTGATGGCAGCCTGGAGACTCGCACCGCATTTCAGGGTGCTCGTTTTTGAAAAAGAGAATACCTGCGGGCGCAAATTTCTCGTTGCAGGTAAAGGAGGACTGAACATCACCAACAGCACCGGAGGGGATGCTCTTTTCTCCAGATATATTCCCGGTGGCTTTGCCGATGAGGCCCTCACATTGTTTGGGCCGCAGCAGCTGCAGGATTGGCTCAGCGCTTTGGGAATTCCAACCTATACCGGCAGCAGTGGACGTGTTTTCCCGATCCGGGAATTGAAAGCCAGCGAAGTGCTCAGGAGAATGATTGCCTCAGTGGTGTCGCGTGGCGCCGGATTTTACCTCAACCACCGCCTGGTTTCCTTTGATCAGGAAATGAAGTTTATTTTCGATACCCCGGATGGTAACAAGGTAGTCAAGGCTGACTATGCAGTACTCGCTTTTGGCGGAGCTTCATGGCCTGTCACGGGTTCTGACGGTAAATGGACAAACATGTTGAATGCCTGTGGAATTGAAACCCTGAAGTTTCAGCCTTCAAATTGTGGAGTGGAGATTGACTGGCCACCAGCGGTCCTTGAATTTCATGAAGGCAAACCATTAAAGAATGTTGAATTGTCGGTCAACGGTAAAACCAGCAAGGGGGAGGTGTTGATAACTGCCTGCGGACTTGAAGGGAATGCGCTGTATCCATTGATTCCCGGGATCAGACAAAGCCTTGCTGAGGGAGAAGTTCCTGTGCTGACGATCGACTTTAAACCATTCAACCAACCGGCTCAGCTGATGAAACGGCTGGGCAATGCAAAGCCCGGGTCTTCCGCTTATCTGAAGTGTTTTGGTCTGAGCCCACAGGCACTTGCGGTGGTCAAAGCTTTAACCGGTAAAGAAGAGTACCTCGACTGTGGTCTCTTTGTCAGTAAACTGAAAGGTGCCCCTGTCAAAATCAAAGCGCTCAGGCCATTGGAAGAAGCCATTTCCAGTGTAGGAGGCCTGGTACTCTCAGAAATCAGTGGTGACTACTCACTCAGGAAGTTTCCCCGGATTTTTGCCATCGGGGAAATGCTCGACTGGGATGCTCCCACTGGGGGCTTTCTCCTGCAGGCTTGTTTTTCTATGGGATATTTCGCCGGTACTGCCTTGCTGAAAAGGGAAGGGTTTGGGTCAGCTTTTGAATGAAAAAGGGACATGAATGATCATGCCCCTTCCCAGGTCTGAGAACCTGGTTTGCGCTTACATTGATTTGCTATCCTGGTTGCTTTTCTCAAGTGCGTGGGCTTCTTCCATCAGCACGCTGTAACTGTAACCTGAACCAAAGTCTTTATCCAGTTTTATGATTCCTTCAAAAGTAACGGTATCTCCTTCTGCGAAGGTTTCCTGGGTGGTAATGGTCAGGTCGAAATCTTCATTGTTTGCTGTACCATCCTGAATGTGAAGCCAGTTCCGCTGCATGATGTTGGCATTGTATTTAACCACCACACCGCGGATTTTGACCTTCTTGTCGGCGTAACTGCTTTTGTTTTTATACAATTCTGCAATGGTGATTCCACCATTGGCCGGTTCAACTGAAATCTCAGCAAACCGGCTGGCCGGGGATTTTCCGGATGGTTTCTGCATGGCTTCTGCTTTAACCGGCGTATCGCTGGGATCCTGCACGAAAAGAATGCTTGCAAAATCACGGTTAAGTTCCCTGCTGTGGAAATTGGTCATCTCCATGGCGTTGGTAAAATACAGAACATCCCCGGGTTTGGCTTCACGGCGGCTAACCGCGATCCAGTATTTTGCATTGTTCTCAAATACCTGAAGGTAAGTGTAGTTGGAAGTCTGAATTACTTCAATTACATCAACCATATGTGTTCCGGGAGGTAAATCTCCGGCATCAGTGCTGCTTTTTTTCTGCTGACAGGCAGAAAAAACGGCAAGAACAGTAATTAAGGTAAATGTAAGTATTCTGCTGAATGTGTTTTTTTTCATGGTTCTGGAATGTGATTAGAGTGCAACATTACGCAAAGGTATTTATTTATTCCGAATCGTTAACCGGGCCTGTGCCGGTTTTTACTTCAGCACAATGCCGGTAATCCGTAAAAAAGGTAGAGCAGACACCCGGAGTTGTCTGCTCTGCCTTTTAATCAGGACAATTTTTAATTATACCTGGAAGCTACAATTCAAACGGTTTTCACCGTCGCGCCCCTTTTATATAACTATCTGATTATAAATTTTGTAACCTTCATTTTCCCCTGAAAATAAGTGTTCAGGAAGTAAACTCCAGGTTGCGGGAACTTACCATTCAGGATTGTCAGCAACGGCCAACCATAGGTTTCTGCATCCAGCTGTCCTGCTGAAAAGCCTGCAATCTTTTTTCCTTCGGCATCGCTGATTTCAAAGGTAATCAGGGATGTGGAAGAGATTGTTATTTCAAGCTTTGCATCTTCATTTGCCGGATTCGGGATGATTTTTACCGCAGCAGCGGATTCAGGTACAGGGACAGATCCAACGATAAATGTGAACACCAATGTATGGTTGGATGCGTCAATCAGGGTGTCGGAGGTCACAGGCAACGAGCCATAAAGGGTGGCAGAGCCTGCATAAAAACCATAAGGCACATTTTCAAATACCAGGGAATCGGTAAGTATGGTACCGTTGTATGTATCTTCCGGTCCGGTAATGGTGACTTCTGCATCATAAAGGGTTCCGCCGTACTGGTCAACAGCTTTGCATACAAGGTCAGTTCTGTTTACCTGAAGGGTGAAATCGACTCCGGTGGTAGAAAGCCCGGGCTCTACAACAACACCCTCTATGGTCTGGCTGTCGGTGTATGGGTGGCTAGCTGTGATATCGTATTGCCCAACCGGAAGTTCCAGAAAATAAAAACCGTTTGCTCCCGGATGAGCAGATGCACTGCCTGCAGTTACGGTAGCCTGGGTAACATCGGCGGTTCCTCCGGTAAGATGAACGGTTCCCTGAACGTAGCCTGTAGTGGGAAGCGGGGACAAGCTGAAATCTACATTGGGCGTAGTCCCCCCGGGAGTGACATTGATTCCTGATCTGATCTGAGGGGTGTATCCTGCAAGACTGGCTTCCACATCCCACACCCCGACTTCGGTCTCGAGTGTGTAAAATCCGGAAGCATCGGGACTTGTTGAGTGGGTACCTGCTGTTACAATAGTGGCTGTTACATCTCCTGATCCACTGGTAAGTACTACATGGCCAGTGATATAACCTGTAGTCGGGATGGCTTCAAGGGTCAGATCAACTCCGGTAGTTGCCTGATCTTCAAGCACCACCACACTGCTCACCGATTCCGGATAATAGCCTGCAAGGCTTGCGGAAACGGTATAGGTTCCTACAGGAACCGTGAGTGTATAGAATCCTGTGGGATCGGGGAAGGTAGTTTCATTACCTGCCGAAACCTGAACCTGCGTGATATTGCCGGTACCTCCGTCGAGCGTCACCTGACCCTGAATGCTGCCAAACTGTGGGTCATAATAGCCCAATGTTCCGTCGAGGAGAAGATTCTGCGCATAGATATCTGAGCTGGCATTTCTGTTGTCTTCCCAGCTAACAATCCACTGGTTATTCTGGAAGTCATTCATGGTGATGTGGACTTTTGATGAAGACACGGAACTCACGAAAACGGAATTTCCAGGCCACAGAAAGCTGCCATCCGGTGCTATCCGCATGGCTTTGAGCGTTGAGGAGGCTCCCGAAGTAGCTTCATCGTACATTACCATCACATCGGTGTCGGTACCTCCGGCTCCCCAGGGGGTAACCTGGGTTGCTGAAACCGCGATGAAGCTCATGCCGTTGTTTCCCCACTGTTTGGTTCCGGCCGGGGTGAACTTCTGGCCGAATATTCCTTTCTGGCTCTGCAGCCCGTTCATCTCATTCCAGAAAACATAAACATCATCAGATCCTGCAGGTTTTGCCAGATAAGGATAATAATGATTCATTCCTCCCTGGCTGGTGGCTTCAACGCCGTTGGCTGCAAAAGCAATGCCTCCTGATGAAGTGATGTGCTGTACCCATACTGAAGCCAGCTGGTTGTTGTCGCGGTCATCATGCCAGGCAATGTAAAATCCATCGCTGCCATCGTTGATGAAGGGAAAAATCTGTGTCCATGCCGAAATACCACCGGCATCAGAAATAACTGCCGGAGATGCCCAAACCGGACTGCCGGTTGAGCTGTACCGCTGCGCAAAAATATGACGTGTAGGGGCATTGGGAGGGCCGCTGTCTTCAAAATACTTCATAATGATGTCATCAGTTCCAACGGGCATGAGCTGAGGCCAGTTTAAGGTGTTGGTGCCCGTCAGGGTGATGCCGTTGTCACCCCATTGCTTAACTCCGGCAGCATTGATTTTCTGCATGATGATGTTGTCGCCCGAAATCCAGGCGAAGACAGCATTGCCGGCAGCAGTACACGTGACTTTGGGTGAGGCGTTGAACTCAGAATTGTTTGAAAGTGCAATGCCGTTGGCTCCCCACACAAAACTCCCGTCGGGTGCAATTCTGTAAGCATAGGCATTGTTGTTCCCGTTCCTGATATCCTGCCAGGTCATCACACAATGGTTGTTGACATCGGCGGTCATATCCCAGTCGGTAAGCCAGGTGTCGGACGCATTGCTGCTGATCAGAATACCATCGGTTGCCCACAATTCATTTCCCTGGGCATCAAGACGCTGCAGGCGAACATTGTAGTTACCGGTTTCATTGGAGAAATACCCGATGTAGGTATCTCCGTTAGGGCAGGTTGCAATTTTCGGGATCGCCTGCTCTCCGGCCAGATCACAGATAATGTTGTTGACTGCCGCGTTGTTACTCCATTGTGCCTGACTCTCTGCTGAACAGAATGCCAGCAGGATGGCAAGAATGAATACATTTTTCATCTTATTGGTTTTAGCAATTAATCCCTGTTAATTGAGACCAGGAATTTACTTTTACATGTAAATAGCTTCCGGATGATAGGAAGAATAAAATCTCCGCTTGTTTCACTGCCGAAATTACTGAATTATCTGAAATAATTTTCAAATGTTTTCCTTGCTTTTACAATATTGTTGTCAAACTGATTGCGTCGGGGAGCAGAGAAAAGTTAAGAGCAGGGGTGCTGTAAAGATTATGAAAAGTGTTAAATTTCTTATCTTCGCAGACTTAAGAGCGAAAAATGGATTTTACCGGGAAGACATTCTGGATAACAGGGGCCTCGTCAGGGATGGGTAAAGCCTTGTCCATCAGTTTGTCAAAGGTTGCCAGACTGATTATTATTTCTGATCGCGACAAGGAAGGGCTGCAAACAACGGCTGCGGAGATTTCCCGAAACGGTTGTGAGGTTAGGGTTGAGGTGCTTGATATGGCGGAGGCAGATTCAATCAGGAGAGTGGCAGATTCGGTTTTTTCTGAGGGTATTTCAGTTGATGGATTGTACCAGTTTGCCGGAATCAGCCAGCGTTCTCTGGTATTGGATACCCCGGTTGAGATTGACCGCCGTATTATGGAGATCAACTTTTTCGGAGTGGTAACGCTGGCAAAGGTTGTGCTTCCGCACATGGTATCCCGGGGCGGAGGCCAGCTCGCCATAGCATCGAGTATGGTTGGTAAATTTGGTTTTCCCTACCGTTCGGCCTATGCGGCTTCCAAACATGCCCTTCAGGGCTTCTTTGAAAGTCTTCGGGCGGAAAACAGTAAACACAATATCAGCGTCAGCATCCTGATCCCCGGGAGAATCAATACCAACATTTCGAAGTATGCCCTAACCAGTCAGGGAACCGAATACGGGAAAATGGATCCGGGTCAGGCCAACGGTATCAGTTCAGCAAAGGCAGCCAGGCAGATTCTTCATGGGCTGAAAAGAGAGAAAAAGGAGATCCTTGTTGGAGGAAGCGAACTGCTGATGGTTCAGATCCGACGGTTTTTTCCGTCGCTTTTTTACCTGCTGGCCCGAAAAATCAAACCGGTTTAAATACATCAGATAATACGATCACATTCAACAACTATCAATGGCAACACAAATTAACGGAATCCAGCAATTGGGCGTAGGAGTAACAGATATCCATGAGGCATTTGCCTGGTACCGTAAATATTTCGGTATGGATATCAAGATGTTTGAGGAAGCAGCAATGGCTGAGCTGATGTTGCCGCATACCGATGGTGTTCCCAGAGAAAGGCATGCCATCCTGGCTTTAAACCTTGAAGGAGGCGGAGGATTTGAAATATGGCAGCATACCGGAAAAAAGCCTCAGGCTCCGCTGTTTGAGATTCAGCCCGGTGATCTGGGTATATTCGCAGGCAAGCTTAAAACAGCAGATGTTGACATTGCCTATCAACAGTTTAAAAAGTGGAATCTGAACCTGATTCATGAAATTACTGCGGATCCTGCAGGTACAAGACATTTTTTTATCAGAGACCTATACGGGAACCTGTGGGATGTGGTATCTGACCCTTTTGTGTTTAAAAAACAGAAGTCAGTCAATGGCGGAGTATATGGCATTATGGCCGGAGTAAAAAGTATTGAGGAAAGCCTTCCGGTGTATCAGTCAATCCTGGGTTATGATGTAGTTGAGTATGACAAGACAGGTACTTTTGAAGATTTTAAAGGACTCCCGGGCGCTGAAAAGCAATACCGGCGTGTATTGCTTGCCCACAGCCAGAAACGGTACGGAGCATTCAGCCCGATGTTCGGACCTTCACGCATTGAGTTGATACAGTGTCTTGATCGTAAACCTCGCGAAATATATGAAGGCCGGTTATGGGGCGACCCCGGATTCATTCATCTCTGCTTTGATATCAATGGGATGGATGGCCTTCGCGATCTCGTGAAAGACAAAGGATTTCCATTTACCGTTGACAGTGCCCGCGATATGGACACTTTCGATATGGGTGAAGCAGCCGGCAGTTTCTCCTACATTCAGGCTCCGGAAGGTACGCTCATCGAGTTCGTTGAAACCCATAAAATACCCCTGGTTAAAAAACTTGGCTGGTCGCTCGACCTCACCAGACGCAAACCCGGTCCGCTACCAGGATGGATGTTCAGCCTGTTTTCCGTTATGAGGGTAAAATAAACAGGGGTTGCTTCTGTTTCTGATTCAGTAATTTCATATTCCCTTATTTCTTCTTCGTTTCTGTCTGGTTGTCGACATACAACTCCACAATGAATCATTTGGTTTTCCTGTAATAGGTTAACCAATGCTTTTCGATGATACATATATTGACTTTCTGAATTTATTTCGTATATTTAGGTGCCATTAACCAATATTATACAGCCATGAACAGAAGATTTATCACAACAACACTGCTGATGTTGTTGTTCAGTGCCGTTGTTTCGGCACAGGTCGAAAAAGCCAGCTGGCTATTCGGAGGTTCCTCAAACCTCGAATTCGATGCTTCCACCGAAAAAATGAAATCTGGGAGCACTACCAATGAAGTCTCCAAATACACGGATTTTGACTTCAGGCCACAGGTAGGTTACTTTGTAATTGACAAACTGCCTGTCGGAATTTTCATGGATATTAGTCTCGACAAGCAGAAGATGTCGCAAAGTGAAGATGAATATACATGGACCAGTTTTGTTCTCGGGCCGTTTGCCAGGTATTACATCACCAATCTGGATGGCTTTATGCCATTTGCCCAGGTGTCGGCCGGAATCGGAGCAGGTAAAAACTCCTATACCTATTCGGGCAACACTTCAGATTCGAAGTACACTACCTTTTCCTTTGGGATTGGGATAGGGGGCACCTACTTCGTTACTGAAAATGTCGGTTTCGACCTGTTGATCGGATACAAGGGTGATCAGGAAAAATATAAGAATGAGTCACCTGAACGGTCTGAAACAGAGGAAACGACCTATAAGTATGGGGGCATCGGCCTGAACCTCGGCATCATTGTTTCATTAGGAAAATAAACAACGGCTGCTGTTTTGATGAAGGAGGCTGCAACCGGCGATAAAGCCGGCTGCAGCTTTTTTTGTGTCCCTGCATGCATTTGACTCTGAGGTTATATCTTTATGTTTGCAGTATTAAAAACCAGATTCTGACTATGAGCACAACTATCACAAAAGCAGAGCGATTCAGGAAAGTAATCAACTGGTTTGAAGAGAATATGCCGGTTGCCGAAACAGAACTTAACTACACGAATCCATATCAGTTGATAGTCGCTGTGATTCTTTCGGCGCAGTGCACCGATAAAAGGGTGAACCTGATCACACCAGCTTTTTTTGAGAAATTCCCATCGGCAGGAGTTCTTGCCGGATCTGATGAAGCTACTGTTTTTGAGCTGATCCGTTCGTGTTCTTATCCCAACAACAAAACCAGACATCTGCTTGGGATGGCCCGTATGCTGACAGAAAAGTTCAATGGGGTAGTTCCTGAGGATGTTGATGCACTGCAACAGCTGCCTGGTGTCGGGCGGAAAACGGCCAATGTGATTGTCTCAGTGGCATTCAGCCAACCGGCCCTGGCAGTGGATACCCACGTTCACCGTGTTGCATCGCGCATCGGCCTTACCTGGAGGGCAAAAAATCCGAGGGAAACTGAAGACCAGCTGGTCAGGTTTATCCCGCGCAGCAAACTGGCCATTGCTCACCATTGGCTTATCCTTCATGGCCGCTATGTATGTAATGCCCGCAAGCCGAAATGCCCTGAATGCGGGCTCAGGGAACTATGCAGGTATTACGCACAACAACTGAAAAAATCAGCAGAATCATTGGATTAAGTGAATGATTTGCCAATTCCGCAATCATTGACAGTCGGTCAGAATAAGGCATGGAAAAGCACAACCTGATCAGCAAATTATTCACCGGATGCAAACCAAAAGGCTAGTTTCTTGTTTAGAGTGTTTCAACAATTGTTTAAACAGCTAAAAACAATCCGAATGAGTACCCTTAAAATTGGTGACAAAGCTCCGGCAATCAGTGGCCAGGATCAGGACGGTACCAACTTTTCTCTCGGAAGTTTAAAAGGCAGAAAAGTGGTTCTCTATTTTTACCCAAAAGACGATACCCCCGGCTGCACCGCCGAAGCCTGCAGCCTGCGCGACAACTATAAGGAACTCATGAACCAGGGATATACGATAGTAGGGGTAAGCCCTGATAATCAGAAATCTCACCGGAAATTTGCCGACAAGCATGAGCTTCCATTCCCCCTGATTGCCGATACTGAAAAAGTGATTGCCCGGGAATACGGGGTCTGGGGACTTAAAAAATTTATGGGACGTGAATATGAAGGGATCATCAGAACCACTTTCCTGATCGATGAAAGCGGGGTGATTGTTGACATTATTTCAAAAGTTGATACAAAGAATCATGCTTTTCAGATTCTGAATATGTAAACCTACCACAATTTATTAGTCTCACACGACAGACCGGCCTTCTACCGGTCTGTCGTGTTTTTTGTTCATAAAATGTTGCCTTTTTATTTATTGGCATCTTGGTACACAGGTTTTGTTTCGCTATCTTTGAAGATCATAAAATTACAACGGAATAATCTGTAACACATTCAAAATATGAGTAAAGACGTCAAAGAAACCAATCTTGAAAAGTTAAAAGCACTTCAGTTAACACTCGATAAAATTGAGAAATCCTACGGAAAAGGCACGATCATGAAACTGGGTGATTCTCCGGTTGAAGAAATGCCTTCCATCTCCACGGGATCCATTTCGCTGGATACGGCGTTGGGGGTAAATGGATTGCCCAAGGGCAGGGTGATTGAGATTTACGGGCCGGAATCATCGGGTAAGACTACCCTCGCCCTTCATGCAGTTGCAGAATCTCAAAAAACCGGCGGAATCGCTGCCTTTATTGATGCCGAACACGCATTCGACCGTTATTATGCTCAGAAACTGGGGGTTAATATCGATGACCTGCTGGTATCGCAGCCCGACAACGGTGAGCAGGCCCTTGAAATTGCAGAGAATCTGATCCGCTCAGGAGCTATTGATATCATCGTCATCGACTCGGTTGCTGCCCTTACCCCCCGCAGCGAAATTGAAGGGGAAATGGGCGATTCCAAAGTCGGGCTTCAGGCCAGGCTGATGTCGCAGGCTCTCAGAAAACTCACCGCAACCATCAGTAAAACAGGGTGCTGTTGCATCTTTATCAATCAGTTGCGTGAGAAAATAGGGGTGATGTTCGGAAATCCGGAAACAACCACCGGTGGTAATGCACTCAAATTTTATGCTTCTGTCAGGCTTGATATCCGTAGGGTCAATCAGATCAAAGACAGTGAAACGGTTATTGGTTCACATGTAAGGGTAAAAGTGGTGAAAAACAAGGTTGCCCCACCTTTCCGCCAGGCAGAGTTCGATATTATTTATGGTGAAGGTATTTCAAAACTCGGGGAAATCATCGACCTTGGGGTTGACCACAACATCATCAAGAAGAGCGGTTCGTGGTTCAGTTATGGTGAAACCAAACTCGGACAGGGACGTGATTCCGTGAAAAAACTTTTGCAGGATAATCCCGAACTGGCTGAGGAACTCGAAGTGCTGGTCCGGAATATTCTTAAACAGCAGATTGCCTGATCATTTTATCTTTTTTCGCCGAAAGCAGCCTCTGTTGTTCAGTAACAGGAGCTGCTTTCGCTTTAAGTAGTAAATTTGCAGCGTTTTCATCCGTAGTTTTATGCAGAAAGTACTCATTTCACTCAGCAGACTGTCTTTTTTGGTGGCAGTGATTTTTCTATCATTGTCTTCATGCACGGAGCACCACAAAACCGAGGGTCAGAGCGGAGCTGCCGGAGATAGTGCCGGGTATGAACTAACCAGATTGACCAACGATATTGTGCGCAATTCAGGTAAGGTGGATCCTTATCTAAACAGGGCTGTTTATTATATTGAAAATGAGATGTTTAATGAAGCACTGCAGGATGTTAACAAGGCGCTCAGTATTGATGAAAACGATTACAGGGTTTATCTTACCCTTTCTGATGTTTATCTGAACTCAGGGAAAATGCAACGGGCGCTGGATGCCCTGAAGAAAGCATCAGTGCTTAATCCGGAAGAGGCAGAGGTGGATGTGAAAACGGCAAGGCTCTACCTGACCATGAGTGATTACAAACAGACCTTCAATTCGCTTCGTAAAGCCTTGTCAAAGGATAAGAAAAATGCTGAGGCCTTTTTTATCAGTGGACTGGCCAACGAGGAGATGGGTGATACCCTGAAAGCCATCGACAGTTATCAGATGGCTGTTGAATCTGACAAAACCCATTACGATGCCCTGAAACAGCTGGGAATCCTGTTTTCAATCAAAAAGGACAAACTGGCCATTGATTATCTCAGAAATGCTTCACGCCTGAGACCCGATAAGCCTGATGCCCTTTATGTTCTTGGAATGTACTATCAGGATAATGGTGAACCGGATAAATCGCTGAGCGTGTATGAGGAAATATTGCAGATAGACTCTTCTTTTAAACTTGCCTGGTACAACAAGGGCTATGTTCAGATGGTTTACAAACAGGATTACAAAGAAGCCATCAAATCGTTTACCAGGGCCTATGAGTATGACAATACCTATACAGATGCCCTTTTTAACAGGGGATATGCCTATGAATTATCGGGTGACCACACGAAGGCCCGGAAAGATTATGAGCAGGTGCTGGCGCTTGAGGTTAACAATGAACGGGCCATAGCCGGCCTCAACAGGTTGGATATTCAGGGTAGTAAGTAAAACGTATTGGGATAACCAGACGGCTCAGCCTTTCTTCAGGATCTCCTGTTTGATCTCTGCAAGCTGATCTGCCATGATTTTTGTGGCTTTCTTGATGTCATCCAGTTGTCTGACCATGGTTGCTTCATCAAAGCCCTCTCCGTTATTCTCAAGAAGCGCTGCTGCAGATTTCTCATAGGCCCTGATCATTTCCAGCGGAACCGGTGCAGAAAAATTGGCGATCACCCCTTTCAGGCTGTGGGCATTGAACCGCATATTCTGGAAATCACGCTCGGCTATGTTTTTATCAAGTTTCTCAAACCTGTCAGCATACTCATTGATGAAAATATCGATGATTTCAATAATGACCGACTTATCAAAAAACTGGTAAGTTTCGTAAAAGTTCTGTTTGTTAACCATGATATTGCAGATTAGATGATGAACAAGAAATGATAACGGATAATTACACCACAAATATAAAAATATAGATCTGCAAAAAACACATTTCAATGCAAAAGTGTAAAATAATTATGCATTTTTTTGTTTCAGGTTTTTTTCTAACTCTTTTTTAAGGTCTTGTAACTGGCATCCGGAACAATCTGATGCACAGCCATTACACCCCTTGAGTGGTTCCCGGTACTTTTTATACAGTTTGACAGCGCCTACCGAAAACGCGGTAGCAACAATCAGCAGTGCCAGTATTTCCTGAAGATTCTCCATATAAAATCAATTAACAAATTCAATCCTGTTGGTCAGATGTGACAAATGTGGTATTGGAAAATATCTGCTGATTCCCATATAAACAATGATACCTACCAATGCAAGAATCGTTATACCCCAGAACCAGGCAGGAACTCCACTGAATTTAGCCATATTGTTCAGATCTCCTGATTTTTTCGGACTGGCAAAACCCAGATAAAAAACCTGAAGTGTTGAAAATACCGATTCGGAGAGCGAAACGAGACTGATTGTAACAGTAAACAGATGAATGGCTGTTTGGTTTTCAAACCAATACAAAACCAGCAGGATTGCTGTAAAGGTTACGATCCAGGTGATTCCGTATGTATTTCTGACAAACAAAACCAGATTGAGCAAAGCAACTGACAACAGCGTATAAAGTACCCAAACCTCCATGCCTTTCACAGAAAATGCAAGCAAAAGCACCGAAACGGCTGCAGCAAAGGGATACCCTGAAGCAGAAACAAGGAATGCCTTGAGTCCGGACCTGCTTCGGGTGACAGCTACACCGGAAGTATCGCTGCTGAGTTCGATTCTGAGGACTTCTCCACTGCTTAGAATAGCCATCAGGGCATGGCCACTTTCGTGAAGCAGAGTGTTTACCGATCTGAAGTATCTGCCGATAAATGGTAAACGGATCACAATGACTGAAAAAATCAGCGAAATATAAAATAGCAGATCCGGATTTCCTTTCAGTAAATCTTCCATATTAAATCAATAAGCTGCCAAGCTGAAACACCAGCAAAGAAGCAAGGTAGGCCAGACCGGTGGTGTAAACAACGATAAACGCAGCATACTTCCAGCTGCCTGATTCTTTCCGTATAGCGGCTACAACGGCAACACAGGGGAAATAGATCAGGATAAAAATCATAAAACTGAAAGCAACCAGTGGTGTGAAGACTTTTTCACCTTTGTAAGGCCCTGAGACATGAGTTTGTTGCTGTAGTTTCTGGATCAGAGAAGCCGAAGTTTCATCGGTGCCTTCTCCTGCCTGATAAAGTACGCCCAGGGTGCCGACCGTTATTTCCTTGGCAGCAACACCGGTCAGGATGGCCACACTCATTTTCCAGTCGAATCCGAGTGGCCGCATCACTGGTTCGATGAAGTGACCGAGACGGCCAATATAGGAGTTGAGTTGCCGGTTGCTCTCTTTTTCGTTTTCTATTTCGGTGATTTTGGTGTTCATTTCTTCCTTTATTCCGGCAACGACTTCCCTGGGTTGTTGCGTCTGGTGTATTGCCCTAGAATACTGCCCTGTAATTGTCGCGATGCGGCTTTCGTAAACAGAGTCCTGAGGTGTGGTCCTGGGGAAATAGCCCAGTGCCCAGATGATGATGGATGCAACGAGAATCACTCCGCCGATTTTCTTAAGGTACTGCTCAGCCCTGTTCCACATGTGCTTGAGCAGTGATCGAAGGGTAGGGGTGCGGTAGGGCGGAAGCTCCATAACAAACGGAACATCGGCCTGCTTGAACATTGCTTTGCGGAAAAGCAGCGCAGAACCAATAGCCAGCAAAACCCCGATAACATACATGGAGAAAAGAATGGTCCCCTGATACTGAACAAAAAAGGCACTGATAAAAAGGATGTATACCGGAAGGCGTGCGCTGCACGACATAAAAGGGTTGATAAGCATGGTAATCAGCCGGTCGGTGCGGCTTTCGATGATCCGTGTCGACAGAATCGCAGGCACATTGCATCCAAAACCCATGAGTAAGGGAATAAATGATTTTCCATGCAGCCCAATCTTGTGCATTACCTTATCCATAATAAAAACAGCCCTGGCCATATAGCCACTGTCTTCCATCAGTGATATAAACAGGTACAGAAGCAGAATATTCGGCAGAAAGATAATAACACCGCCAACACCACCGATGATTCCCTGTATAAACAGGTCTTTGAGCATGCCATCGGCCAGCAAAGCATCCAGTTTTTGCGAGGTGAACTCAACCAGGGCTTCAATCCAGTTCATCGGATATTCACCTATTCTGAAGGTGCCATAAAAGGTCAGCCACATCAGAAAAACAAAGATGGGGATGCCCCATACCTTGTGTGTGATGATGGTATCGATGACTTCGCTGGCTTTTCTTTCATTAACAGCATTCAGGATAAGCGTCTCACGCAATGCTCCAGCGATAAATCCATATTTGGCATCGGTTATCAGGCTTTCTGTATCCTGGTTCATGTTCGTTTCAATGCGCGAAATCTCAGCATCCACTGCATCGTTGATCTCTCCGGCATTGGAAAACTGCTCAGAAAAAACTTCTGCAGCACGGTCTTTTTCAATCAGTTTTATGGCCAGGAAGCGTGAGGATATCCTGTCAATCTGACTTCGGTTCCCGGGTTTTCTTAAAAGTTTCTGTATCCTGGAAATACCTTCTTCAATAAATTCACCATAATGGATGTGGATGTGACGAAGTGAGGTTTCGCGGTCTTCATAAACATCGATGATTTTTTGAAGCATATCATCCACACCCTTGCCTTTTGAACCGACTGCTGTCACAAAAGGAAACCCAAGCAGATGACCCAATTGTCCGTGGTTGAGGGTGTTGCCGCTTGCTGTAAATTCATCGTACATATTCAATACACCTACCAACTTGATATCCATATCGATAAGCTGAGTTGTAAGGTAGAGATTGCGCTCAAGGTTAGAACTGTCGATGATGTTGACCACCACATCAGGCATGGCTTCGGTGATGAAGTCTCTTACATACAATTCCTCAGGGCTGTAAGCTGAAATTGAATAGGTGCCCGGGAGATCGGTAACGATAAATGTGTAATCTCCTTTTCTGAAACGTGCCTCTTTGGCATCCACAGTAACCCCGGAGTAGTTGCCTACATGTTCACGGGAGCCTGAGGCATGGTTGAATATGGTTGTTTTGCCTGAATTGGGATTTCCGACCAGGGCAACATTGATCACCTTACCTTTCTGCCGGGCTGTATATCCCAACAATGATCCATTGAAAGATAAATTACCGTTGGTTTCAGGCTGTGACCATACTTCTGATTCAGTAACGATCTCTATCAGAGAGGCTTCGCTGTTACGCAGTGAAACATTGTAACCCATGATGGTGTATTCAACCGGGTCAAGCAGAGGTGCGCGCTGTAATACACTGACTTCTTTGCCGGCAACAAAGCCCATCTCCAGAATCCTTTTTCTGAAAGCCCCACGCCCCTTAACTTTCGTGATTATTCCCTTTTCTCCCGGTGACAGATCAGATAGGTTCAAAGTCTGCTTATTTAGAATCGATATAAATTGCGGGTAAAAGTACAGCAATTTTTAATATTGCATTAACATGGCCATTCTAAATAAAATCTTTTTGAACGTATGTTCAGTATCGACACTGAGAACTGAAGGTTACGATTTCAGGGAAAGGTTGTGCAGGGTAAGCATGGCCTTTAAAGCAGCCGGGCCCCAGTGGTCGTTAAAGTGAAGGCAAACCTGATGAACGGCATTCTCTTTCGCAGTATAGAGGTTCTTCTGGTAAAGGATCAGAAAGTCTTTCATATCCTGGTAAACATCGGCCAGGCACTCGGCCAGGCTTGCTTTCTCAATTTCTGCGTCTTCATCGGTCAGGCTGCTGCTGACCCAGAAGTGATCGTCGGGATAGAATTTATTGCGCAGGGTGTTAAAGAGCAATTCCCATTCCTCCTCGGTAAAGAAAAGTTCAGCCGATTCAGGGTCGGAAGGCTCAACCGGCTGCACCAGTGATCCTTTGAGGTAAAGCAACGGAAGAATTCTACGATAATAATCTACCAGATCTTCTTTGGAATATGATTCTGCTTTTGCCGTGAACTGGCAGAATTCATTGCTGACAGTGATAAACTCAAGTATTGGACGGGTTAAAACAGGGTCATTTTCCGGTAGGCTCATGGTGTTTTTTTCTGCAAAGTTAATCGAAACAGTGCAGACCAGCATAAACCTTCTTTGTCATAAACAATAAGAAACAGTTGTGATATCACTGTCTCAGTGAATTAATCCTGAGACATTCAATGATTTCCTGCTGAATGAAAGGAATTGGTCTTCTTTGTATTTCAGACTGAACAGAAAGCAGCAGTTGACTGTTGATTTAACCGATTGTATAAATGCATTTCATGAAACGTACGTTACTTTTCTTTGCCATCACTTTATTACTACTGCAGTCATGCAGCATGCCTGATTCGGACATTAAACAGATAAAATTCAGCCCTGAAATTCAGTCGGTCATTGACCGGTACAAACAGGAGCTTAAACCGGATGATTTCCAGACCAGCCCCGGCTGGATACGTTTTGATACCATCATCCGGCACAAGGTAATCGTTACCCTGCTCAGTGCCCGGAATCTTCCGAAAACAGATAATGAGCAGAAAGAACTGGCACTTCGGATTTCGGCCGATGTGTATGATCAACTTATCAACAAGGAAGATTTTTCCGAAATCGAGGTTATTTTTCAGAATATGTCCGGTGTACTCCTGAAGATGAAGATACGACGTAATTACCTTTTTACATTTTGGGAGATAAGGCAATTCAGACAAGGTGATGGTTTAAGCTTGGATGGGAAAGAATGATAAAATTCAGCAATTCACCGGTGCAGGTCTCATGAAAATCTTCTTTGCCATATAACCAGAGTTTTTGGTTGTACACACTTCAGGCTGGACATTGGATGTAATTTGTCCTCGCGATCGCCCGGTAGATATTAAATCAGGCCGAGGCTGCCAGGTTTAAAACAAGGTCTGAAAAATGATTATGTATGAAATAAAACTGACATTTCCTTGAGCTATTTTTCAGATATTTAATAATGTTACTTTTGTCCTGTTAAATATCGTGATTTCTCTCTGTGAGCCTGCCTGTTTGCACAGGCGGACAAGCGTTAGCGAAGAACCGACCGAAGGGAGCCTGCCAGACTATGTCAGACAGACAAGCTCACCGAAGGTAATCTCATAATTTTACCGGACAACAATAGTTTTAAATATCAAAGTTGATGGATTTTATTCATGTAACAAACGGTATTCTCGGATACACCAGATTCTGGGAGCCTGAACTCAGCAATTTAACGGAAGAAACCATTACTATAAAACGCAACCATCAAAACAGATCCATCCGGCAGATTCTCGGGCATCTGATTGATTCGGCCGCCAATAACCATCAGCGCTTCATCCGGTTGCAATATTGCAAAGAACTTGTTTTTCCGGATTATCAGCAGGACAATGACCTGTGGATTGCCCTGCAGGACTACCAGCAGGCTGACTGGCACAACACCATTCAACTCTGGAAGTATTACAACCTGCACCTTGTTCAGGTAATCCGGTCGGTTAACCCTGAATGCCTTGGCAATACCTGGACCAATTTCGAAGGAAAAAGCATTACGCTGCAACAAATGATCGAAGGCTATACCCGGCATATGGCCCTTCATCTGGCTGAAATCAGGGAACTGATTGATTAATAAATGATTATTTGTCTTCTTTTATCCGGTTTTGCGCTCCAATAAGCCTTTTTCATCGGGTGGTAGCCTGACTACCCTTGCTTTCACTCATTCATCGTTGCACCATTTTTTGTCTGATATCTTATTTCTACATTTGCCGGCAGCTAAAACACTGATTTGTTATTGTTCATGCGGCTGAGGGATGCCATTTTAAGCAGGGATTTTCGTACCTGAAGGCAGATGCTGATTTTATTGCCGGACGCCTCTGGCTGCTTATTTCACACATTTGATACCAACAACTGATCCAATACCATGCAAAAAGTATCTTTGATCTTGAAAATAGTGAAAGTACTGGCCGGCATGGTTAAGTTCAATATCGTCTACCACCGGAAGGCTGCACGGATGGTTAAAGAGATTACTTCTGATTTTAATTTGACCAGCGTGCCGCAACTGCCCTCCATTGCAAGGCTGAAGATGCAGTGGTATATGGCGGAATTTGCCTATATCTGCGAAACAATGAACCGGTTATCCGGTCAGCGCTCTTCGGCTGAACAGAAGCGTACGTACTATCTGAGTGGAGCATTGGCCGCCATCAGCGATCTCATCATCGACGATATGGAAATGGATGAAGCGCGGATCAGGCAGTTAAAACATCCAGCGGAGGATTTTAAATGCCAGAATGAACTGGAAAGGCTTTATATCCAATGCTACCATGCCTTTCTGAACTCATTGGATAAGTCAATGAGAGATAGGGTTATCCATTACGGAGGGCTTATTTTCGAAGCCCAGCTAAGAAGCAAGCAGCAGTTCAGACCGGATATCTCAAAAGAGGAAACCGATAAGATCTGCAGGGACAAAGGTGGCTATTCAGTCCTCTTTCTAAGGGCCCTGGTAAGCGGACCCATCAGTGAAGCCGAGGAAAATGCATGGGTTGAACTGGGAGCCTTTATTCAGTACTGCAACGATGCACAGGATATCCACAAAGACCTCCACCGGGAATTGAAGACATTTGCAACGGTCAGAACCGGCATCGCTGAGATAGAACAAGACCTCGGCCAGCAAATGACCAGGGCCTTTCTTCTGCTGAGGGGAACTGACTACGAACAAAAAAAGAAGGATTTCTTCCTGCTGACTTTTTATGTGATGTATCTCGGAATTCTGGCCAAACTCTCGGCGTTCTCCCGCATCTGCAATCAAGAATTTTCTTTTGAATCATTCAAAGCCAGAAGCAAAGCGGAAATCCGGGCCAGCACTTCAGCCCCCAGATTATTTCCTTTTATGATGGCCAGGGCAATCAAATTTACCTACCAGACTGCACCTATCCCTGCAGGTGAAAGTATTTGAATTCTGCTATTTCTGATCTTCAGCACTTCAACCTGCACTGATATTATCCTTCAGGTACTTGAACTGAACGCCCTGACAGCGTCAGTGCGACTCTGATCAGTTAAATGTGAAATCCGCCCGAAACTTCAATCCTCTGGGCATTGACCCACTTCGCTTCGTCGCTGCACAGGAAAGCCACCACACTGCCGATGTCGTCGGGCAATCCAACCCTGCCGAGGGCTGTTGCTGAAGCCAGATATTGGTTCAGATCCTTATTATCCCTGACAAAACCGCCGGCGAAGTCTGTTTCAATCGCTCCCGGGGCTACCGTATTCACCCTGATCTTCCTGCTGCCGAGTTCAAGGGCCTGATACCTTGATAAGCTCTCAATGGCAGCTTTCATGATGGCGTAGGCTGAATAATTGCTGCTGCTGAAGCGGGCGAGGCCGGAAGAAATATTGACTATACTGCCACCATCAGAGAGTAACGGAAGCAATTTCTGGGTGAGAAAAAAGGCTGATTTCAGGTGCGTATTTACCATATCGTCAAACTGGGCTTCCGTAGTGCTTACAAAGGGGGCATACAGTCCGGTTCCGGCATTGTTTACCAATGAGTGAATCCGGCTCATGCCAAAATCATTGATCAGGCATTCATTCACTTTGCTTATAAAAGCATCAAAATCAGAGGATTTTGATACGTCAAGTTTCAAAGCGACCGCCATTCTGCCGCTTGCCTTAACTTCCTCAACCACCCTGGCAGCAGCCTCCTGGTTGCTGTGGTAGGTGATGATCACGTCAAAACCTTTCTGAGCGAGTTGAATGGCCATATCCCTTCCCAAACCGCGGCTTCCACCGGTAACAAGGGCTATTTTATCTGTGTTTTTTTCCATTGCTTAATGATTTTCTCTTGAGAAACAAAGGTCAGGCTTTTGTCAGTAATCTGATTGTAAATTGCAATCCATTTCTTGCAAAAAACAATCAATTACGGAATTTTAGAGGTGACAGGGAGGTGTGCTTTCTGAAAAAGTTTGAAAAATGGGCAACTTCATCAAAACCAAGAACATAAGCAATCTCTGAGACAGTCCAGTTTGTCTGCTTGAGCAGTATTCCGGCTTCTTCTGCAATCCTGCTGTTGACGATTTCAACGGTGCTTCTGCCGGTGGTTTCCTTCAATACCTTGTTCAGATGGTTAATGTGCACGCCCAGGGTTGATGCAAACCCGGCTGGCGACCTGAGTTGTATAACCTGGGCATTGTTTTCAATAGGGAACTGCCTCTCCAGCAACTCGATAAACAATGATGTAATTCTTCCTGCCGCATTTGCCGTATTCACTGTGCTTTCCATAGGCTTCAGCTTCTGGCCGTTGTGAATCAGCTCCATCACATAATTGCGGAGCAGGTCATATTTGTAAGGATAGTCTGAAGAAAGCTCAGCGTCCATTTTTCTGAAGATGGTCTCCATTGTGGAAAACTGTTCATCACTCAGCTGGTAGATAAAATCACCGGAGGGTTGATAAATCGGCAATTCATCAATATTCAGACCCGTTTTTGATCTCGACATGAAATCACGGGTAAACACGCAGAAGAACCCGTTCTGTTCCGGATCCTGAGGGGTATAACGGTAGGGTATTCTAGGCGTAGCAAACAGAATTCCTTGTTTTTCAATCAGAACCGTCCTGCCGGCATATTCAACAAGGTTTTTCCCTCTGATCAGGCTGATTTTGTAATACAACCGCCGGTTGTAGGTCATTTCAGACTTTTTCTTACTGCTGTGGTAAAAGCCGGCTATGTCGAAGACATTGAAATGTCCCAGTTCAACGGAACTTTTACTGTCGAAAATGTAATCAAGCTGACAACCTGATATACCGCAGAGTGACCTGTAAAACTCTCTGATGTCTGTGTTTTCCATAATATTTGCAAAATTCAAACATTAGCAAAGGTATTACTTTTATTTTCTTCCTCCGGTATAAGTCTGAGACCTCAGTCATTTTCCTTTTTCAAGTCTGTAAGCTGTTCAGACTTTATCGCTTTAAGTTTTTGACTTGTGTTTTTCTGCGACAGCAAGTCTGTAACTTGTCCTACATTACGAATCCTCAATCCCATTATAGTTTCCGGGTGATGCGTCCTACCTTACCCTTGTATCTTTCATATTGATCTCCAAAGACTTCAAGCAAGCTGGCTTCTTCTTCTTTTACAAGAATTATGGTAGCCACACACATTACAACAGCCGATAACAGGAAGAGCCAATTATTCAGAAAAAGCCACAATGAAGGCAGGATGAAGAGGATCCAGCTGGCATAGATCGGGTTGCGCGAACATGCATACATGCCGGTACAGATCAGTTGCCCTTTCGGAAAATTACGGGAGAACTGGATCAGCGAAGCAAGAAAAAAGGCCAATCCGGCTGCCAGCAAGATGAATCCTGATGATTGAATGATGGGATGCTGAAAAAAAGTTAACCGGATAAACGAAGCTTGTGAGAGCTCAGTTGCAACAGCGGCCAACAGAAATGGGAAGGTGCGGAGCATGATTCGCGGTCCGACACCGCGGGCATCCAGTCCGGATGAGGAGATTAAATATTGTTTCATCGCTTGTTCTTTTTTGGATAATTGAATGGATTTATTGAAGTCATTGACTGATTTTCCTCATTCAAATGTGGCTTTCTGGCAGAACCGGCTTAGTGGGGGTTGTATTCAGAACTGAACCTCAGGTGCAGCAAATGTCAGCGGGTCATTGTTTATACCCATTTCGTAGTTTATTACCTGCAGGATTTCCGGCTCAATCCTGATCAGTACAAAGATCTCCTGCCATCCCGGGATGCCATCCCAGTAGTCACGTTTCTTTATTTTCAGCAATTCCTTGTCATCAATCACTGTTGCCTTGCCTGTGATGTTAACATATCCCCGGGCTACCTGATGGTTGGCGAAATAAATGCTGACCGAAGGATTGCTTCTGATCTGACGTACTTTTAAACTGTTGCGCGAAGTAGCAAACCATATTACAAAGTCATCACCCAAAGGAAAGGGATTCATGGTGCGGGTCTGAGGCCTTCCTGCTGAATCAACAGTTACGAAGCCACAATATACAGACTGTTTCATCAGATTTTTTGCAACTGTCAGCAGGGTATCTCGTGTGTAAGTGGTCTGTGCATCCAGTGGAGGTTGTATCAAAATCAGGATAAGCGCTGTAACTGCAATTTTTATAAAAGTTCCGGTTGATTTCATATTCTGTGGTTTGTTGAGTTGATTCATGGGTAACGCGATTATGTTTGTGTTTGCTGGTTCTGTTTCCGGCTGAAATCAGAATGCAAAAATGACCTTATGAAACAACACATTCCACATTATTTCGGTAAAAGCATCTTTTCTGGCATTGAAAGCCCTGATTTTACCATTGAATGACAAATCCTGAAAAAATATTCCTTATTGTCAGCTCAAATTGGAACCAATCGCACAAAGGTTGACGCCAGTGCTTTTTATTGGCTTTTTTCGCATTGGTTTGGCGCAATTCTTTGACTTGTATATTCATACAGTCAAACAGATTCACATAATTGACCGGAAGATCAGGTTTCAATGCACCTGATCCGATTGTATCCTGCTTTTTTGCCGTTTGTATTTTCCATGAGTATTTCCTACATTTACCAAAAATGCCCGATGGAAGACCTGAAACTGAAACACGAACTGGTGAACGCCTGCCTCAAATTAAAGCAGGAGAGCGAGCTCAATCTGATGCAGGCCATACAGGAAGCTGAGTTGAGTGCCAACGAATACGGTCAGCCGAAAGACCGTTACGATTCTTACCGGGAGCAGCTTTCTGCCCGGCGGGAGATGCTTACCCGTCAGCTGCAGAAGGTACAGGAGGAGCTGGGCCTGCTCGACCGCATCGACCTGAGCCGTCCGTGCGAGGTAGCCGGTTTCGGAGCCGTGGTAATCACCCCGGTACAAAAGGTCTTTATTGCCGTTGGCATGGGCAAGGTAGCTGCAGCAGATACTGAGTACTATGTGATCTCGCCGGTGGTGCCGTTTGCCCAGGCCATCAAGGGGCTGCGGCGTGGCGATACCTTTGCATTTAATGGCAAAAAGCTGAATATCATTGAATTGTACTAACGGTTCGGGGATTACTCAAAGCCGGCAAAGTCGGGGGCTCCCGTCCTCAGTTGTTCATAATTGTTTGCCTCCACATCCGACAATCCGAACCAGGTTCTGTTGCCATTGTCATCGGGTCGTCCGTACCAGGTGAAACTGATCTGGAATGTTGAGAACACCAGATTTTCATTTTTAATCCTCATTCCAAGGTTCAGGGCGGTGAGAGGTTCCCTGAGCGACGATGGTTTGTTGCTGCTTCCGGCAACAGCCAGTTCGAAGGAGGTAAATCCTGCAAAGCGGAATCCCATGAGGTAGTAAGGTGAGAAAAGCACGGTTTCGGCTTTCAGCCCCAGCCGTTGGATTCCGCTTTTGCTGAAGTTGCTGAAGGCGGGGGAGAAGCGGTCGTTGCTCAGGTTCAGGCTATTGCTGGTCTCACGGTTGATGCCACACTTATACGAAAGTGAAAGGAAACCACGCAGGCGGTAATTGCCTGCAAGGTAAAGCCGGGTAATGTATTCCGAGCCAAATCCGGCGATACCATCGCTGAAAGACTTTTGGTTGAAGTAACCCGAACCTTCCAGCCAGCCATAGACAAAATCACCGGAACCGAAGCGGATTCCTGTGATCAGTTTCAGTCCGGTATAGTAACGCTTGCTGAGGATGCTGCTTTCATAACCGAAGTTCAGCAGCAGGCCTTTGCCGGTGGGGATGTCCTCGGTACGGCCGAAGCTGCGGATCATGTTGGTTTTGTAATAACCACCCCTGAGCAGACTGACCCCTGCAATATACCGGGTTAACGTTACCATGGGCATGGGTGTTTCAACCAACAGGGGTGGGGTGCTGCGAAAATTTATGTTGTAATAACGGCCTGTAAAGGTCAGTACACTTCTTTCGCCAAACGGTGAATTATACCGGTTGATGATCGTGGAGTAACCTCCCCAGAAGTCGTAAACATTGAATGTATAGGGAAAGGAGGGCGATTCACCCTTCAGCAGTGTTGTGGTGGTTTGGTAGATGTTGATACCACCGGCTGTCCTGGTTTCAGGATCGGTAAATGGCTTGTTAACACGGAATCCGGTAAGCCGGTAATCGGGGTTGTTGTTCCAGACCAGCTCAAAGTCGGTAAATGTTCGGAACAGGTTTCTGATTTTGTAGCTGCCGGCATCGAGGTAGAGCCCGGGCCGGGCCCTGGTTTTCAATCCCAAAGTCTGGGATGCCTGATGCCCGAACCCGAAGATATTGCGGTTGTAAAGCCTCACAGAAGCTGAAGTTGAGCTTTTAACTTTCACATCAAAGCCCAGCGGGAACAGGTCCTTGATCACCAGCACCACATCCACACTGTCGCCAACGGCACTTTTGCAAACGAGAAAGCGGGCATCGTCAAACAGCGATGACTCCCTGATAAGCCGTTCATTGTCGGCAGTTTTCACCGCATCGAAAGTGTCACCTTCCCGGAAACGGAGGTATTTTCGAATTACGGCATCGGAGGTGTTGAAATGCAGCCGGTTAAGTGATTTGTCAAGTAAATTGCCCGAAAACCAGGTGGTATCGAAGACCGTGCCGCCAAAAACCGGTACTTTCACAATCCTGACCGACCGGATGACCTTACCGGTTTCTGCCTGAAATTGAATGGTCTCAACCTGTGGTCCGGCATTCATATCGTATTCGGGTGCCGGTTTCCTGAAAAGCAATGGGTAAAGGTTCCGGTAAATAAAGTGATGGTCAGCCTCTGCCTTCAGCTTCTGATAAAAATTGCCCGATGATTCAAACCGTTTCTTCTGCATTTCATAGCGCAGGCTGTCTGAAGTGCGTTTTACCCGAATATTGCCGGATTTGATTCTCAGCCGTGCTATGCTGTCGTGATGTACTTGTGCTGAAGTTACACAGGGGAGAAGCATCAGTACAATAATTAAGAGCAGAAAGAACAGGCTGTATACAACCAGCCCGGAGTCAGCCGTGCGCAATCGGTGCGACATTTCAGATACCTTTTCTGGCATGTTGAGGTCCGGGAAAATCATGGTCAGGGTTAAATACGCTATTGCAACAAGTTTGCTCGGAAGGTAAAGTTATTACAAAAAAAGTACCGAAAAAAAAAGCCCGGCACAAAGGCCAGGCTTTTCAACACTTATGAAAACAAAATTAGACTCTTTTCTCTTTGATACGGGCTTTCTTACCTTTGAGTTCGCGGAGGTAAAAGATGCGGGCTCTGCGAACAACACCACGTTTGTTCACATCAATTTTTTCAATAAAAGGTGAAGCGAACGGGAAAATCCTTTCAACTCCCGTGCTGCCGGAAACTTTACGTACGGTAAAGGTTTCGGTGGCATTTTCGCCTGAGCGCTGAAGAACTACGCCCTGAAACTGCTGGATTCTTTCCTTGTCACCTTCTTTGATTTTATAGTGAACGGTTACAGTATCGCCAGCTTTGAAGATAGGAAATTCCTTTTTTGTCACCAGAGTATCCTCAACGTATTTTACTAATGCCTTCTTGCTCATTATTTTAGGTATTAAATTGTTGCGTTTTTCAAAATGAGTGCAAATATACGGCAATATTTTTCAATAAAACAAGCCCCTGCGGAAAATATCTTAAGATTGATGGGTTATTCAGTATTTGATGTGCCAGAAAAATATGACACCATCCCGATGTCCATCGGGACCCAAAACACAAATTCTCACCAAAAATATTTAGAATCGATTCCTAAAGAATTAGATGTAATTGGTAAACAAATAGTTGATGCTGCTTAAACAGTACATAAGAATCCTGGACATGGACTCCTTGAAAAAGTTTATGAGGTATGCTTTTGTTATGAATTATCAAAAAGGGGCTTATCTTACCAACACCAAAATTGATGTTCCAAGAATTATGATGACATTGAATTCGATGAAGGATTGCGTTTAGACGTTTTTGTGGTGAAAAAGATAATTTGCGAACTAAAAGGCAAGAGAAACAATAAACTCAGTTTAACTTGCTCAAGTCTTAAGTCATTTGAAATTAACCAAGACGAGGTTAGGATATTTGATAAATCTCAATGTTGTGAGCATCAGAGATGGTATTAAACGCATAGCAAACTAAATAAAGTGGTTAACCTCAGAAGTACGCTAGATTCATAATTTCCAATTATGCCTGCATTATTTCAGCCCTGAAGATTGTATAAATTAAATCACTATTGTCCGATTAAAGAAAAAGAAACCTTGACACCAAAACTCCTAGCCACCAACCTGTCTGCCTGAGCAGACAGGCAGGAATCACTCTAAATCAGATAAATAAGTTGGTGCTTTCTTGGTGTTCTGGAGTCCCGATACCTATCGGGATGGTGTCAAAAAAATCTCCAGCACATTAAAAAATGAAATACCTAGATTGATTTTGCCATTCCGTAGCCCTTCACCTTTATTCACCGACAATTTCATTTGCAGGCAAGACCAAAAACCTGTAAGTTTGTATGTACCAATCAAAACATTCGTTTTATGAAACATCTATTGCTGTTAGCGCTTTCTTCTTTTCTCACTGTCAGCTTGTTAGCTCAGGATTGTGAGGGTTATTTCCCTGCTAAGGGTGGCACTTTTATTGAAACCAAAAACTATGATGCCAAAGGGAAACTTACCGGTACCAGTCAGCAGACCATCCTTTCGGTAGACCAGATTCCCGGAGGACTGAGTCTGAAAGTTAAAAGTGAATCGCTCGACAGCAAGGATAAACTGCAATATTCACAGGAACTTGGCATGCGTTGTGAAAACGGCGTTTTTTATATGGATATGAAGAATTTCCTTGACCCGAATACCATGAGCGGTTTCAAGGATATGGAGGTTTCAGTAGACGGGATAGATCTGGAGTATCCATCGGTTCTGCAAATCGGGCAGACGCTGAAGGATGGCGATATCCAGATGAAATTTATGTCGGGTGGAATGTCCATTATGACCATGTCGGTGCGTATGTTCAACCGCAAGGTGGAAGCGCTGGAAAGCATCACTACGCCGGCCGGAACCTTTGAGTGTTACAAACTGACCTACGACATGGAAATCAAATCTATGATTAAAATGACTGTCAAAGCCACCCAATGGGTTGCCCGCAATGTAGGTGCAGTGAAAACAGAATCGTTTGATAAGAACGGTAAATTGGTTGGATATTCCCTGTTGACAGCTTTCAGGAATTAACTTCCAACATCAGTGGTCCGGCATCAACCCGGTAACGTCTCTGCCTGATAGCGGTAATTGCTCAGGAAGGTTTCCGGGAGAGGTTTTTTGTGCTGCCTTTTTTCAGACCTTTGTTCTCTAAAATTCAACTCAATTGGGCTTACAGTTTGTTTCAGCTTATTCCTGGTGGTTTCTGCCGCTATGCCTGATTACAGGAGCTGCGTTGGCATGGGTTCTTTATTACAAAAACAGATCGGATGACTTCTCGCTCCGTTTGCGCTGGCTGCTTGCAGTTTTCCGTTTTGTTTCAGGCAGCCTCATAGCCTTTCTCCTGCTTGCTCCCATGGTGAAAACAAGTGTACGCAATACCGAAAAACCGGTTGTGGTGATCGGTATCGACAATTCACGTTCCATGACCGGTAGTGCTGATTCTGTCTTTGTACGGCAGGAACTCAGGTCTCAGCTGGACCAACTGGCAAAAAAACTGGGAAGCGATTTTGAGGTGGTCAGCTATACCTTTGGTGAAGAAGTGAAGGTAAGCGACAGTGCCGTTTTTTCAGAGAATATGTCTGACATCGGAAGTTTTATCAGGCAGGTTTCCACAAGGTATTACAACCGGAATCTGGGCGCCATGATTATGGCTACCGACGGAATCTACAATGCCGGCACCGATCCGGCCTTTCAGGCTGATGACCTTCCGTTTCCGGTATATTCCATCAATACCGGCGATACCACCCAACGTCGTGATATCCTGATAAAGAAGATCAATTATAACCGTACAGCCTATAAAGGAAACCGTTTTCCGCTGGAAATACTCATTCAGGCTTTTGAAGCCTCGGGCAAAACCTGCAGGCTGGAGGTTAACCAGAACGGTGCAGGGTTCTATAGTCAGGATCTGCGTTTTACTTCCGACAAGCAACTGGTCACTGTTCCCGTGATGGCCAGCGCCAGTGAAACAGGAAAGGTGAAATTCAGAATAGCTGTCTCTGTGGTGGAGGATGAAGTCAATGAGTCGAACAATGTGCGCGAAATCATTGTCGAGGTTAAGGAAAGCCGCCAGAAAATAGCCATCATTGCCCATTCACCCCACCCCGATCTGGCCGCTATTGAAAGAAGCCTTGGCAACAGCAACAACTTTGAAACAAACCTGATTACCGATGGGAATTTTACCGGCAACCTTGCTGATTACAGTATGGTAATACTGCACCAGTTGCCATCGCAATCGAACAGAATGACCCGGGAACTGGCTGAAATTGAACGCCTTGGTATTCCTGTTCTTTTTATACTCGGAAGTCAGTCAGATATTTCTGCCTTCAATACGCTCCGGACTGGTATTCAGATTACCGGTTTCAACGGATTATACAATGAGGCATTGCCTGTCATCAACCCTTCATTTCCTTTATTTATTGTATCTGAAGACATAAAACAACTGCTTCGTGATGTGCCACCGCTGATGGCGCCTTTCGGGAAGTTCAGCACAGGCAATGCTTCTACTGTGCTTGCCTTGCAGGCCATCGGAAACTCCTCAACCAATATGCCGCTGATCGTGTTCAGTCAGCAGCCCGAAAGACGCATCGGTGTGATTGCCGGTGAAGGTCTCTGGAAGTGGCGGATCAGCGATTTTCAGAAAAACAACAGCCACCTCGCTTTTGACGAACTGCTGGGTAAAATGATGCAATACCTGGTCATCCGCGAAGAAAAGGGAAGGTTCAGGGTATCACACCGCGATTTCTATGCGGAAAATGAAAGCATTGAATTCGGGGCCACTCTGCTGAATGAAACCGGCGAACTGATCAACGACCAACTGGTGAAAATGACAATTTCCGGTGATGACGGAAATAAATACGAATTTGAGTTTTCGGCAATAGGGGAGGCGTATACCCTGAATGCAGGAAGTCTGAAGCCCGGACTGTATGAGTATACGGCTACAGCAGGATCCGGCATTGATATGCTCACACAACGAGGCAGTTTCGTGGTTACAGCGCTTAACCTTGAAGACATCAACACGGTCGCCAACCACCAAATCCTCAACCGCTTGTCTTATCTTACCGGAGGTAAAAGCATCAGCCCTGCTGAAATAGCCTCACTGGCTGAACTCATCAGTTCGAGGGAAGACATGAAGCCCGTAACCTATACACGGAAACGCTATACTGATCTGCTTAACTTTTATCCCCTCCTGCTGCTGATCATCGGGTTGTTGAGTGCAGAATGGTTCCTGAGAAAATACCACGGCAGTTATTAGATGCCTGGCCGGTAGAAAACTACTGTTGAAAAAAAATCTCATCCGTACTTCCAATGTTTACCGGATAACGATGATTAAAAACTAATCATTTTTTAATTGATAGTTAAGAACATATGGCTTCTTTTCTGTTTTATCTGATCCTTGCTTTAGTAACTGCAGGATTTCTTTTTGGTCAGCTGCTGGCCCTGCTCAACCACCGGCAGAGGTTTAAACCTGTTCCTGCCATTCTTCACGGGGTGTATTCCCCTGAACGGTACAGCAAATACCTGGAGTACAAAAAGGTATCCTATCGTTTCGGACTGCTGATGGCATGGCTTTCTTTTGGAGCAACACTGCTGATGCTGAATGGTGGTTTTATTCTGGTTGATTCACTGGCGATCGGCATAACAGATAGTTCCGTGATTCAGGCCCTGATCTTTTTTGGCACCATCGGACTGGCTGCAGATCTGTTGTCCACTCCGTTTGACGTATACGATACTTTCGTGATAGAACAGCGGTTTGGGTTTAACAAAACCACCTGTAAAGTTTACATTGCTGACAAGCTGAAATCGTGGTTGCTGGCTGCTGTGATCGGAGGTGGCCTGCTAAGCCTGATCGTGTGGATGTATGCCCTGCTTGGCGCCGATTTCTGGTGGCTGGCCTGGTTGACAATCACCGTTTTCTCTTTGCTGATGAGCCTGTTCTATTCTAACCTGATAGTTCCGTTGTTCAACAAGCAGACTCCGCTTGAAGAAGGGGAACTACGAACTGCGCTTGAAAATCTGGCAGGGCGCACAGGCTTTGGCCTGAAAGATATTTACATCATTGACGGATCGAAACGTTCAACCCGTGCCAATGCCTATTTTACCGGCTTAGGAAGGATGAAGCGCATTGTGTTGTACGACACCCTGCTGCAGAAGCATACCACTGCTCAGATTGTTTCAGTGCTGGCCCATGAAATAGGTCACTACCGGAAAAAACATACCCTGAAGACGCTGATACTTTCGGTTATTCAGACAGGAATTGTGCTTTACCTGTTTTCGCTCGTTGTAGGTTCACCGGTGATTTATGAGGCTCTCGGCAGCAGTCACCATTCATTTCATCTGGGGCTTGTGGTTTTCCTTATCCTGTATAGTCCTGTTTCAACCATCACCTCCATTGGCCTGAACTACATGTCAAGAAGATTCGAGTTTCAGGCCGACCGTTTCGCAGCTGAGAATGCTGATGCCGGTGAGATGGTGGCATCACTCAGGATGCTAACTGCCGACAATATGTCGGATCTTACCCCGCATCCGGCTTACGTTTTCGTGAATTACTCACATCCGCCACTCAGAGAGCGGATTGAATCGATTCAACGATTTGCCGGAAGTCAGGTGAAGCAAGGATGATCACCGGAAGATACTACCGGTAACGAAAGCGAGGGTTTCAATAGCGTCGATGCGTCGGGCTGCATTGTAATCCTGGGTAGCGGCCCATCGGTTTCCGGCTTTCTGGTTGGCCATACCCCTGTAGAGCAAGGCATCAAGATTGTCTGTGTTGATCGAAAGAACGATGCCGAAATCCTGAATGGCACCGCTGTAGTCTTTCAGAAGCAGCTTGTTGTATCCACGGTGAAAATAAGCTGTTTCATAAGCATTGTTCAGATTGATCGCTGCATCACAAAGCAGGATAGCCTGTGCATAGTTCTTGTTATTGGTAGCCACCAGGGCGGCTTTCAGGTAATCAGCTGCCTTTTTCTGGGCAAAACTGGCCGCAGAAGGAATCGATATCAATAGAATCAGAATTATCAGTTTTTTCATTGCACTGCCTGTGTTTGAACCTTATCTGGCGGAACTGCTAAATTAACAATTTTCGCTGATTAAGGTTGTCGGTTTTCCGATGTTTATAGACGGTTCAGGAGCCGGAAAGTTACAAACTGACTCCGATGTTTTGATTGGATTTCATTGTAACTTGCAACATGAACAAAATGGATCATCTTTATTTTTATTTAACTGAATTACAAATAGATAGGTAATTGAAAGACGGAAGACTAATATTGAATACGGGTTGGTTGCTTCTGAAAAAAGTGCTGAGGTTTGTCTTTGGTATCTTTTACAGACTGCCTATTTGGGCTGATAGCCTGATTAAAAAGGCAGCAATGAGACTTCTTCAGCTGGCTATGCTTTTGATGGTAATTGTACTTAGCATAGATCTAAACCTCCTGGGATTGTTCGGCCCATCCCCACAGCTCAATGATCTGAAGGATCCTGAAATAAGCATTGCTTCTGAGTTGTATACAGCCAATGGTAAACTCATGGGCAAATATTACCGTGAAAACCGCTCCCCGGTGGAGTTCAGCGAATTATCACCGGTACTGATCAACACACTGCTGGCAGCAGAAGATATCCGCTTTTACAACCATCACGGTATTGACCTTAAAGCAACCCTGGCTGCTGCTTGGAGCACAGCGAAGGGCGACAAGCGTGGCGGAAGCACCATTACCCAGCAATTGGTCAAGAACCTTTACAAAACCAGGCACCGTAACAGGAAGGGATTGCTTGGATATATTCCGGGGGTCAATATCCTGGTTGATAAGTCGAAAGAATGGATCAACGCCTTGAAGCTGGAGTTTTACTATTCTAAAGATGAGATCCTGACCATGTACCTCAATACGGTGGATTTCGGAAGTCATGCCTTCGGGATCAAGGCAGCGGCTTCCACTTTTTTTAACAGAAAACCTTCAGAACTGAAGCCCGAAGAAGCAGCAGTACTCATCGGTCTGCTGAAGGCACCGACCTATTACAGCCCTTCTCAGAATCCGGAAAATTCCCTCCGTCGCCGGAACAATATCCTGATGCAAATGGCACGCTATGGGTTTCTGAATCAGCAGGAGGCCGACTCTCTGGCCAGGACCAGAATAAACCTCAGATACCGGAAGAACACCGATGACGAAGATGCCACCTATTTTAAGGAGGCTGTTGCCAGAAGCCTTCAGGACTGGAGCAAAGAAACCGGGTATGATATTTATACTGACGGACTCAAAATATATACCGCCATCGATCCTCAACTGCAGGCTTATGCAGAAGAAGCTATGGAAGAGCACATGAAACGCTTGCAGAAAAGGTTTTACGAACACTGGCAGGGGCAAAACCCATGGGTCGACAGCAAAGGCAAGGAGATTCCGGGTTTTATTGAAGACCTGGCCCGGGAAACCCCCTACTACGAAAGCCTGGATAAAAAGTACCGGGGGAATGCCGATTCTGTAACACATTACATAAACCTTCCGCGTGCGATGCAGGTGTTCTCCTGGAACGGAACTACGGATGCCATGATGAGTACGATGGACTCGATCAGGTATTACAGGCATCTGCTGAATACAGGATTTGTCAGTATGGATCCCGAAACAGGGTATATCAAAGCCTGGGTGGGAGGCATCAATTTTAAATTCTTTAAATACGATCATGTAAATCAGGCAAGACGGCAGCCCGGGTCGCTGTTTAAGGCATTTGTCTATACAGCCGCCTTTGAGCAGGGGTTGGGCCCCTGTGACCGAAGAACCGATAAACCGGTGACCATTTCATATCAGGAACAGGGTGAAACCAAAAACTGGTCTCCGCACAATGCCGACTGGAATTTTTCCTGGACCGATATGCCCCTGAAAACGGCTTTTGCCCGCTCAGTCAATTCCGTAGCTGTACAGCTGACCCAGGAGATGGGATGGGATAAGGTGATTGCCTGTGCCAAAAAGATGGGTGTTGACTCCCGGTTACGCAATGTACCTTCCGTATGTCTGGGCTCCAGCGATGTTACATTGCTCGAAATGGTGAATGCCTATTGCACATTTATCAATGGTGGAAACCTCAATGAACCGGTGTTTGTTACCAGAATAACCGACCACGATGGCAAAGTCCTCTATGAATACAAACCCGTTAAAAAGCAGGTGATTGATGAAGAGAATGCTTTCCTGATGCAGGTCATGCTTCGCTCTGGCCTCACCGAATCAGGAGGAACAACCCAGGGGTTGTGGGATTATGACATTTTCAGGTATGATACCGATTTCGGCGGTAAAACCGGAACTTCTTCCAACTTCTCCGACGGATGGTTTATCGGGGTTACACCGCACCTGGTTTCCGGGGCATGGGTAGGCGGAGAACACCGAAATGCCCGTTTTCGCACCTCTCAGCTCGGTGAAGGACTGAGAACTGCTTTGCCATTGTTTGGTTTGTATATGGAGAAAGTGCTGCAGAATCCATCCCTGATGCACTACAGAGGGAGGTTTAAAAAACCGGAAATTCAGATCAATAAACCCTACACCTGTTCGGGAAGGATTGCTGAACCGGATTCTCTGAATTTCGGGAACGGAGCAAGCGG
The DNA here is from genome assembly GCA_016788045.1 of Bacteroidales bacterium. Taxonomy (GTDB): domain Bacteria; phylum Bacteroidota; class Bacteroidia; order Bacteroidales; family Lentimicrobiaceae; genus Lentimicrobium. Next base: position 82,958 of record JAEUTG010000004.1, read on the forward strand.
TACAGATTCCTCAGAGGTCGCGCTTCCTCAGTAGCCAATATATCAACAGGTAAAATATCATTGCCCACACAAAGCAGATCCCGGCATCGGCCACTGAAGTGTATTCGCTGAACGAAACCCCGAAGATTTTCATCAGGGCGCTGTTGGGCAAGGGTACCAGGTTGCTGCACGCCTCCAGCGGAAGAAAACGGCCAACCGCATCGGGTAGCCTGAAAACCAGAATACGCTCAATGATAAATGAATACAGCAGAAAAACAATGATGGTGATGCCGGCCCGCCTGAAAAGGAATGCCAGAATAGAGGCAAACATCAGATAAGTGAACAGCTCCAACGCATGGGATGCCAGAAAAATCAATTTCCGGCTTACAATGGCCTCATAATCAGGAGATTGTTGCAGCAAACCGGCAATCATACCGGAAATACCGATCAGCAGGGCAATCCCGACCGAGAGAATCGCCACCATCAACGTCTTGGCTGTCAGAAATTCCATTCTCCGGCTTCCTGAAATGATCTGCTGTTTATAGGTGGTAAAGGTGAATTCATTGGTAATGAGTATGATAATCAGAAAGGCAGGGAACATCTTCAGGAATCCTGCAATGTAGGTCAGGTTCTGCCATACCCCTGGAAACGAATAAACAGGATATTCGGGAATGGGCAGGGGAGATTTGGTGTTGATATTTACGGTTACGTTGTTCAGAATTCCCTGAAGGCTGAAAAGCAGCAACAGCAGTGTGAGGGTGTATAGTCCCGCCAGTAGCCAGAAGGTGCGGTAATTCCTCACTTTCAGCCATTCGGTATAAAGGATGTATGTTAAGTTCCGGATATTCATGAGGCCTGGTTTGTGCCGCCATTGCTGGCAGTAATTTCAAGAAAATAGTTCTCCAGCGATTTCTTCCTGATGCTGAGGTGTGTGCAGACAATGCCTTTTTCAAAAAGAAAATGGTTGATTTCAGCAGGCCGGACAACACCGTTGGATTTCATCTCTACAAAACCGGATGATATTTTATGTGATTGATAATCCGGGTATTCGATAAGGGCTGCTTCCAGTGCTTCCATGGATTCAGCACCCACAAGGATGGTTTCTGTGTTGTTGAGTACATCGTCAACGCTGCCGGCAAATAGTTTTCGTCCCTGTTTGAGTACTGCAACATGGGAGCAGATCTTCTGCACTTCATCGAGCAGATGGCTGGCCATAATGATGGTAGTGCCTTCAGCAGCCACCCCGGCAATCAGCTCCCTGATCTCAGCTATTCCCAGCGGATCAAGCCCGTTGGTCGGTTCATCCAGAATCAGAACTTCAGGATTTCCCAGCAGGGCTCCGGCTATGGCGAGCCGTTGCTTCATCCCGTAAGAGTAGGTCTGGTATCTGTGCTGGCGACGGTCGTAGAGGTTCGTCAGACGAAGCACCCTGTCAATGTCAGAAACATCGCTGTTCCTTATCCGGGCGACGATTTTCAGGTTGTCAACGGCATTCAGGTAAGGGTAAAAATTGGGGTGCTCGAGGATGGCCCCGATCCGCTTGAGTGATTTCTCAGTCAGTCGTTCGCCAAACCACCTGAAATCGCCCCTGTTGGGATGCAATGCGCCGAGAATGATCCCCAGGGTGGTGGTTTTTCCGCTTCCGTTGGGTCCCAGCAATCCGAAAACCTGACCGCGCTCAACCGAAAGATCAAGTTCTTTCAGGGCTTCAAGCTTTCCATAGCTTTTGCTCAGGTTCTCTATATCGAGAATTTGTTGTTTCAAAATGGTTGGTTCTGTTGGTTGATGATTTGTTGTCTGGTGTTCCGTCTTTTGACGCGGTCTTCCCGGGAAAATTACAAAAAAAGAAAACAATCTGCCCGATTCGACTTTTTAACTATTTTTGCCGTTCAATTTCAACATTTTATCAGTAGATCTGTTAGTTTTAATCTTAAATATAAAATAATGACTGTTTCTCAGAACAAAGTGGTATCACTCACCTACGAGTTGAAAATCGATAATGCCTCCGGTGAGGTGGTCGATGTTGCTGACGCATCACAGCCCCTTGTTTTCCTCTTCGGAGCAGGTAACCTTCTTCCGAAATTTGAAGACAATATTGCCAATCTCAAGGCCAACGATACTTTTGAATTTACACTTCAGGCTGCTGATGCCTATGGTGAACTTTCGCAGGAGGCCATCATTTCTCTGCCGATTGACATATTTCTTGTTGACGGCAAAATTGATCCCGATATGCTCAGGATCGGCAACGTGATTCCCATGCAGGACAATGAAGGTCATCCTCTCGAAGGCGTTGTAAAAGCTGTGGAAGATGATGCCGTAATCATGGACTTCAACCACCCGATGGCAGGTAAAACCCTGTATTTCACCGGTTCAATCCTCGAACTTCGTGACGCAACCCAGGAAGAAATCAGTCATGGTCATGTTCATGGCCCTCATGGTCACCACCATTGATGAATCAATCACCTGATATTCGATAAACCTCCTTCCCGGAGGTTTTTTTATCTCGACAAAAGAAAAACGGTAGGCTTCTTACCCGGATCAGGGTTGATTTTCTTCCATTCTGCTACTGAGGCACTTTTAACAGACTCATCCGCGAGGCTCAGGTTGCTGGCGATGCAGAGCATCACTTCATTGCTGCAACTGGAGAGGATGGATTCAATCATGTGTTTGTTGCGGTACGGCGCCTCAATAAAAATATGGGTCTGCCCGGTTTTAAAAAGATCCTTTTCTAACTCTTTGATTTTGCGAACCCTGTCGTGTTCTTTCACCGGAAGATAGCCGTGAAAAGTAAACTGTTGTCCATTGAAACCCGAGGCCATCAGCGAAAGGATAATGGAGGTAGGTCCGGATAGAGGTACCACCCTGATATTCATTTGCTGTGCCAGTTTAACTACACCAGAGCCCGGATCAGCCACCGCCGGACAGCCGGCTTCTGAAAGCAGGCCTGTGTCAATGCCGGCTTTAATCTGCTCTAGAAAGGATAAGAGCTCATGGTCAGGCGTGTGCTCATTCAGCAGGTGAAAAACTACCTGGTCAAAATCCTTCATATACCCGCATTTCCTGAGAAACCTGCGGGCGGTACGCAGCTCTTCAACAATGAAAACATCCAGCTGTTTCATCAGTTGAAGGTTATAGGCCGGCAATACCTTATCCGGATCCGTTTCGCCAAGGGTGCTGGGAATGAGAAAGAGCGTTCCGGTTTTCATGATGTTTGGTTTTAGAAAGGTAAAGCACTCAGATCTACATTCCCTCCAGAGAGTATAATGCCAATTTCTGCTCCTTCAACCTGTACTTTTTTTTCAAGAATGGCAGCCAGCGGGACAGCGGAGGAGGGTTCCACAATGATCTTCATGCGTTCCCAGATCAGTTTCATAGCTTCTCTGATAGCTTCTTCACTCACGGTAACAATCTGATGAACATGTTGTTGAATGATAGGGTAGGTGAGTGATCCCAACGATGTCAGCAAGCCATCGGCAATGGTTTGGGGGTTCTCTGAGGGAACGAAGATCCCACCATAGAAAGAACGGTAAGCATCGTCAGCTCCTGCAGGTTCTGCACCAATCACTCTGACCTTTTGGCCGAAAAACCCGGCTGCCAGGGCAGTTCCGCTCAGAAGTCCGCCACCACCCACAGGAGCCATCACTACCTCCAGATCAGGCAACTCCGCTATCAATTCCATACATGCTGTTGCCTGCCCGGCGATAATTCTGTAATCGTTGTAGGGATGTATTTCAACAGCTCCGGTTTTGCGGATGACTGCCGCTAAGGTGCTCTCCCGCGCTGTGAGGGTGGGTTTGCAAAAAGTAATTACACCTCCGTATTCTTCTACTGCTTTGATCTTTAATTTGTTAGAATTTTCTGGCATGACAATAAATGCCCTGGTTCCAAGCCGTTTGGCTGCCAGCGACAGGGCTGCAGCGTGATTTCCCGATGAATGTGTAGCTACTCCTTTGGTTAGATCATCCTGGCTTAGCTGAAGCAGGGCGTTGGTAGCCCCCCTCGATTTGAAAGCACCGGCTTTCTGAAAATTCTCACATTTAAACCGGATATTGCAGTTAAACATGCGGTTAATGGCCGAACTGCTGAGTACCGGGGTGCGGTGCAGGTAGGGCTTTATTCGCTCTGCTGCACTTATAACCGATTGTTTATCAAGTTGATTCATTTTTTTAGTCCTTTTATTTCATCCACGATCTTTTCGGTTGCAGCATCCAGCATGTTCCAGGTTTTTCTGAAGCCATCCTGCCCGCCGTAATAGGGATCCGGAACTGCCATGTTGGTGCCCGGATAAACCATATTCATGATATAATCCACCTTTTTCAGGTCCTCACTGTTTCGGGCTTTGGAGGCAACGTCGCTGAAGTTTTTATTGTCCATGACGTAAATCCTGTCAAATTCATCGAAAAATGATACTTTAAAGGTTCTGGCCCGGTGGCCTGAGAGGTCAACCCCGTTTTCGGCAGCAACCTGGGCAGCCCTGCGGTCGGCTTTGTCGCCAACATGAAAAGATTCGAATCCACAGGACTCAACAGAAGCATCTATCTGGTTATTCATAAGCTTGTGACGCATAATGCCTTCAGCCAGCGGAGAGCGACAGATGTTCCCAAGGCAGACCATCAGAATTTTCATAATGTGCATGTTAGACAGATCTCAATAGAAGAAACCTGATATTTATACAAAAATTTAATTTTCAAAGGCTTGAAAATGAGATCCTTTCATTTTCATATCAACAAATAACCTCATCTGGAGCTGAGTGCAGATGAGGTTATTGAACAGCCTGACAGGGGATAGCGGGTCAGAGCTTAATCTTTTTCTCAATCTCCTCCACGTAGTTCCTGAACTGCTTGTCGGTTTCAATGAGGTTGTTCACAGTCCGGCAGGCATGAAGTACGGTTGCGTGGTCTTTGTTCCCGCAGTGAAGGCCGATGGTTGCCAGCGAAGATTTGGTATGCTTTTTCGAGAAAAACATTGCCAGTTGACGGGCTTGTACGATTTCCCTTTTACGCGTTTTGGAATTCAGGTGATCAACATGGATGTTGAAGAAGTCACAAACAACCTTTTGTATGTAATCAATCGAAATTTCCTTGGAAGTATTCTTGACAAATTTGTCAATCATCTGACGGGCAAGGTCTATCGTAATCGCTTTCTTGTTCAGAGAGGACTGGGCCATCAGTGATATCAGGGCACCTTCCAGCTCACGGATGTTGGTGGTGATGCTGTAAGCAAGGTATTCAATCACATCCTGAGGCATTTCAATACCATCTTTGTATAACCGTTTGTTCAGGATGGCGATACGGGTTTCAAGATCAGGTACCTGCAGATCGGCAGCCAGTCCCCATTTAAACCGCGAGAGCAGCCTGGGCTCTATCCCTTTAATTTCCACAGGTGCCTTATCAGATGTTATAACCAGCTGATTGCCGTTCTGATGCAGGTGATTAAAGATGTGGAAGAAGGTGTCCTGTGTTTTTTCTTTGCCTGAAAGAAACTGAATGTCGTCGATCAGCAGTACATCGATCATCTGGTAAAAATGAACGAAATCGTTCTGATTCTGGTTCTTAACAGAATCTACGTATTGTTGTATAAACTGCTCTGCAGTTACATACAACACAGTTTTCTCCGGGAAATTCTGTTTTACCTGAATTCCGATGGCATGTGCCAGGTGAGTTTTACCCAAACCGTTGGGGCTGTAGATAAAAATCGGGTTGAATGCTGTTTTGCCCGGATTGGTGGCAACTGCATAACCGGCAGAACGGGCCAGCCTGTTACAATCTCCTTCAATAAAATTCTCAAACGAATACGCTTCATTGAGCTGCGAATGCACCTGTATTTTCCGCAACCCGGGGATTACAAAAGGGTTGGGTATCTCTTTTGATGACCCCTTGTTAAGGTCAATAGGCATTGAAACCGAAGGATTGTTCAGTACGCTCCGGTTGCTTGTTGGTACCTTAATGGTGTAAGGCGCCCGCGGGTCGTTTGAATTCTCCATGATAATACTGTACTCCAGCCTTCCCGAAGGACCAAGCTCATGTTTTATAGTTTTCTTCAATAGTGTGATGTAGTGTTCCTCGAGCCATTCATAAAAAAACTGGCTGGGGACTTGTATAGTCAGAACGTTGTTTTCAAGTTTTACAGACTTGATAGGTGAAAACCATGTTTTGTAGCTTTGATAATTTACGTTGTCCTTGATGATCTTTAGGCAATTTTCCCAAACTTCTTGATAAGCTTCTCTCATTCTCCCTTAACGTGAAAAAGTTGAACTGTTGTTCTACATCCGGTCTTCCTGTTTTGTTGTCCGACAAAATGCGTTCTTACTCATATTCAGAACCCTGCATTTTTGTTACCGCAAGCAATATTTTTCAACAAAAATCATTTAAAAAAAGTTTAAAAAAAACACAAAATGCACTTGCATTTTCAGAAAAATAGTCGTATTGAATTGGCAGTGTATTGTTGTGTAACCCTTGTCAGTCTTTACTTATTCAGATCTCAGATATATGACCTTACTTTTATAAGTCTTTCTGATTCTGCTGTTCACCCTGTCAGCTTCTCTTTTTCTGATTTTAAAGATCAGACTGCAGTCAAGATCAAACTTTGTGTTCAGCAATTCAAGGTTCTCTTCCTTTACAATTTTCATGATTTCATTCATCACTGTGTAATCAAAGCTAACCTCGTACACTTCATTCACAGTCATCTCTGCAATTTCTGCCTGACTCAATGCATCGCCGGCCGCTGTCTTGTATGCATTGATCAACCCGCTGACTCCCAGTTTTATGCCGCCAAAATACCTCACTACAACAATCAGAACATTGGTAAGATCATACGAAAGAATCTGTCCGTGAATCGGCCTGCCGGCAGTTCCTGATGGCTCTCCATCGTCGTTGATCCTGTAAGCCTCCCGGTTAAACCCAATCACATAGGCATAACAATGATGCCGGGCATCGTAATACTCTTTTCTGATTGCTTCCAGTTCCTTCTTTACCTCATTCTCGTCTCTTACCGGAGAAGCAATGGCAATAAACTTACTCCCTTTTTCTTTGTATTGACCTGTAGCCCGGTTCCTGATTGTACGGTAAGTATCATCAAACAACATTCAGATTCATCAATTGGTTTTGAATAGCTATGAGAAAAATTAGTTTCGTCAGTGGTGCATTCCGGGCAACTTTCAAACTTACTGATTTTTCATTGAAATTATCAAACGAAATGATTAATTCTCTTTCTTTTTTTTAAGAATTTTCTTCTCTGAAGAATAATTTGTTCATTATCAACAATGTTGAAAAATAATTTCTGTTTTGCGGCCCGAAGTGCTTGTAGTAGTTTACATTTGCTGCTTTTCTATTTCTGGGCTTAACTGCTATGGACACACATCTGAAAGGTGAGATTGCTGCTTTGATTACTGCTGTATTCTGGACGATTACCGCGCTGGCCTTTGAGTCAGCAAGCAAAAAAGTAGGTTCTCTTGCCGTAAATATCCTCCGGCTGATTCTTGGACTTTTTTTTCTCAGCATATACGGATGGTTTACCAGCGGAAGTTTTTATCCACAGGGAGCCAGCCTGCATAACTGGGTGTGGTTATCCGTTTCAGGACTGATCGGTTTCGTACTTGGTGATTTGTTTCTTTTTCAGTCATTTACCATTATCGGTGCAAGGATCTCCATGCTGGTGATGGCTCTCTCCCCACCCATTGCCGCCATTACCGGATGGATTATGATGGGAGAAAGACTCAGTGCTCAGAGTATTGCCGGCATGGTTCTGACCCTGACAGGGATTAGTCTGGCTATCCTGGGAAGAAATAAAAACGAAACCGGTGCACTGATTTCAGGCAAAGGGAAGTATAACTATAAACTGAAGTATCCGTTGAAAGGATTGCTTTTTGCTTTCGGCGGTGCTGCAGGGCAGGGGATAGGCCTGGTGCTGAGTAAATATGGGATGCAGGATTACAATGTATTTGCTTCAACTCAAATCAGGGTAATCACGGGTGTTCTGGGTTTTGCCCTCGTTATTTCGCTTTATGGGGGATGGCAAAGGGTCAGGATTGCTTTGAAAAATGCACCGGCTGTCAGAAGTCTTTCCCTTGGCGCTTTTTTCGGCCCTTTCCTCGGTGTTGCATTTTCGCTTTTATCGGTTAAGTATACCTCCTCAGGAATCGCTTCAACAATTATGGCTTTAACACCGGTGCTCATCATTGCACCTTCGGCTTTGCTGTTTAAAGAGAGGGTTACGCTTCGCGAAATAGCCGGTGCCGTAATCGCGGTGCTCGGAGTCTCTCTTTTCTTTTTCTGATGCCAGGCTGCTTTAATTCCTGTTCCTGAGACCTTTCAGGCGTTCAGTGATCGCGGCATGCTCGGTTTCTGACAGTCTTATCCGATCCCTGTTCTCCGGATCAACAGATTGCTGAAGCAGGCCGTACCAGTCTCCATTATCAGCCAGATCGCCCTGCTTTCGCGGAATAATGTGCAGGTGAAGGTGACTTATACTCTGACCTGCTTCAAGGCCCTCCTGAAGCGACCAGTCGTAGGCCTCACTCTCAAATGCTTCACATAGAAATGCAGTGATGTCTCTTGCAAAAGAAAAGAATTCAGAGATCTCACCCTCAGTTAGTTCGAAAAGACTGGTAACATGTTGGTAAGGAACCACAAGGCTATGCCCCGGCAGAATGGGTGAAATGTTGTAAATAGCGGCAAAACCGTTGCCGGAAGCAAATACAACCGGGCTATGTTCAAGACTGCAAAACGGACAAATTGTGTTCATCAGTAAAAATGTGTTTCAGTAAAAGGCTCCCAAAGCTCACGGTAATCCTGGTTCTCCGCACCCTTACAATTTGTTTCAAAACTACACTTTTTATGATTTGTCAGCAAGATCATGTTTTCGAAAGTACAGGGTTGCTTCATACAGACATGTGCTGCACAGAGGGTGGTTTCGTTACAGCACGAGCGCCCGAGTGGCCAGAAAATGTCGTTCATGATCCATGGATCAACACCTGATTCCCTGGAAATCAGCTGCATAGCCTCAATGCATGCCTGCCTGACAGGCTCTTCGGTTTTAAGTACCCTCTTTCCGGAAAGTGCCTGCTTAAGTATTGGGTCAGTGATTTCGACACACCCCATCCTCAACAACACCCGCATCATGTGATAATCCATGATGGGGATATAGTTGAGGGTATCTTCAATACTATATAAGCCGCTGTCTGACAATAGCTTGGCAAGGAATGAAGACTTCTTTCGTGCCGGATCAGAGAAAGTCAGGCTTTGTTCCAATAACTCGTAAAGTCCCATTCCATTGTTCAGCAGGTGATTTCCGGTTGAACCCAGCAGAAGAGTATAACTGCCGTTGAAACGATGAATTACAAAGTTGCTGAGCTCTTTCATCAGCATGATTCTTTCTTCAACCCGGTCGAGGCTTGAGTGTTCTGCAACCTGATTGTCAGAAAAAGCAAGCCTCAGCGACAAGGAAAGTTCTTCCTCATTTGTTCCGGAGATGTAAGTTGGATCCAGAAGTAACGGCTGGTGCAGGGCGATCTCACAAAACACTTTTTCTATGTATTCCCAACCATACAGATTGTATCTATTGCTCACCAGGTTTCTGGTCTGGTGACAGATGGCTACTGAATAAAACAGCATCCGAAGCTTCAGTTCTGAGCTGACAGGCAACGTAAGAAACAGGCGGGTGCTGAATTCAGGCCTGATAACCAGATTTCTGACACCTGAAGCCACCTGCCTGCATTGCTGCTGGTTAACCATTACCAATGGACTTTCCATTCAATTCGCTTACCTTTATTAAAAAATCATGATCTTCAGAAGCGCTATTCAAAGATGATCTCCATTTCAACCCTCCTGTTCTTCTGACGACCTTCGGGGGAATTGTTGTCTGCAACCGGTTTGGTCTGTCCAAACCATTCTGCCTTGATTCTGAACTCCTTAACTCCTTTTGAGATAAGGTAGTCTTTTACAGCCTGAGTCCGGTTTTTTGATAATTCCATGTTCTTTTCCGGTTTGCCGGTATTGTCGGTGTGTCCCGAAAGCCTGACCTTCCACATCTCCTGCGAGATCATCAGGGCAGCCAGCTCGTCCAGCGAAGGATAAGATACTGCTTTGATGATGGATTTACCGGATTCAAATTCCAGGTTTGAAAATGCCCTTTTGATGATTTCAATCTCCTCCTTTTTAATCGGCGGGCATCCCTTGTTCTCCGGAACTCCTGCAATACTCGGGCAAAGGTCTGATTTATCGGGAATTCCGTCACCATCAGTATCCGGACAGCCCTTAAACTCTGCCGGACCAGGTATGGAGGGGCACTCATCCTGATCATCGGAGATTCCGTCCTTGTCCATATCGTTGAAAGGGCATCCATCGTAGGCGGCCAGTCCGGCAACATCAGGACATTTATCTGCTTTATCAGGAATACCATCATTATCCCTGTCGGGACAACCATTGAATTCAGCTTTCCCGGCTATATCAGGGCATTCATCCTGTGCATCAGTAATCCCGTCACCATCGGTATCCGGACAGCCATTGAATTGAGGAAGACCAGGAGCATCGGGACAAGCGTCGTTTTTATCCGCGATGCCATCATTATCCCTGTCGGGACAACCATTGAGTGATTCCGGGCCCTTTTCGTCGGGACATTCATCATTGGCATCGGTGATGTTGTCTCCGTCAGTATCGGGACAGCCCAGCATCAGCCAGGGGCCCTTTCTGTCGGGACACTGATCGAGTCTGTTGCTGACCCCATCCTTATCCTTGTCGCGAGCTATGCTCCTGAAAATCGGAATCTTCAGCATAAAATAGACATCGCCATCATAGATTTTACTGGCAACAGTATTTGATATTATCCCGTTTGAACCTATCCATAGAGGACCCATTCTTAAGCTTATCCCAGCCTTGAAACGGCCGAATTCATCAACCTGCACGGGGATTTCAGCGCCGAACCACTTTCTGTCGTACCGGGGTGCGAAGGTATATGTGGAATAATAGTGAGATTTCGAGGCAATGCTGTTACCCTTGTTTAATGCAATGTAAGGGCTGAAATTCAGAAAAAAGTTGTGCCCGAGGTTGTAATCGAACTGAATGCTGAGGGCAGTTGGTAACCGCATTCTGTAAGTTTCTGAGACATTTTCGTTAAAATTAAACCGGTTACGCAATGTATCGTTGATGTCCTGTATTGAATTGATTTCAATGTCCCCTATGTTCCAGTCACGCACATCGGCCTTAAAGTCCTGGCTGTAATAACCTTTTTTATACTTGATGCTTCCGAAATCGAGCAAGGCAACACCTAGTCTGAACAGGTACTTCTCCTGATCAGGCCTCAGCAGCCCTTCTCGACCATCCATATTGTAGCGATGTTTGCTTATTTCAGGCCGGTATTCATAAACAAAGCCTATGTCAAATCCCAGTCCTGGTTTGGATACCATTTCCAGAGGTTTGATTCCTTCTTCATCAAAATTGCTGGATAAACCGTATTTTACCGTACTCTGGAAAAGTGACAAGGTATCAGAACCATCGAAACGGTAACTAAGATCATTGATATAGGTATAGCCTGAAACAATGCCCTGAAGATATTTTAATGTGACCCCACCCTTTAGGAATTGTTTCTCTTTGTTGATGATGACATTGCCAAAGGTTATCCCGGTCTCCAACCAATAATTTGCCTGCATGCTGAAGTTGGCATTGGTCAGCTCCCTGCGGAGCAGCGGATCATAGTCGATGTCTTCGTACATCAGCTTAGCCAGATCCTCAGTGATGTTGTCAATATTGATAATCCCCCTCAGCCTGGTAGAGAACGCCAGCGCGCTGTTATCAGAAAGGTTAACCATGAATGAGGGCAGCATAACGCTCACTCCCAGGATTCCCGACTTGTCCTTCCCATTCAGGTTTTCAAACATGTAGTCATCTTTGAAATTGTCCAGTTCCCAGAGTGAACTATTGAAAAGGGCATCCCTTTTAAAAGCGACATAATTGTTGCCCGCAATAACATTGGCTCCGGTCAGCGCCATATCAAACCGGTACCTGGAGTCGGCAATTGAAGCCGGTTGAAGAACAATGCCACTGATACCCGCATAGTTACTGTGTGCGAATGGCATAAACTCCTGCGAACTGAGCTGAAAATGAGAGGATAAAGTCACAAAAAGCACAGCGATGGTTTTGTACAATGCATTTTTCATGGGGCGGGGGTTTTGTTCAAGGGTTTTATGATGAATAAACGAAATTGGAATTGGTAATCGGCTGGTATGGTAAATATACGAAATAATCGGTCAGCAGTGATCATGAAGAGACACAGTTACAGCCAATCCTGAAAAGCCAGAGTGCCGGAGACAAACTGAGCCATTATTTTGTCAGACGAAGGAAAACAGGGAGGGCATCAGGAATAAGACTGGCTGAAAATCCTTTTCCCGGAATAAATTCAGCGGCATAATAAGTGTGTTCCCGGTTAACTGAGATAAGGTGCAGCCGGACCTTGTATTGATCTGATAACACCGAAAACAAATCCGGATATTCATGCAGCAGCCTGCCGAGTGATAGTATATCCCTTTCTGAAATTATGATGGTCTTCAGTAAATTGTTAAAAAAGAGGGGATAAGCCGATTCTGTCATTCTGGCCAGCTGGGTAACTGAAATTGAAAGGCCTGCTACTATAAAGGCATGATCCTCAATCAACATGCTTGTCTCAGCTATCTGATCTGCATAAAAACAGTAACCTTCTCCCGGTGAATCATTTCCTGAGTACCGGTCAAAACAGGGCATCAGCCCGTAATTTACTCCCGGGAGGCTGAAAGCCTCATCCAGATACCCGGGCTCAATGCCGCGGCCTTTGTCAGAATCTGCCGATGCTTGTTCAGCCAAATGTTTCAGGTAATACTCCACCTTTTCATGTGTCGACTCACTTAACCCTGTCCTTATCTCAGAAACGGCTTCTGCCAGTGACAGATCCTCTGAAGCCTCGATTCCGGCATCGATTAACCAGCGTTGAATCAGGGTGGATGAGGAGGGTACATTGTTGAAACTGAAATAGAAAATCAGACTTAACAGTTTGTTTCTTGTGTTATCGGGTTGATTTTCTGATTGAATTTCAAGAAGTCTGGCAATACTGTCATCGCTTGTGGCCAGGGATTCCAGCGTTGATACATCTACTACCAGTAAAGGGCTGTGCCAGTGTCCGTTCAGCAGGTTCTTCTTATCCGTGAGTATGCAATCAGCTCCGTCTTCTGTCTGCAAACAAAAAATCAGGTCACGGTTCAAAAATGACTCAACAACAGGGTCAGTCAGTGAATCGCGGCTGTACTTGGTCAGGCCAATCGGGGTTGTAAGGTAGATCATCTGATTTTCAGAATCCCGGCAAGGATGATTCCCCAAAGTTACCGGTTTCTTTGAGAACACGATTATTTTCTGGCCGCAAACTGTGAAGCATGAAGTTTTCTAAATTTGCCCCTAAACAGGATGGTATGACTTACAGGGCGCTGGAGAAAATGGTGATCGGTTCGCTGACCGGCATTTACGGATATCATGAAGCTAAATCGATCCAAAGGGTGCTGTTTGAAGACTTACTGGAAATCAGCGCGGCATCTTTTCTGCTGATCCGCGATGAGGAAACCGGACTGCAGTTTGAAGAACTGGTGATTGAATCCCTCGCAAAACTTAAGCAATTTACTCCGGTTCAGTATGTTACAGGCTTCAGTACATTTTGTGGTTTCCGGTTTAAAGTTAAACCCGGTGTGCTGATTCCACGCCCGGAAACTGAAGAACTCGTCGGGGCAATAGTCAGTCATTGTAAAGCAGAGGATAAAATCAGGATACTGGACATCGGCACCGGGAGCGGAGCTATCGCCATCAGCCTCAGGTTGTTAATTCCATTATCTGAAGTACACGCTACCGACATCAGTCAGGAAGCGCTGGAGGTTGCTTCATTCAACGCAAGTGCACTGGAGTCAGATATACAGTTTTTCCTCAACGATATCCTTCGCAGGGAAGATTGGCGTCTCATGGGTACCTATGACCTGATAGTGAGTAATCCACCTTATATCAGGCAGCAGGAGAAAGCCCTGATGTCGCCGAATGTGCTTGATTATGAGCCGGCTGTTGCTCTATTTGTTCCGGATGATGACCCGCTCCTATTTTACAGGGGAATCTGCGAATTTGCCACCGAAAAACTGATTCCCGGCGGTTCGCTGTGGTTTGAAATCAACGAAAGTGAAGGTGAGGCTATGCTTTCCCTCTTAACTTCCTTTGGATTTTCCAACATCACCATCATGAATGATTTCCGGGGAAAGCAAAGATTTATTTCAGCAAGAAAAATTATTGATTATCAGTAGATTAAATTATATTCAACAGGGTACAATTGTACGTGCTTTACCAATTACTTTTCGTTAAATCGCTGATTAATAGATAAATTTCTGTCAATAAAATGTGTGTTTTGCACAAACCAAACCGTTTGATTGCGATATTTGCGCTTGCTGAAATGGAACACTCAAACCTTTTGATCTGTACAGTGTTTAATTTCATTATTTAATTCACTTAAAATGAAAATCTTTAACTCCATACTCTTCTTTCTCCTCTTATCACTTTTTGTCTCAGGTCAATCTGCGGGTTCCTGGTACAAAGTCCGCTTTACAGACAAAGGGCAATCGCCCTATTCGATTTCGCGGCCGGCTGAGTTTCTTTCACAAAGATCCATTGAGAGACGGTTGTCTCAGCAGATTCCGCTGAATGAGACGGATCTGCCGGTAAATCCTGACTATATCAATGCTGTGATCAATTCAGGTGCAAAGATCGTTTATACATCGAAATGGCTTAACCTGATCATCATAGAAACCAGAGACAACAGCGTTGTCAGCAACCTGAAACAAAACAGGTTTATCAGTAGTATTGAACCAGCTGATCAATACTTCATGAAAAGGCCTCAGTCTAAGAAAAAGATGTTTTTTGAAACCGAGGCGATTGAAAAGTTCAATACAAGATCGCTTGTCCGTTCTCCAAAGACTTCCCAGTCAATGGATTATGGATCTGCCTTCAATCAGGTCAGTATGATTCATATTGATGAGATGCATGCGCTCGGCTTCACCGGACAAGGTGTTACGATGGCTGTGATTGACGGAGGTTTCAACAGTGCAGATGTTATGGTTGTTTTTGACAGCATCAGAATGGGAGGACAGGTACTTGGCACCAGGGATTTCGTACAACCGGGTAACAATGTTTACGGCACCTCAATGAGTGCTCACGGAACCATGGTTTTGTCGACCATTGCAGCCAACCTGCCCGGGCAGATTATCGGGACTGCACCCAAAGCCTCTTTCTGGCTTCTGCGCTCCGAAGATGTGCTGGCTGAATACCTAATGGAAGAGTATTACTGGGTTAATGCTGCTGAGTATGCCGATTCTGTCGGGGCCGACATCATCAATTCTTCCCTGGGATACACTACTTTCGACAACCCGGATGAAAATCATACCTATAGTGATATGGACGGCAACACAACCATTGTAACCATTGGAGCCGATATGGCTGCTTCCAAAGGTATCCTGGTGGTTAACAGTGCCGGAAACTCAGGTGACAGTCAGTGGCATTACATCGGCGCTCCGGCTGATGGGGATAGTGTGCTGACAGTAGGTGCTGTAAATCAGAATGGTGTATATGCTTCTTTCAGTTCAGTGGGACCAACCAGCGATGGCAGAATAAAACCTGATGTAACTGCTCAGGGTCAGAATACTGTCGTTGCTGTCGTACCTTCAGGGATTGCACAGGGGAGTGGAACTTCTTTCTCTTCACCCATCATTGCCGGTGCTGCAGCTTGTTTGTGGCAGGCCAACCCTTCGTATTCAAACATGGAACTACTCAATGCCATCCGCATGAGCGGAACCCTGTCATCCAGTCCTGATAACCAGAAAGGCTGGGGAATCCCCGACTTTATGCTCGCCAACAATCTGCTTACGACCACCCAGTACCAGAAAGCTGATCCGTTCCAAAAACTTCGTGTATACCCGATTCCCTTCAGCTCAAATATCAATATTGAACTGGAATCATCTAAGTGGCTTATGGTGGATGTTCTGATTACAAACTCAACCGGTAAGGTGGTTTCTGAAATGAAAGGGGTTGAAATCAATAAAGGCTTAAACCTGATTGTCTTCAATAAAATTGACAGACTTCCGCTTGGTGTCTACATGGTTCACATCACAGATGGAACCTTCTCGGTTGCACACAAGCTCATAAAGTAGATGACGATTTTTCTGTAGTTCCAGATAAATCCGGGTATACCCCGGATTTTTTATTGTATTCCAATTACTTAGCCGGTCTTCTTACCATTCATATCGCTCTATAAAACGGATAAAATTTTCTGTACCTGCATAGGGCAGGGATTATTAGTCCTACAGCAGGTTATGTTCCCCTGTTATTTTTATCCACCCTGAATGAAACGGTCTGAATAATCATGAAGTATCCGGAATGCATTACAGACAGACTGAACCATCCATGCTACCCGATGTGTAACCTTGCATCAGACTAACCCGGCTTATCTGAATTCATCTTTGCTGAGAACCCAATTGTTACAAGTGTACATCTGTAACCATAAAAATTCACAGATAGTAAACAAAAATAAAATACAACTGTAATGCACATCTGTAACCTAATAAATGATGCAATTGGTAAATATCTAATGTACTGAAAAATAGTACTATAAAGAAAAATTATTCGTTTTTAATGATATTATTACATCTGTATCAATTCAATAAAATGAATCAAGATACAATTGTATTATTCAAGACAAAATAGTTTCTGAAACTAATCTGTAAATCATAAATAACTATAATATAAACGTTTATAACTGATTATTTGGTTTATTGATTTCATTTTGAATCCCAAAAATAACGAATTACGAATGTAAACTACCAATATGATCACACATGTAAACGCACATGTTAACATAGTTAAATGTACTAATGTAAATGACTATATCATGATCATTTATGGCGATTACTGATGTATCACCTTAAATATTGTGCTCTAAAATAAAATTCATTTTATATTAAGCAGATAATCAATAATATAGACGTTTTATTTAAACTATTAATTTCAATGAAGTGTATTAAAATGTTTGCGACTTTGTATTACAATTCATTATTATTATAACATTGAATAGCAATATATTACAATATAATAACTCAAGTAATAGATTAGATAAAATGACATTATATTCAAATTACAGACGTAATATATACAGGATTTTAATTGTTAAACTGTATTGTTATTTATGTAAATTTGCATAAAACAAAAAAGAATGAACGACCGGATCTCACTTGTTCTTAGAACAAAGAACATCAGCCCTTCTGTGCTGGCTGATGAACTGGGTGTGCAACGCTCAGGAATATCTCACATCCTGAACGGACGTAACAAGCCCAGTCTAGACTTTATTCAGAAACTGATCAAGCTTTACCCTGATATCAGTATTCAATGGATACTTTTTGGAGAAGGTCCTATGATGAATCCTTATCCTGCAGAAAAAGCAGACAACAGACCTTTGACAAGCACAATGATTTCTGCAGATAAAAATAAACCCATAATGCCTGATTTATTTAACATGCAGGAGGAGGTTAAGGAAGCTGCAAGCGATTCTCAGGAGGGAAAAATTGCTGAAGATGAATTCCAGTATGTTGATAAACAAATAGATACAGCGTCTGACGTCAACACTGATTTTCCTGACAGAAAAGTTGAACCTTCGGATGTAGTGATGGACAGGCTGACGGGAAGCGATCATCCTGAGGCATTACCAGTTCATCCCGTTAAAAAGAAAGAGAAGCCGGTCATTTTTCCGCAAGACGAAACAGGCTCCCCAAAAACTGAGAAGCCTGCACGAAAGATTTCAAAAATTGTTGTTTTTTACACTGACCGTACTTTTGTGGAATACAATCCCGGGTCAGACGAGGATTAAACCCTGTCAAATTCAGTAAAAAAGAAAGAAGCTTCAAGTGCAGCGTTGGCATCACTGTCGGATCCATGAACTGCATTTTTCTCTACAGATTCGCCGAACTGTTTGCGAATGGTTCCTTCTGCAGCATTTTCGGGGTTTGTAGCTCCGATAAGTGTGCGGTAATCCTCAACGGCGTTGTCTTTTTCAAGAATTGCTGCAAGGATAGTTCCGGATGACATAGATTGAACCAGACTATTATAAAAAGGCCTTTCTTTATGAACTTCGTAGAATTTACCGGCCAACTGAGGGGTAAGCCTGACGACTTTCATAGCCTGAATACGGAAACCGTTATTCAGAATGATATCAAGAATTTTGCCGGTGTGGTTATTTGCGTAAGCTGCCGGTTTAATCATGGTAAACGTAATGTTTCCTGCCATTGTAATTGGGTTTAAAATTAAACGAAGTTAAAAGAATCACGCCTATTAACAATAATTTATATTTTTGTGTTCGGTCATAAGCCGATTATTTAATAAAAAGGAGACATTTTGCATAAATTCAGTCCAGCATCAGTAGAAAAAGCAAAAGAGCTGCTGAAACATCCTGCCGAAATTGTAATAACATCGCATTATAATCCCGATGGTGATGCGATCGGTTCCTCACTGGCCCTGGCAAGTTACCTCAGGACAAAGGGGCATTCTGTCCACCTGATTTTGCCCAATGATTTCCCTGATTTCCTGAGCTGGATGCCTGGAATTGAAGATACAATCATTTATTTTCACCATTCCAAACAGGCTGACAGGTTACTTGAATCGGCTGAACTGATATTCTGCCTTGACTACAACGCGATTCCCAGGGTAAACCTGTTTGCTGATAAACTTTTCAATGCAAAGGGTTATAAAATACTGATTGATCATCATTTGCAGCCTGAAAACCATTTCGATCTGCTTTTCTCAGTCATTGAAACTTCTTCCACTTCCGAACTTGTTTACGATTTTATTGAAGCCATCGGAGACCGGAACCTGATCAGCAAACCTGTTGCCATCAACCTGTTCGTTGGCATCATGACAGATACAGGTTCATTCAGTTTTGCCTGTAACTATCCGCACACCTTCGAGGTAGTTGCTGAGCTTCTGAAAGCAGGTGTGGACACAGAGTTCATCCATAGACTGGTATACGATACCTATTCAGAAGGACGTATGCGATTGCTCGGATTCTGCCTGAGTGAACGAATGGTTGTGCTGACTGAGTACGCAACAGCCTATATTTGGCTGAAGAAAACCGATCTGGAGCGTTTCGGTTTTAAACCCGGTGATACTGAAGGGGTGGTTAATTATGCCCTGTCGATGAAAGAGGTAAGCTTTGCTGCCCTTTTTACTGAAAAGAGCGACAGAATCCGGATTTCGTTCCGTTCGAAAGGGAATTTCTCCGTCAATGACTTTGCACGGCTGCATTTCAGTGGAGGTGGTCACCGAAATGCTGCAGGAGGTGACTCATTCAGTGCCATGGAAGAAACCCTCAGCCATTTCGAGTCTTTACTTCCTGAATATCAGGAAGGTCTGATACAGGCTAAAAATCACAGTGCAGGCTTTGAATTAACTGATTTCTCATGAGAACCTTGCTAGTATTTATCAGCCTGATCATGCTGTACACCCTTGTATCGTGCAATGGGGAAAGTGTTCCTGCAACTGAGAATCAAAATAATGGATCCCTTGAAGAACCGTTGATTTATGCAAACAAGAAAGCCATGCAGGAAGAAAAACAGCAGATTGACGGCTTTATCAGGAGGTATAAATGGGTAATGAAGGAAACCGGTTCAGGGCTTCGTTACGACATTTATTACAAGGGCAAGGGAGAACAGGCGAAATACGGTCAGGTAGCTGTGCTCCGGTATTCAGTCAGACTGATTGACGGGTCAGAAATCTACAGTTCTGATCAGTCCGGTAACAAAGAGTTTGTCATCGGAAGAGGGGGCGTTGAAAGTGGTCTGGAAGAGGGAATATTATTGATGCGGCAAGGCGACAGAGCGAAATTTATCATACCTTCGCACCTCGGTTTCGGATTGCTGGGAGACCAGGACAAAGTCCCTCCCAAATCAACCCTGATTTATGATCTGGAACTGCTTGAATTAAAATAACAAGCGCATTTAACCCAATCAAAATTTTTTGATAATGAAGTACTTACAGACAAAATGGCTGCTCTCTGCTGCAGCGTTGATTATTCTTGTGGCAGCATGTTCTAAACACAGTGGTTTTAAAAAAACCAGTGACGGATTGTATTACAAATTTCATGAGAAAGGGGATGACACCACCACCATGAAAAACGGTATGATTCTCACACTTTCACTAAAGTATTCGATCAATGATTCCGTGCTGTTCAACTCAGGGACTTCGCCTGAACCGTTTATTCTGCCGCTGAGTGAACCAACCTACAAGGGTGACATCTATGCTGGTCTGTCGATGATGAAACCTGGCGACAGTGCAACATTCATCACAAGTGCTGATTCATTCTTCCTGAAAACCATTCGTTTACCGCAGGTGCCTGACTCTGCTTTCATTGGAAAAGAGGTTATTTTTAATGTCAGGCTGATCTCAGCGAAGACCCAGGAACAGATCGAAAAGGAAAAGCAGGCAGAACTGGAAACCCTCAAAACAAAGGAAGCAAGTGATCTGGCAGCCTATCTTCAGAAAAACAACATCACGACAGCACCCCTGCCTTCAGGACTTTATTATACTGAAACCCAGAAGGGTAGTGGCCAGAAACCCAAAGCCGGTGATATTGCCAGATTCCATTTTAAGGTTTCTGACATCAACGGTAAAGTGTTTTTCTCATCTTACGATCAGGGAGAACCCATGAAATGGGAAAGTGGTAAAGAGTTTGACAACAAGGGTGCTACCGAAGCACTGAACCTGATGTCGAAAGGAACCAAAGCATCGGTTATTGTACCTTCTGCACTGGCTTTTGCCGACAAGGGCAGGGGTTCAATGGTTAAGCCATATTCTACTTTGCTGTATGAGTTTGAAATGCTGGATTTTATGACTAAAGCCCAGTTTGAGAAACAACAGGCTGATGAGCGGAAGAAAGCCGAAGATGCCAAAGCCAAAGCCAAAAACGAAGAACAGGGTCTTTTGCAGAAGTATCTGAAAGATAACAAGATAAATGTCGCACCTACACAAAGTGGACTTTATTACATCGAGAAAACCAAAGGAACCGGCCCCAATGCGGCCAACGGTAAAGTGGTGAAAGTACATTACACCGGTATGCTGCTTGATGGTACCAAGTTTGATTCGTCTGTCGACAGAAAGCAACCTTTTGAGTTTACCCTGGGCAAGGGAGAAGTAATCAAGGGATGGGACGAAGGAATTGCGATGATGAAAAAGGGTGGTAAAGCCAGGCTGATTATCCCATCTGCA
Organism: Bacteroidales bacterium; assembly: GCA_016788045.1. GTDB lineage: Bacteria > Bacteroidota > Bacteroidia > Bacteroidales > Lentimicrobiaceae > Lentimicrobium. Next base: position 104,227 of record JAEUTG010000004.1, read on the forward strand.
ATCGCCTATGGAGAAAGTGGAAGGATGCCAACCATCCCACCGAGCGCAACCCTGGTATTCGATGTTGAGTTGCTCGACATTAAATAATCGGTTTGATTGTCATGTTGAAAGCTCCGGTCACTTTCCGGAGCTTTTTTTATGTGGTTGCCGGGCTCTCAGAAGACTGAAATTACTAAATTTGAGGTACCTTATCTTTTTATTAATTTCTGAAGGATGATAACTTTCGTTTCTGCCATTCTTTTGCTCATCGCGGGCTACGTAATTTATGGAGCCTTTGTTGAAAGGATATTCGGCGTTGACGCTGAGCGTGCTACGCCTGCTACCACAATGGCCGACGGCGTGGATTTTGTACCGATGAAATGGGGACGTATTTTTCTGATTCAGTTTCTGAATATAGCCGGATTGGGACCTATTTTTGGTGCAGTAGCAGGAGCATTGTGGGGACCGGTAGCTTTTTTCTGGATTGTTTTTGGCAATATCTTCGCCGGAGCCGTTCATGATTATTTTTCCGGCATGTTGTCGGTGAGAAACCATGGACAAAGTGTTCCTGAAATTGTAGGCAAATACCTGGGCAATGGTTTCAGGCAATTTATGAGGGGATTCACGGTCTTGCTGATGATCCTCGTTGGTGCTGTTTTTGTCATCGGCCCTTCTGCCATTCTGAATGGAATGGGTAACCTTGGAATACCGGTGTGGTCAGCCATTGTTTTCCTGTATTATATCCTTGCCACCATGCTGCCCATCGATAAACTGATCGGCAGGGTTTATCCTGTATTTGGTTTTGCGCTGTTGTTTATGGCTGTTGGGATTTCGGCCAGTCTCATATACGGAGGCTACCAGATTCCTGAAGCTTTCCCCTCGGGACTGACGAACATGCATTCACAGGCTGAAAAATTTCCGGTATTTCCGATGCTTTTCATTACCATCGCTTGCGGGGCTATTTCGGGATTTCATTCAACCCAGTCGCCACTCATGGCCCGTTGTATTACCAACGAGAAACTCGGCCGTCGCGTGTTTTACGGTGCGATGGTTGCCGAAGGCATCGTAGCCCTCATCTGGGCTGCAGCCGGTATGGCATTTTACGGGGGAGTGGGGCCTCTTAACGAAGTGATGGCCGCGCACAACGGCAATGCAGCCTGGGTAGTGAACGATATTTCTAATTCGCTGTTAGGTAAGCTGGGAGGTCTCCTGGCACTGATGGGTGTAGTTGCCGCTCCCATAACTTCCGGTGATACCGCCTTCAGAAGTGCCCGACTGATCATTGCCGACTTCCTTAAAATGAATCAGCAATCCATCATCAGCAGGTTAAAAATTACCATTCCGGTATTTATCGTGGGTTTTATCATTACAAAAATTGATTTTGCCATTATCTGGAGGTATATGGCCTGGTCGAACCAAACCCTGGCCACCATCGTATTATGGGCCATTACCGTCTATCTGTTCAATGAACGGAAAGCTTTCTTCATCACACTGATTCCCTCGGTTTTCATGACTGCCGTGATATCAGTATACCTGCTTGCAGCGCCGGAGGGTTTTATGCTTCCTCTGAATACTTCCTATACCATAGGATTCATTTTTACCCTGCTGGTACTTGGTTGGTTTATCACCTATGTCAGAAAATCAAAGCAAGCAGAGAGGGGCCAGTCAGTCTTTCAGTAAATACGGAATTTATTACAAAATTAAATAGTTCAAAATGATGATATATAGTTAATTACAGCATTTTGATTAAAGTAATTGTTGATAAAAGATTAGTCGGTTTCGTTCAGTAATTCGGGTCGCCGGCTGCGGGTGCGTTCGATGGCACGGGCATAGTTCCAGGCTTTGATCTCCTTGTCGTTTCCTGAAAGCAGGACTTCCGGAACCTTCCACCCATGATATTCAGCAGGCCTGGTATACACCGGCGGGCTAAGCAGCCCATCCTGGAATGAATCGGAGAGGGCAGAGGTTTCATCACTCAGCACTCCCGGCAATAACCTGATGATGCTGTCTGCCACGATCGCAGCAGCCAGTTCGCCTCCCGACAAAACATAGTCGCCCACAGAGATCTCCCGGGTGATATAATGCTCCCTGATCCGTTCATCGATCCCCTTGTAATGGCCGCAGAGCAGCATGATGTTACCCTTTAAACTCAGGGCGTTCGCAGCAGATTGGTTAAACAACTCTCCGTCAGGCGTCAGGAAGATAACCTCGTCGTAGTTTCTCTCCGATTTCAGGCGTTCGATACAATCGGCAATCGGCTGTATCATCATCACCATACCGGCACTTCCGCCGTATACATAATCATCAACATTTTTGTGCTTGTTGGCTGCGTAGTCGCGGATGTTGTGAATATAGATCCCGGCTATGCCTTTTTCCATTGCTCTTTTTACTATTGAATGAGAGAACGGGCCTTCAAACATACCCGGGAAAATCGTCAGAATATCGATGCGCATCACGTTGGTTTATTCTGCAAAAGTACCTGAAAAATTCCAGATTCCTCTATCAGCAGCTCAATGCGTTGATTGGTTATCTTTGCACGTTGATCCTTGTTTCGTTTTTCGTAACCAAAAGCATGAAGGTTGTTAAATTGATCCTGAAACAGATCAGGATTTGGGGAATTGACTGGTTTGTTCCGGCCTTGCTGCTTATGATCCTTTTGGCCTGGATCTGGCCTGAAATGGGTCTTGAAACGGGGATGTTCTCGCTGAAATCCCTGGCCGGTGCCGGTATTTCGGTGATCTTTTTCCTCTATGGACTGAGGCTGAGTTATAAACAGGTGTTCAGCTGTATTTCGCACTGGAAGCTGCACCTGCTTATACAAACTATCACCTTTGTTGTATTTCCGTTAATGGCGCTTGCTTTACGAAACGCCTTTCCGGGGGAGCATTACAGGCTGTTATGGCTCGGATGTTTCTTTCTGGCAACCCTTCCTTCGACCGTTTCATCCGCGGTGGTAATGGTTTCTCTTGCCGGGGGGAATGTTCCTGCAGCCATTTTCAATGCCAGTTTCTCCAGTATTGCCGGATTGTTCATATCTCCCCTCTGGATGGGGGTCGTTCTGAACAGTGGTGTCCACGACTTTGAAATGACTCCCGTAATCCTGAAGCTTGGATATCAGATACTTTTACCAATGCTGGCAGGTGTCATGCTCCATCAATGGTTTGGCAAAACAGCAATCAGGTACGCAGGTTTCACCAGATATTTTGATCAATCGGTAATCCTCACCATCGTATACACCTCATTCTCTGCTTCTTTCGGAGCAGGGTTGTTTTCTGGTTTCAGTTTACCGGAATTGCTTTTGCTGTGTTTGGTACTGCTGATTGCATTCGCACTGGTTATGGGGCTGATTACCCTGGTGGCTGCAAAGCTTGATTTATCGCTGCCCGACAGAATTGCTGCCCTTTTTTGCGGATCGACCAAATCGCTGATGCATGGAACGGTAATGTCGAAGGTTATTTTCGGGGTTTCAGGTACTACGGGGATAATTCTGCTGCCGGTATTGCTTTATCATGCGATGCAACTCATCATCACAGGGGTATTGTCACGCCGGTTTTCAAAGCTAAAGTATCCTGAATAACTAGTTTAATTAATATTTGTTAATATATTATATATCACGATGATATAATATTTAAGTATGGGTCTGAATCCTGTGTTTCAAAGGTAAGGGTGATGGATGATTTATCGAGCAATCCGAGAATCCAGGCTTTGGCTTCGGGCATTGAAGTAAACACCCCGATTTCAGGCTGCTGTCCGAAGGTAGCTTTGTGTTCTTTCATATCCGCCGGAAGGCTCTTCACACAGAAAGCAATTTTGCTGATTCCGATATGATTCATCTGGGGGAAAAGATACCTTGAGACCCATTCATGCATCTTGAAATTCATATGATATACTTCGGAGGGTGCAAGTACCAGCAGTCTGGTTGCTTTCAAACGCTCTGCTTCATCAAGGAAGGCGATCAGGTTGAGAATATAGGAAGATGGGGAATTGACGTGGCCTTCATTCACATGGTTGATCAGCATGCTATGATCAGCAAGAAATTCAAACGGTGGTTTAGGGCCTGATGGTTTTATCATATTTCCTCTGGTAGCGGATGCAGTACTAACCGACACCCACCTGATAACCGGGAAATGACGCCGGCAGAGGTCAGAAATCATGGAACCTTCGCCAACATCCGGTTTTTCTTTAGGATGCAGTTAAGGTTAATCACAAAACTTTAAAAAGGTAATACGATCAGATGCTTACCAGAACTTTTCCCAGCGTTCCGGCATTGAGCATATGGTGGAGTTCATCAGGGATTTCATCCATTTGGATGGATTTGCTTACCAGAGCTTCGAAATTAAATGACAGTTTACCGGCAATCAGTTTCCAGATCTCGAGACGGCGCTCCATCGGAGTTTCTGCGGAGGCAATGCCTACCAGCCTTACGCCTCGTAAAATAAACGGGAATACAGAAACTTCAAGCTTGTTGCCGGCAAGCATGCCACAATTGGCTACGATACCCCGGTCAGCAGTAGAGCGGATCAAAGTTGAAAGGGTGTTGCCACCAACAGTATCGAGTGCGGCTATCCAGCGTCCGGGCAGCAGAGGACGGCTTGAGGGGTCGTTCAGCTCATCACGTGAAATAACCTCCGTAACTCCGTATTTTAACAGCATTTCAGCTGCTTCCTTTCTTCCGGTTGAAGCAACGACGCTGAAACCAGCATTGGAAAGCATCGACGCTGCCATTGAGCCAACTGCACCTCCGGCACCGGTAACCAGTATTTTTCCGGATTCAGGCCTGATACCATGTTGCAGAAATTCATAAATGGCGCTGGCTGCTGTGAAACCGGAGGTGCCAATGATCATACAATCTCTCAGGCTTAGATTTTGAGGCTTTCTGACAGCCCATGCAGAAGGGACACTGATGTATTCTGAAAACCCACCACTGGTGTTCATCCCCAGATCGTAACCTGTAACCACCACTTCATCGCCGGCTTTAAAACTGTCAGTAAGGGATTCAACAACAACACCGGCGGCATCAATCCCCGGTGTATGCGGGTATCGGCGGGTGATGCCCTTATTCCCGACGGCCGACAGGGCATCTTTGTAATTCAGTCCGGAAAAAGCGACCCTGATCAGCAATTCTCCCTGAGGCAGGTCGGAAACCTGACGGGTTTTTATGCCTGCAACAAATTCACCTGTTTCCTGCTCTTCAACAACCAGGGCTTTAAAACTCAAGGATTTGGCAGCGTATGATACACTCATTGATAATAAATTGATATGCAGTAATATACATGTATAAAATGTAAATTTTACATGAAAGCCTGCAGGTTTAATTTTTATTTTTGCACGGTTAACAGACTGTTTAAATTTAATTGAAACCCGCCCTAAAGGACGTGACTTTTCACAGAGTTAAAAAATTTAAACAATGGGTCTAAATAAACCGGATTGCAAAGATCACACTAAACTTTTAAACTCCCGTGAGGAATCAACGTTTAATTCTAACTTAAAACTTATTCAATGGCACTACGTTTTATTTCAGCCGAAGAGGCAGCAAGTTATATCAACCACGACGATGTCGTCGGGTTCAGTGGTTTTACACCGGCCGGATCGGTTAAATCAATACCGGTAGCCATAGGGGAGAGGGCAAAGGCTTTTCATGCTCAGGGAAAACCGTTTAAAATCGGTGTAATTACCGGAGCATCTACCGGTGATTCACTCGATGGTTCCCTGGCAAGGGCTGAAGCTGTGAAATTCAGAACTCCTTATCAGTCAAACCCGGATCTCCGCAACCTGATCAATGCCGGAAAAGCTGACTATTTTGATTCACACCTCTCATCAGTCGGACAGAATATCCGGTATGGGTTTCTGGGAAAAATAAACTGGGGAATCATCGAAGCCTGTGAAGTTACGGAGAACGGGGAAATCGTACTTACCACCGGTGTAGGCATTTCTCCAACCATCTGCAAAGTAGCTGACAAAATACTGATCGAGCTGAACGCCTTTCATCCGAAAGCATTAAGAGGGATGCACGATATCCACATTGTTGCTGATCCCCCGAACAGACGTGAAATTCCGATCTATAAACCTTCCGACAGGGCAGGCAGTGAAGTTATTAAAGTCGATCCCTCGAAGATAGCCGGGGTTGTATTGACCAACCTGCCCGACGAAGTAGGTGGTTTTGCCGGCACGGATGAGGTTACTGATAGAATAGGGCAGAATGTTGCAGATTTTCTTTCTGCGGAACTGAAAAGTGGTCGCATTCCCTCTTCTTTCCTGCCCCTGCAGTCTGGTGTCGGTAATATTGCCAATGCTGTAATGGCGGCATTGGGAATGCATAAGGGAATACCTGATTTTGAAATGTACACGGAAGTAATTCAGGACAGCGTAATTGATCTGATGCTGAAAGGGCGTATCAGATACGCCAGTGGTTGTTCGCTGACGGTGTCACCCGAAGCATTGAAGACCATCTACGACCAGCTGGATTTTTTCCATAAACGTATTGTCCTCAGGCCTCAGGAAATCTCTAACAGTCCTGAAATAGCGCGACGCATCGGAATTATCTCCATCAATACAGCCATTGAAGTGGATTTGTTCGGCAATGTCAACAGCACCAATGTAATGGGTCGTAAAATGATGAATGGCATCGGAGGTTCCGGTGACTTTACCCGAAACGCTTATATTTCCATTTTCACTTGCCCTTCGGTGGCCAAAGGTGGGAAAATCAGTGCGTTTGTCCCCATGGTATCCCATACTGACCACAATGAACATTCGGTGCAGGTTGTTATTACTGAACAGGGAATTGCCGACCTGAGATCGAAATCTCCTAAAGCCAAAATGCAGACAATCATTGAAAACTGTGTGCATCCTGATTACCGCCAGATCATGAATGATTACGCTTACCTGGCCGGCGATACCCACACTCCCTGTACACTTTCCGCGGCATTCGCCATGCACATGGAATTTGAGAAATCGGGGGATATGAAAAATGTCAATTGGGGTGACTGTTTCAGAAAGTAGAACTTTCGCCTGACCTGCAAATCAGCTTTTATAATCGGTTTACAGTCGATATCAGGTGTTGAAATTATTGCCGGGAGAGCACTTCGGTTGCTACCCGGCAATTTTTGTATTTTTGGCAAATGAAATTAGTTCTGGTTACTCTGTTTTCAATTGCGATAGCATTCGCTGATGCCCAGGTTCTGAACATTGAACGAGAACGCATAAAAACCGATACCACCGGATGGTCAGGTAGCGGTGGGCTGTCAATCAATCTCATAAGCAATACTCAACGCTTTACCGAGATTGCCCTGGGTGCGCATCTTCAGTATAAAACAAACCGGAGTTTAACCCTGGCGCTGTCGGATTACGAAATCATCAAATCAGAAACAGATGATTTTTCCAACAAGGGAATGCAGCATTTCAGGTACAATTACAAGATGAATAAAGTGGTGACCTGGGAAGCCTTTACCCAGGCTCAGTTCAACAAAGTGCTCAACCTGAAATTCAGAGGGCTGCTGGGGTCAGGTCCCCGGTTTAAAATATTGGGACTGGAAAGTTTCAGGGTTTACTCGGGAATAGCCTATATGATTGAATATGAAGTCCCTGAAGGCGATGATACTGCAGAAACCAGCCAAAGGTTCAGCAGTTACATTTCGCTTACCTTCAAAGTGGGGGATGGCTTCAGCCTGATCAATACCACCTATTTTCAGCCGAAAATTTCAACCTTCAGTGACCACAGGGTGTCAAACAATACTGACCTTGTGTTTAAGATCACCAGGCATCTGTCGTATGCCCTGGCCTTTGAACACCTCACCGATACAAGACCATTGCCGGATGTGCCGACAAATATTTATAGTTTGAAAAACAAGCTGTTGCTGGATTTCGGGAAATAAAGCATGACTGAAAAAAACGGAGCAAAACCTGACCGGATTCCGGACTTTGATATGATGAAGCTGACCGGATTGATTGCTGAAAGTTTCCTTTCGATGAAGTATCCGGTAAGTCCGGAAGTGATTACCCTTGAAGATCCCGATCAGGAGGTTATCAGGGGGAACATCAGGCTGTGGGTTGACCGTGCACTGGAAGATTTTCCATTTGTTATCACTTTCAGAGAAGGTCGTTTCAGGTGGCAGTTTCTGCCAGATAATCTGGAATTCTCATGCCTGCCTGAGGAAATCAGGCCGGAATAATCAGATGCGTTCGTTTACCACAAACTCAAACAGGTCGGCCAGGGTCTCAAAAGCATAATATTCATCCCATCCGGTAAAATCGAGAATCTGGTATTTATTTTCCGGCTGGTTAAAGACATACACTTCTTCATCAGAACGTCCGAAGAGGACACATTCAGGAAGCCTTTCCGATATGTTCCATTGTACGTTCTGTACGAGAATATCGTAATGATCGGGCCTTTCACCGGAACGGACTGAAAAAATATATATCCCGTTATAGAAATATCCATTGGTAATCTTATAGAATGAACTCAGTTCATCACTCCAGGCATGTCCTGATTCTACCAATAGCCTGGCCGATTCCTCAAGTAAATCAGGGTTACAGGGTGAATAGGTTTCGGCAAAATCCAATTTACCAAATTTCTTTAAAAGCACTTCCAGTTTTTTCGTTGCCATAACGGACGGTTTAAACAAATTGTGGGGAACACTGTGTTCTCAGGTATAGCTTTGACCCGTTGTTATCCAACCGGATCTTCACGCAAAAATAAAAAGATTCTGATGACCGCTCAATCTGAACAGGAACTGAAAAAATGGCTGAAGACTCAGAAAATCTGACGCAAAAATGTGCTGAAAATAAAGTTTTGAGCTATTCTGAATACCTTAAAAATTATGTTAGAGTCAGGGAATAGTCATTAAACGGAATCAGATTCAAATTTATAGAATTGATTGTTTTAGTTGTTACTTTTGAGGCTGGGGCCTATTAATTGTTTTGTATTGCTTTGGTTTCCGGAAGCGAAAAGATTGGCTGCTTGCCTTGAATCACAAGAGCGCTAATGAGGTTGGTTCCGGTACAAACAATACCTGCTCCGGAAGAAGGGGCATAACTCAGAAAAAAATGGAGGATAACCAGGGAAGGTCAGTATCTGAAACATATCATGCTCCGGCTGACAGGGCAAAACATGAGGATATACTGAAATCATACAATCAGCTTGCTGCCAATGAGATGATTGCGTTGATTACCGATGCAATGCCGGATGTTGCTGTGATTCTGAACAGGCAGCGTCAGGTTGTCTATTCGAATAAAATGCTGATGAATCTGATTGCAGGAGCGCCTGTTGAAACTGCTATCGGGAGCAGGCCAGGGGAGTTTCTGAGCTGTCTGAATGCCGGTATTGCGCCGGCCGGTTGTGGAACAGGGATCTCCTGCAGGTATTGCGGTGCTGTGAATGCCATTCTGGAATGTCAGAAAACCGGAGAACAATCGCAGAGTGAATGCAGAATCAGCAGCCGCAGAAATAGTACTGATGTGTCTTTTGACCTTCTGGTAACGGCAAAGCCTTTCAGGTATGCTGAAAACGATTTTATCATACTTTCCCTGAAGGACATCAGTGATCAGAAACGGCGCAGGATGCTGGAGCGGATGTTTTTTCATGATGTGCTGAATACGGCTTCGGGTCTGAACGGCATGATACAGGCACTGAAAGAAGAGGCTTCCGGAAATGAAGAACTTAACGAATACATCGAAATTGCGGGAAAGGCCAGCAATGACCTGATAGAAGAGCTTGTTGCGCAACGCTCACTGGCCGCTGCAGAGAACGGTGATTTGCAGACCAATGTAACGCGTTGCTCCAATCTTCAGCTGATTCATGACGTTGCCGCCTATCTGTCGCATCACGAAATTGCTGATGGGAAGCGGATTGTGGTTGACCCCTTTTCTCATTCGGTTCAGATAGATACCGATCCCCAATTGCTTAAGCGGGTGCTGCTTAACCTGGTTAAAAATGCACTCGAAGCCAGTAAATCCGGTGACATTATCACGTTGGGATCCAAAATAGCAGATACCTCTGTCAGGTTTTGGGTGAATAACCCTGGAAGGATGTCAGAAGAAGTTCAGAGCCAGATATTTCAGCGGTCATTTTCTACCAAAGGAGCCGAGCGGGGCATAGGGTCATATTCAGTTAAATTACTGACAACCAAATATCTGAAGGGGACTGTGGAGTTTACTTCGGATGAAAAGTCAGGGACAACCTTCCAGATAGAGCTTCCCCTGGGAATATAAGTAACCTGAATTTTACGGGCTCTGACAGTAGCTGATTAAATCAGGCTATATATTTCAGAATCAGATCGATCAACTCACCGGCCCTGATGGGTTTCGGGATGTAATCGTCGCAGCCTGCATTCAGAAAAACCTCACGGTCGCCGGGTATGGCAAAGGCGGTGGTTGCGATGATCGGAACAGAAGGTTTTATTTTTTTGATGGCCCTCGTGGCTTCTACGCCATTCATCACTGGCATCTTAATGTCCATCAGAATCAGGTCAATCTTGTTGTCGATTTCGACATACTCCAGCGCTTCAAGACCATTGTTGGCCCTGAAAAGATCAAAACCGGCCTTTTTCAGGAGTTTTTCAATGTAACGGAAATTCGATTCCTCATCCTCTGCTACAAGAATCTTTATCCCAGGTGGTACCTGTCTGTTCTCTTTCGGCTGAAAATCTGGTTGTTCTGACTCTGACATAATACTGTATGTTGTTCTTTCGGAACTGTTTATTAGAACGGGATAAGTAAGGATTTGTTTTGTCTTACAACTAAAAGAACACCTGATTATCCGGAAACGAATATACAAATAGTTTGACTTTTGTCAAGCAAATAATTAAGCGAAAGTGCTTGCCGGATTCTGAACAGCACAGAATCATCCGGTTCAGAAACGTAGAATATCGGAAAAAATGGGATCAAACACAATGATATTCAGCACAATATCATATTACTATGCTTTCTGAATACCTTATTGGTGCTTAATAATAAGTTTCCCGGTCTGATATTGTTGTTTACTTATCAACCTCAACAGGTAGATTCCGTTTGGCAGATTGGAGACTGCGACCGGCAAGGGATCTGAAGAAAAAGGTATTTTTCTGATTACAGAACCTGAAGCATTAATAATTTCCAGTGTAGAGCCAGGGCTGAAGGGAATCCCGGAATCAACAGAAATGAGGGAAGTAGCTGGGTTCGGGCTGATTGTCAGTGCTTTTGCTATAGTACTATGATCATTCAAACCTCCAGTAAAAACAACACAGGTATCTTCTGTAATTACAGGAAAACTGCTTATTTCGACAGATGCACTGGAGGAATAGCCTGCCTGGGTGTTCTGGATGTTGAGGTTACTGAACATTGCTGAGAAATTGTATAATTCTACTATCATGGGAAAAATGCAATACTCATTATACCCAACACTGTCGGTTTTATATACGCCTGCATGCGGAATAAAATCAGGAACCTTTTTTAAACCATAGATTGGACCGTTTCCAAACGTAATATATCCACCATCGCCGGTAGGCATCACCTTCAGGAGGTCCATGAAAACAAACTGCTGCCAGACAGGATCCCCGTTATTGCCTGTTTTGATCATCGTTCCCCCAAAATAACCAGGATAAGACAGGATGAAACCACCATCAGTCAGAGGGACAATGTTGCCCGGGAAACTTGTCCACATCGAATAGCCTGCCCCTGTGTAACTTTGCGACCAGACCGTTTGCCCTGAAAAATCAAGTTTAATGAGTGTTACCCGGTATTCAGCTTCAGCCAATGCAATAATGCCATCCACTGTAACTGCAACATCATGTACGGATGAATAGGAACTTTCCTCGGTATCCTGCATGATCACTGACCAAACAGGAATACCATTATCATCTGTTTTAACAACAAAGGCATTACTTCTATAGGATTCCACGTTGCGGGCTTCACCGGCAATTACGAGATTACCATCGGGCAACTCACGGGCTATCATTGGTGTGATTTTATACAAAGTTGAAGTATATGTTCCCGACCAGAGGATCTCACCTTGTTCAGTCAACCTGATGATCAAAGACCGGATGCCCGACATTGAATAGTAGCCATGTATGGATGCTGAAAGCAGATACCCGCCATTGGCAAGCGCGGAGATTTTTACCCGGTCAGCAAATTCCATTCCTGAAAAGTACTTCGTCCAAAGTGAATCCCCATGACTGTTCCATTTAATGATGCTAAGTTTCAGTTCTGAATTTCTGTAGAGCAGCCCCGCAGTAACTATGGTAGAATCGGTATTGCACAATATATCATGAAGTTCACAGGACATCCCCGGGCTGCCTAGTTGCCGGGCCCATTCTATCTGTCCGGTGGAATCAATTTTAAACATGGTTCCGCTCCCATTATGCTTTTTACCAACCATCACAAACCCATGATCAGGCGATTGATCAGCTCCGAACACACTTAAACCGTCATTCGCATCGTAATAAACTTTGTTAAAAAAGGTTTGCTGAGCATTTGTTGTCAGGCAAAACATTGAAACAAGGATGCCAGTTAAGCAGGATAGTACTTTTTTCATTCCAGAACTATTTGAATGAATGAATATTAAATGATTGTATTGCTATAATTCTGATATTCTTAAGCTACACTGAGACCATTATCAAATATACGAAACAGGATACCACTTTATCAATGATTCAATGAAAATTTTTTTTGATGAATAGTAGGGAAGTGAATAAGTATTGCAGAGAAACAATTAAATACAAAAAACAGGGGATTCACATTTTTCCCCTGTTTAACAAGCCGCAGGTTTATTCAATCATCCCATACAATAGCCGGATTTCCTCCGCCCAGATGTCTTCATCGGGTGTTTCGAGAATAATGGGCAGGTTGTCGAAACGGGAATCGTTCATCATCCGTTTGAAAACCTCGACTCCGAGAAATCCCTTGCCGATGCTGTCGTGCCGGTCGACATGGCTGCCCAGGGGTTTCATGCTGTCGTTCAGGTGAATACCACGCAGGTAGCTGAATCCGATGATGTTGTCAAACTGCCTGAAGGTGTCATCGTAGCCTTCGGGGGTGAGGATATCGTATCCGGCGGTGAAGGTGTGGCAGGTGTCGAGGCAAACGCCAACCCGTGATTTATCCTCAACAAGGTCGATGATGTACCGTATCTGTTCAAACTGATGTCCCAGGTTGCTCCCCTGGCCGGCGGTGTTTTCAATGACTGCCGTTACGCCTTTGGTTTTACTGAGGGTGATGTTGATCGATTCGGCGATTATTTTCAGGCTGTCTTCAGGAGAAATGAGCTTGAGGTGGCTGCCTGGATGAAAGTTGAGCCGGTCGAGGCCCAGCTGCTCACAACGCTGCATCTCATCGAGAAAAGCTGCCCTGGATTTTGCCAGCTCATCCTTGCCGGGATGCCCCAGGTTGATCAGGTAACTGTCGTGCGGCAGTATCTGCCAAGGCTGGTAACCATGCAGGGCACAATTCTCCCTGAATTTAGCAATGCTTTCGTCGCTGAGTGGAGCTGAGAACCACTGACGCTGATTTTTGGTAAACAATGCGAATGCTTTTGCTCCGATGGCTGCTGCATTCAGCGGGGCATTCTCAACGCCGCCGGATGCACTTACATGGGCTCCGATGTATTTCATGGACTAATGGTCTTAATGGTTGTGAAACAAGCAGAATGAAATCTTGTTGCAGTAAAAGTAAAAAAATTACACTCCGGTATTTAATGTGTGTTTGCGTTGTCACAGCATGACCAGCAAAGAGTGCAAGGTCTGTACAAAAAAATACAGGGACACGAACAATCGTGTCCCTGTAAAATGCTACGGATTAATTAAATTACAGACTCTTGTGGCAGAACCACCAGTCGTAATTTTCATATTCTGTTTTGCGTTTTTTGGCGGTCTCAACGTCTTTTGCCGGCGGAATGATCACGCGGTCGCCGATGAGTTCGTTGTTGGGCCAGCCGGCAGGGATAGCTACTTTGTGGGCATCGGAGGTCTGCAATGCTTTGAGCGCGCGCAGAATTTCATCCATGTTGCGTCCGATTTCCTGGGGATAGAAAAGAATGATCCGGATAACCGAATTGGGATCAATCAGGAATACGGCACGAACGGTGTCGGATGCTTTGCCCGGATGGATCATGCCCATCGCCATAGCCACGTTACCGGTTGAGTCGGCAATGATGGGGAAAGGAATCTGTACGTTGAGTTTTTCTTCGATCCACTCATCCCATTTGATGTGTGAGAAAATCTGATCAATGGAAAGACCAAGCAGTTCGGCATTGAGGGCTTTGAACTGGTCGTAGCGTTTGGCGAAAGCTACAAATTCGGTGGTGCAAACCGGGGTAAAATCAGCAGGATGGCTGAAAAGTACAACCCATTTGCCCTTGTAGTCGTTAATCAGGTTTTTAACGCCGTGCGTTGTCTGCACGGTAAGATCGGGAATTTTGTCGCCGATCAGCGGAAAGCTTTTTACTTCGCTCATGTTGTTTGTTTTATTAAGTTAATAATAATGAATGAATTATTTTGAAAGGTAGGCTGAATACATCCAAACCAGTTTTTCCTTCTCACGGATGTAGTCACTGGCCATCGCGTTGGTTCCTTCATCGTTCATTTCAGCCGACAGGCTGAGGATTTCGCGTTCCTTTATCAAAAGAGTTGAAAAAGCATCAAGAATGTGCTCAATACACTTTGGACCGTTGCTTTCATTTTCAACCGGCTTGATTTCTGATGCTTTCAGGTATCCGGCAAATGAATGGAGGGGTGTACCTCCCAGAGTGAGAATCCTCTCAGCGATTTCATCAATCTTAATCTGAAGATCGTTGTAAAGCTCTTCAAATTTCAGGTGTAATTCAAAGAATTTTTCACCCTTGATGTTCCAGTGAAAACCACGGGCATTCTGGTAGAATACCTGGTAATTGGCCAAAAGGTCATTCAGTTTCTCAATCAGTTGGCCCGACATTTTCCTGTCAAGCCCGATGCTGTTCATTTTTTTCATATTTGTCGTTTTTTTTTGTTTAATCAAAATTGCCCATCAATTGAAGTCTGATATCACTGACCCTGAATCCATTGATTTTTCTTTTACTGAAATACTCATGAAGCAGGTGGTCAAGCTCCGGATCAAAATAATCTTCCATCCTGTCGGAATCAGCACAATACAAATGATGATGGTGCTCTGTAACAGCATCGTACCTCATCACATCTGCATCGGTTTTTACCCGTTTTACCAGCCCGTTTTTTACAAATACATCCAGCACATTGTAGATCGTTGTAGGGGAGAGGCCTGGTATGGTTGTGGCAACTTCTGCAAATAACTCATCCGCTGTCGGATGATTCTTCAATTTCAGTAACGACTGCATCACGGCTACCCTTTGCGGGGTAATCTTCAATCCGGCCTGGTTAAGTCGTGCAACGATATCCTGAACTGACTCCATTGTTGGTTTATTTTTAATTTTGTATTTCTTGTTTGTTTGTAATAATAACAAACTGCAAAATGGTTTGTTCAATTACGCTGAAAATTTATTCAGTTTTTTTATTCTTAAAGAAGGGCCTTGATTCAGTCGGAGTACCTGTTGAAGCTTGAGGTGATCAGCTTTCGGTTCCTGAGATGGTTATTTCAATAAATATCAGCTGTCTGATTCCTCGTCAGTCAGATCTGTTTCCGGGGTTTCGGGGATCAGCAGGCTGGTATCGGTATCGCCAAGGATTTCAACGCTCTTAAGCCTCCGTTGAATGGCTCTGGTGCGTTTGCCCATCACTTCGTCAATCTGGTCGCTGGCAACACGGATATTTTTCTGGGCTTTCTCGAGCATCCCCCCGAAGTTTTCAAATTCTTTTTTGACGGCTCCGAGGATTTTCCACACTTCGCTGCTGCGTTTCTGAATGGCTAATGTCCGGAATCCCATCTGGAGGCTGTTGAGAATTGCTGCCAGGGTTGTGGGGCCGGTAACCACCACTTTATGGGTACGCTGAAGTTCTTCGAGCAGACTGGCTTTGCGCACTACTTCGGCATATATTCCCTCGAAGGGGAGGAACATCACTGCAAAATCGGTGGTGAAGGGCGGGTCAATGTATTTCTCACTGATGTCCCTGGCCATTTTGCGGATGGTAGATTCAAGAATTTTCTGCGCCGTTTCGATGAGGGCCGGTTCTCCGGTATCGTAGGCATTCTGCAGCTGTTCGTAGGCATCGCGCGGGAATTTGGCATCAACCGGTAACCATACAGTTCCCTGAGCGTCATCTTTTCCGGGGAGCTTTATTGCAAATTCAACCAGATCGGAACTGCTCTTTTTTGTTCTCACATTGGCTTCGTATTGTTCGGGGGCCAATACCTGTTCGAGCAGCATCGACAGTTGTACCTCCCCGAAGCCACCCCGCATTTTTACATTGCTGAGTACCCGTTTCAGTCCTCCCACATCCTGGGCCAGCGTTTGCATTTCGCCCAGTCCTTTCTGTACACTTTCAAGCTGTTTTCCAACCAGTTCAAACGATTGGCCGAGGCGTTCATTCAGGGTTTTCTGCAGTTTCTCGTCAACAGTCAACCGCATTTCTTCGAGCTTTTTCTCAGTACTTTCAACCAGTTTTCCCTGTTTCTCCTCAAGCTGCGTAAATTTCTCACGTTGCAGATCATTGAAAGAGGCCACATTTTTATCAAATGCAGTCTGGAACTCGCGGATTACTTTTTCGATGGATTCACGGGTTGTTTTACTCTCTGTCTGGGCCTGGAGATTGATTGCTGCAAGCTTTTCTTCAACTTTAGCCGTTATTTTCTCAAGGTTTTCAACGGTTTTGGCAGTCAGCTCCTTTTGTTCGGATTTCAACTCGTCAAATTTACCCCGTTGCTCCAGGGTAAAATCTTTCAGACTATTGACCAGGGTTTCGCGGTTGGTTTTGTTGTTTTCATCCACCCGGGTAATGAGACTGTTTATTTTCTCATCTAGGGTACGAACAATGGTTTCGAGTGCTTTTTGGTTTTGCTGGGTGATGAGGCTGAGGTTTTCGGTGATTTCACTCTTAAAATTGGTGAGGGTGTTGTTCAGCTCGGTGCGGTTATCGCGGGTGAGTGCGGCGTTTTCTTCGCGGTTCAGCCTGAAATCATCCTTCAGGTTTGTTTCAATCCGGGTAAGGTGGGCAGCCAGGTTTTCTGTTTTCTGCAACAGACCCTGGTCGGCTGTTTGCCGGCTTCTGGTGATAAAAATCAGGATGATAGCTCCCAGAAGCAAAAGGACAATTATGATAAGAAGTGCTGTTTCCATTGACATTTTCTATTTTAAAACCTGATAGGAGAGGCCACGTTTATCGATTTCTGAGAGAATGCCGGGCAACTGGGTGTTGTCCTGAAGGTTGAAAGTGATGATGGCCTGCACATACCCGATGGGTACACTGGTAGTGGAGCGCTCATGGTAAATATCATGAATGCTCGCTTTCACTTTTTCAAGGATTGAAATCACCGATTTGAGCATTCCGGCCTGATCGGGAATAAGCACCGAGATCCTGGCCCTATAGCCTTCATCCATGACACCTTTTTCAAGAATTTGTTCCAGGATGCTCATGTTGATGTTTCCTCCGCTGATGATTGCAACGGCCTTGCGTCCTGTCAGATCGGTCTTTTTGTAAAGAATGGCAGCCATGGAAGCAACACCGGCCGGTTCGGCAAGTATTTTAGCCCGCTGAAGCAAAAGGTAGGCTGTGCGGGCAATTTCAGCGTCATTGACCACCAGCAGTTCATCCACAAGATTACGGGTGACTTCAAATGTGAGGTTTCCGGGCGATTTAACGGCGATTCCATCGGCAATGGTATGCACAGAGTTGAGTACCACGGGTGCACCATTTTCCACCGAAAGTTTCATCGACTGTGCTCCGTCGGCTTCCACACCGATGATACGGATGGCAGGATTCAGTTGTTTGAGCGCAATGGCAATACCGGCAATCAGTCCGCCACCTCCGATGGGAACCAATACGTCCTGTACATCGCGCAATTGTTCAAAAATCTCCAGTCCTACAGTCCCTTGTCCCGCTATGGTAAAGGGATCGTTGAAGGGATGAACAAAAGTGGCCCCGGTTTTTTCGCCGAATTCTACTGCAGCTGCAAAGGCATCATCGAAAGTGTCACCTGTAAGTATGACTTCTGCACCATAGGAACGGGTAGCAATAACCTTAAGCGGAGGTGCGAATACCGGCATAAAAACCGTGCTTTTTACCCCGAGTTTTGCCGCTGCATAAGCAACGCCCTGGGCATGGTTTCCGGCGGAAGCACACAAAACTCCACGGCTGGTCTCTTCGGCACTCAGGTTACTGATCTTATAATAAGCGCCCCTTACCTTGTATGAGCCTGTGGTCTGAAGGTTCTCCAGCTTCATGAAGACTTCAGCCCCCGACATGGCCGAAAAAGATTTACTCCGTTCGAGCGGGGTTCTTTTCACAATGGCCTTCAGTTCCGATTGTGCGTGGATAATGTCGGAAAAAACCGGCAGGGTTGAAGAAGGTTCTTTTGCTGACATACTGACAATGTTTGTGCAAAGTTAAACAATTGGTTTTGCACCGGTCAGAATTGAAGAAACAAAAACCCTGAACCACATCGCAGGCTCAGGGTATTAGAATTATAAATCAGGTTTCAGAATCAGGCAGGTCTGTATTTATTCTCCGCCCACTGACCAGCAGCCTATAGTTTGTTCAGAAAGCTGAAAATTCTTGTATAAATCTGCTGAAAATCAGTTTCTGTAAATCCCAGATGCTTACCTCCGTCGATTCGCACCAACTCGTTCCTGATTTTGAAATCGTTCAGGGTCATGTGCATTTCAATTGCCTGAGTGTAAGGTACAACCGAGTCGTCAGTACCATGGATGGTTATTATCGGAGGTATACCTGCTGTTATCCGTTTCATGGGAGAATAAGTATCTGAAATCGTTGCCATCCGCTCCGGAGCGCCAACCCACAGCGCTGCATAGTTAGCGGCTTCTCCCTTATCTCTGTAATAGGTATCTACGCCAGCGATGTCGGTAATCCCAAACCAGTTCACAATTGCATTGATTTTAAGCTTGTTGCCGCTATAGAAGGGACTGCTTCCGGGAATACAGTTCAGCATTCCGCTAATCAGGGCAAGGTGACCGCCAGCCGATTCGCCTGATATAACAATACGTTGATTGTCAATATTGTACTCAGCTGAATGGTCGGCAACCCAAAGAAGCGCCAGCATCACGTCATCAACAGCCTGTGGGGCTGAGGCTTCTCCCTTGCGGTATTCAACGGTAACTACATTCCAACCGCGTTCAAGATAAGGGATAATAAAGGGAACGATCTGTTCTTTTGATCCACCAAGCCAGCCTCCTCCATGGATATACACCAGTGCTGGATGCAGCTCTGTGCTGCTTTTCCAGTATTGAGGCTCCCCGATCCATTGTCCCTGATTGTATATATCCATTCGTTGTTCGTCAGAATCACCGTATTTCACATTGGTAGCCAGAGCGAAATGATGGCCCCAGAAATCCTGACTAACCGGAGCAACTGTCTCTGGCGAACTTTGCGTGTAAGCTGATAATGCAAGAATCAGTAAAAGTAATGAGGTAACAGATTTTTTCATAGACTGGTTGATTGGGTTAACAAGGTAAAGATATGGAATGAAACTACCGCAGTTTGACCATCTTTTTTAAGCCGGAGTAGCCGGATGTGATCAACTTGTAGAAATAGGTATTGTCGTTGAGACTTGGATTGCTGTAATCAAGTTTGTATGAGCCAGAGATCCTGACTCCTTCGTTGATTTCATCCACCAACCTCAGGTTTGAATCAAACACCTGAATTACAACCCTGCTCCTGGTTATAACATTGTATTCAATTGTTGTACTGTTCTGAAACGGGTTCGGATAGTTTTGCCTTAGATGAATGTTGTCGATATTGCCAGTGGTGTTGATTGCTGAAGGTTTAAACAGGGTTGCTGGTGACCATGTGCTCCATTTCAGGTTGTGATCACGATATTGTACATCAACGTAATAAGCTGTATTTTTAGTAAAAAGAGTCTGGGGCAGTGTAATTCTGTACATATTTTTTCCCTGATTCAAATCAACTGGATATCCTGCACCATTGATGCCATATACGTTTTTCCAGTGGATGAGTGAATCGACTATTACCTGATTCTGATTCAGACTGTCAACAACACGAATGCGGATTGTCATGAGTGAATCTGGTCCGGAAAATGGGGTTGATACAAAGACAAAGTTATCATCATGAATTTCAATACCCAATGCTCCCGGGGGAGCCGGTGCAGCCTGATTTTCTTTTTTGTACCATGAATCAAGTACAACCGGGTCTGTGGGATACTGAAGGTTACCCAGGCTATACACTGTATTCAGGTATGAATGTTCCGCCGGATCTATTTCAAGTATCTGAAAAAAATAATTACTTATGGTGATGTGAACGTCATTAATGTCAATGTTCTGATCTTCCCCCCATGGATCAAGCGGCCCACCGCTTCCGCCACCACAGATTATCCGGAAATCGCCTTCTGGCTGACCGCCACGGATGGTTCCTCTTTCGAAACCATGGGTATGACCATAATGCAATTGCCTGACTTTAGAATATTTTCTGATGATCGGGAAAAGGGTGTTCTCTACATAGTCAGGTCCTGAATCATAACTGGTTGCGTACTTCCATAGTTCTGAAAACGGCGGATGATGGAATAGAATGAACACAAAATCAATGGACTGATCATTTTCTATTAAATCCAGCTGCTGATCCAGCCACGAGGATTGCGTTGTCCCATATTGCTCAGTAATGTTTGTATTCAATCCGATAAACACTGAATTTCCGTCCCTCATTTTCCAGATTTTCTCATTCAGTTCAGGAGAATCCGGGAAAGCTGAAAGTTCATCCAGCTTAAGATACCGGTAAAACATGCTGTTTTCGCCTTCGTGGTTGCCGGCAACCACCTGGGTTGCCATGAAAGGTGACAACACCGACATTGGTTTGAAATACTGTGTGGTATAATGGGATGGAACAGAACCTGATACAACAATATCACCCGTATGGAGGATGCCATCGAGGTGGTTTTCAAGGTCGGATCCATAGAGTTCGCTCATTTTGATTCCGGCTGCACGAAGAATTATACCGGCCATAGTTGTATCGGAGGCATGGGTATCACCAAGAATAAGGTATCTGCGTTTGCCGGCTCCGGAGGTAGTTTTCTGAGTTTTAAATGAATATAGCAAAGATGAATCCCCTCCGCTGAAAACCCGGTAGAAATACCTGCTGTCAGGAATCAGCCCTGTAAGACGGACAGAATGCCAGGTAAAAGGAAAGCTGATTGCTTCAGAAGTACCGGACTTCTGATATCCAAGACCGGGTGTCAGCCCATATTTAACAACGGTCTCATAGGTAGCCGAATCGTGCCAGCAGATAGTCATGCCTGTTTCAGAACGGGCCTGAAGGTAAGGTACACGACTCATCACGAAAACTGAACTGGTATGGCCAAAACCGCCAAGTTCATTAATTTCAGCTGAAGTAAGGGCGACATCCCACAGACTGAGTTCAGAACAACTGATTTCACCGTCTTCACCATCTTCATCTGCAAACATAAGTAAACTATTGTCGAGTGAGAACCTGCCGTCAATTTCCTGAACATTTCCATCCAGGATGAGATTGCCATCGAGAAAGTACCTGAATTGGTACCCGTTTCTGACAGAAATTACCAACCTGTACCATTCCCCGGCATTGATGGTGTTGTTGGCATATCCTACTGCAGCCACCCCAATGTTGCCAGAGGGATTGATAAATAAATCGCCATCGTTTGTATTGCCCGGATCTGTCTGAAAGAAACAATGCCACGAAGTGGTTGCAGATACTTTGAAATCGACCTGAATGCTGTACTCATTAACAAAGCTTCCGCCACCATTTGCTGCAATCAGATGGCTGAGTGTGTAATAACTACCCTGTCCGATCATTACGGCTCCATTACCACTCGTTGGTCCGGTGACTGATTGATGGGTACCATGAAGGCTGAGCGATCCTGTATAATTTGTTTCTGCACGGAGAAGATCTGTCGGATCATCAAATTTCCACCAATTTGTTCGCTCTGGTACGGAGGCGTACAGAAAAATGCTGGTTATAAGTTGCAGCAATAGTAAAGGGGCTTTGTATTTCATTGGTTTTTCCTGTGGTGGATGATATCAATAAAGAAGATTTCAATTCAAAGGGATGGTGCTGTTAAGAAGATGCCTCACTTACATGAGGCATCTTCAACTAACCAAACGCACATTAAAAAATGGTTAACGGGTAACCACCAATTTTCTCAGACTTATTTTGTTTTCATTGACCATTCTGATGAAATATATCCCGTTGCTCAGTTCAGAAGTGTTGATTCTGGTTGAGTGTTCTCCGGAAGTTTTAACACCTTCTTTGAGACACATTACTTCTTTTCCTGTAAAATCAAGAATGCTGAATGTTACATCAGCCTGTTTATCGGTTTTATAGGAAACAACTGAAAATTGGTCCGAAGGGTTCGGATAAGTGCCAAGGATCTCACTGGCATTCACCTGAAGGTTGCCGATTCCGTTTGTGGAAGTGGAGGCATCTCCAAGTTCAAAGACCTCCTCCGTTGAAAGAGCCACATCCCAAATGGCAACTTCAGAGCAAAGCATGGTATTATCCTCACCATCGTTATCTCCAAAGAGAATCAATGCACTCTGCAGGGCATCGCGGCCGTCAACTTCCTGAGCTGAGCCATCGATCCAGATCTGACCATTCATATAAAGTCTGATGTATTCACCGTTTTTTACCGATATTACCATTCTGTACCAGGTACCGGAAGCAACCAGGTCGGTAGAATAGGCATACCTCCAGGCACCGATTGCGTTGTCGGTGTTGATGAACAATTCTGCATCATCTGAATTGTCGGCAGCCGTCTGATAAATGGCATGCCATAAACTGGCTTCAGGCATTTGAAAATCAATCTGCAGTGTAAATTCATTCACAAGGGTTCCACCTCCATTTGCTGCAATCCCATGTGTCATGGTCAGGTAACTTCCTAGTCCTATTTCTGTTGCCAGATTTCCTTCGGCTGGCCCGTTTACTGAAGCCTGGGTACCGGTCAGAACCAGCGCTGAACCAATATCTGCTTTCAGCAGGTTTGATGCATCATCAAATTTCCATAAACCGGCTCTCGGGGGGACGGTAGCATAGGCATTCAGAATTCCCAAGAAAGCTGTAAATAAAACAGCAAACAGTAGTTTTGTTTTCATCTGGATTTGGTTTTGATTTGAAATTGGGTTAAATGGGTTGGCTCGTTGTTATTTCAGTATCCACATCAGTTCATTCACATCGTCGTTGCCGTTGAATTGCCTGTTGATGGCTTCTTCAACATTGGCCCGGTTGTAGGAAAGCTCTTTCTCAGGATACATCCAGCGCACCGGCATCTTCGTTTTATCGCTGTTCTGATTGGTCGATTCGTTGATCGGCATCGCCGGGTAACCTGTGCGACGGTATTCATAATAGGTATTCCAGCCATCCTGCATAAAGCCCATAAAATAGCGCTGCTGAAAGATTTTTTGAAGTTTCTCTTCCAGCGTACCGGAGAATGCAACTCCATCAGCGGAAAGATAGGTGTTGATTACATCGGTGGTAATTTTCCTTCCGTGATGATAGCTGGAATTGTCGGGTGTGTAATAAGCGGTAAATTGCAACGCTGCCTGAACTCCCTGATCATAAAAGGTTTTGGCATCACCGTTCGTCCAACCCCGGAGGATACCTTCAGCAATTATAAAACACTGCTCGGCATAACTGAGCAGGAAGGTGGGTTCGCCCTGTTCAAGCATATAGTACCGTGAATTGATTCCACTGATTTTTTTGGCAGTATAATCAGAGCTGATATCGTTGTAATTGTCTGATGGATCAACACCAACATAAGCTTCCCAGTCAGAGGCAACATAACCTGCACCAAGTTGTGCATTGGCAGGGTCAGCAAAATAAAAAAGTCTGTAATCACCAAGTTCCTTCATTTTATCAACAATGGTAGTACTCATGATCGGGTACTTTCTGAAATTGCTGTTGAAGAAAGGATAGTACTCAACCTGCACATTGGAGTATACCAGTTGGAAATTGTCGTTGCTGCTCTGGAACAACTTGTTGGAATTAACAATGCTGTTGAAACGCTCAGCAACCCTCAGATCAGGATCATCGGTCTTTTTCAGCAAATGCGAAAGCACTTTCAGTTCAAGTACATTCGTTGCCTTCTGCCATTTGGCGACTTTCCCCTTATAAATCGGATCACCATCAAAATCCCGGGCGCTTCCAAACATTTCTGATGCAGTTTCCAATTCGCTGAGGATACCCAGGAATACATCTTTCTGTGTATCGTATTTCGGGTTGTATAAGCCTGATTCACCCTGAAGGGCCTCAGAATAAGGAATATCGCCAACAGATAATGTGAGGTTAAAAAAGGTATAGGCTCTTAAGAAATGACCTAGTGCAACGTAGGAATCTTCGGTTACACTTCCTTTGGCAGCCTGAATCATTTCTTCTACATTGGTCAGCTTAACCAGAGGGGAGAAGTAGGTTCTGTCGATTTTATTGTATTGATAGCCGGTTGAACCTTCCATATAGGAGATGTACTTGGCAAACATGTCTTTATAAAGAAAGTCCTTGCCTACAGACGGATATTTGGCTGTCTGCAGGATGAGGTTGGTGGCAAGCAATTGCGGTGTTACTTTGGAAGTGTTGTCAGGATCGGTGTTGAGATCCTCAAATTTCGAGCAGGAACCAGTGAAAAGTACAGCCAGGGTTATCAGTGAATATATTAAAACTCGTCTCATGATCTTTCCGTTTAAATGTTAAACTTTATGTTAAGTCCCATATACCTTATTGATGGTGAAACCAGATCCCAGGTTACTCCGTAATCAGGGTCTGCAAGTTTATACTCTTTCCCCCAATAGAATAGGTTCTGGCCAATGATGGAAACCGAACTATCCTTAATCCGTAGTTTATCAGATACCTTTTTAGGAACCAAATAAGTGATGGATACTTCGCGCAGTTTAATGAAGGTTTCATCGAGGATGTTCTGGCTGCACCAACTCCAGGCTCCCTGCTGGTAATGATCTTTAACGTAGTTTTCGTAGGATACTTCAACATCATTCGGGGCATAAACCCGGGTGTCGGATGTGATATTCCCATACGTATCATAGGTTACTGTACCGGAAACAACTTTTACACCGGGACCAATATAATTTTTAAGCCCGTTCACTACTTCATCGTAGCGCCATTCATTGTCAGTATCTATGTGCGCACCCGAATTCCACAGAAGTGCATCAAGCCTGGAGAAAGACAAGCCTCCGACACGTCCGTCAACTGAACAGGAAAACATCAGATTTTTATAGGTAAGGCTTGTATTCAGACCCCATATCCAGTCGGGATTGCTGTACCCCATCACATAATAGTAATTCGACCTGCTAGGAAACCCGTTGGTATTGATCAGGTTACCCGAACCATCCCTCATCCAGTCCTTCACTGTGTAGGCATCCACGCGCTCACCCACACCGATCCATAATTCATCCGGGGTATATTGTTCATCGAGCTTCGAATAAACAGTAAAGTCTTTCGACCAGTTGAAGTTAATATCCCATTTCAGGTTCTTATGCTGAACCGGAGTGCCTCCGATGTTAAGTTCCAGCCCTTTCTTGGTACGCTCTTCCTCTGTGTTAACATACTTGGTGTAATATCCCGAGGCTTCACTCAATTCTGCAGAGGCAAGGAAATCGTACAGCCTTTTCTGATATGCGGTTATATCAATTCTGACGCGGTTTTTATACAAAACAGCAGCAGTCCCGATTTCTATTGTCTGGGATGTCTGAGGCCTGATGTCCATGCTTTTCAGTTCTGTTGGAATATAGGCTGAATTCAGGCTGCCCCATACAGCATTGTCAACTACGTAAGTGCTGTTGATATCGTAAATGTCAGCAGGGGTCTTTGTCATCGTCCACGATCCCCTGAGTTTCCACATATCCAGCCATTGCTGGTTGGGCAGAAATTCCGACAACATAAGACTTGCAGCAACCGATGGGTAGAAGTAGGGATTGTTCTCTTTGGAAAGGGTTGAACTCCAGTCCCAACGTCCTGTTAAATCAACAAATGCAAGGCTTTTATAGGAAAGCGATGCCCTGGAAAACAGACTGTTTACCTGCCGGCGCCTGATCCAGGTATCCCATTCAATCGGATCCTTGGAAGCCTTCAGAGAGTAATATCCCGGTATGGAAAGACCTCCTTTGGTGGAAGCATCAAAATAGTCGTCTTTCTGATAGGCTATGGTACCACCGGCCAGACCATCAATCCTGAAATTGCCGAAAGTTTTGTCGGCAAGCAGAAGAAGGTCGTTGTTGATGCCGTAACCGGTATATTTTTCAGTTTCATAATAACCATAGTTGCTGTATGCATTTCGTGCACTGATTGGATTTCGGTATGTATACCGGTTAAGGTAACTGTCGAGTCCTGAACGCAGGGTAAGTTTCAGCCAGGGAGTAAATTTGTAGGTGGCTGCAATAAAAGCAGTGGTTATGTCACGATCTGACGACTGAAGAACCTCATTGGCAAGAAAATACGGGTTATCATACCATTCATTGTTAAACCAGTTCTGCTTCTCATCTTTGACCATCCAATAGTTTTTATACTCATTGATGTCCCATTCAGAGCCGAGCCAGCCGATCAGATTGTACAGGTATCCTCCAGAGTACTGACTGCCTCTGATATTAGGGGAGATATGCTTGGCATAAGTAAAATTCGATTCGATGATGAGGTTGTTAAAGGTGATTTCTCCACCAACATTGTAGATTACTTTATCGAGCTTCTGATTCGGGAATTGCCCCTTGTTGTGAATATGGGTTATAGAGGTCCTGAAATTGCTGTTCTCGTTTACACTGGAAATGCTGATATTGTTGTTGGTCACCAGCCCAAGTTCCTGAAAATTCTTAAGGTTGTTCTTCCCTTTTGAAACCAGCTGAACCGAGTCTTTCCATTCCATGTCGACAGGGTCCCACAGCGAAGTAGTCCTGCCGATATCCAGTTTATCGCCCCAGATGTAATCATCGGCATAGTGTCCATTGTAACCCGAAGAATAGGAAGTTTGTGTTTCAGGATAAACCACAAACCCTAAATTAAGCATGGTAGATGAATTTACCGATACCTGAAAACCACGTTGTTTGTTACCACGGAGGGTTGTTATCATGATGGCTCCTCCGGCTCCCCTGTAACCATATAGGGCGGAGGCTGTTGCTCCTTTAAGTACCTCTATGCTTTTGATATCGTCCTGTGAAATATCATTGAGTGTTACATTGCTTGAAGGGATTCCGTCAATGACAATCAGTGGATTCTCACCCCTTAGCGTAAGTTCAGCGTTGGTACCGAAATTTGTACTGTTTTTTACCATCAATCCGGATACTTTCCCGGTAAGTGAAGTGGTCGGGTCGGCAACTTTGATTGTTTGCAGGTTCTGCCCTTCGACCTTCTGAACTGAGTAACCCAGAGCCTTTTCTTCCCGCCTTACCCCAAGTGCTGTTACAACTACACCTTCAAGTTCTGTAGTGGTTTCATTCATCTCAAGGTTTAATACCAAACGGTTTTCTACCGGCATTTCAACTGTCTGGTACCCCAGAAATGAAAAAACCAGAACCACATTTCTTGAAGGAAGTTCCAGTGAATAATTACCGGAGAGATCTGTAGTGGTCCCTATGGTACCACCCTTTACCTGGATGGCAACGCCGGGGATAGACTCCCGGGATTTCGCATCCGTAACTTTACCATTGACCTTGACAGGCTTTTCATCTTTTTGGTTCTGATTCAGCGGGGTAAGGATAATCTGTTTCTCGCTGACTACAATGTTTATTCCGTCTTCACGAAACAGGTTTTCTATAATCTCTTTGATTGAGGTATTGACAAAAACTGCGTCAACCTTTCGGTTCAGGTCAATCAGCTGCTGGTTTACCAGAAACTTGTATTCGCTCTTCGATTCAATTTCATTGAGCACCTCATTAATCGGGACATTCTTCAGCTTCAGGGAAACTTTGGTGGACTGAGCTTGCAGATTGAATGGTAAAAAACTGATTATCAGCAGGCAAAACGAAAGTAATGTTAATCTCATACTCCGATAGTTTTTTAACTTAATTATTACCCAGGGTTCTGTTTTACCCGGACAACGGACAACCGGTCAGGTTCAGGTTTTGCTGTTACGGGTGATTGGAATGTTGTGCAGCAAAGTCAGCCACTATCGTTCTTGTGAACTTCTTTCATTTACCTTTTAATTATTTGTGAATAAATGCATTGTTGGGTGTTACAACAATTCTCTTTCTGGAGAAAGTGCCATCGGGTTTGTGCGTTGCTTCAAATACCTGATATTTCAGGGGAGAAGAGATGGAGAGCAGTTTTAACAGTTCATCCAGTGTTTCATTCTCAAAAGTTGCGCGATATCTGTACTGTTTGAGGCTTTCTCCTTTGATTTCAATATCTACATTGTATTGCTTTTCAATCCGTCTGAAGACTTCGCTGAGCATGTCGTTCCTGAATACCAGTTTTCCGTCCTTCCAGGCAAAATACTTATACACATCTTCATTATCAACCCGGGTTTTTCCATTCCTGAGATCAAGCATATATATCTGATCGGGCTTAAGGGTCGTATTCATACCGGTGGATCCGTCAGTTCCGGTAATTGACACTTTGCCTTCAGCCAGTGCAACTGTATGCTGATCACAATCGGCGTATGCCATTACGTTGAACCGGGTTCCTGTTGCTTTGACTATGAAGGAAGATGTGTTTACAAAAAACGGCTTGTTTTCATCTGAATGTACTTCGAAATAGGCTTCGCCCGAAAGCTGAACTTTTCTTTCTGATCCGGTAAATCGTTCAGGATAGGTGAGGGTGCTTCCTGAATTCAGCCAAACAGCTGTACCATCGGGTAACTGAATGTGTGAATAGGTTCCGAAAGCAGCACTGACTTCAATGTTACCAGTGAGGGATTGATATGCATTGTAATGATAACCCAGCCATATAGTTCCCAGCAATAAAGGAATAAAAAGGATTGCAGCCAGCCTGCTGAAGTAGAAAACAGCCTGATAGAACCGGCCTCGGTGATCAATTTTTCTCAAAACTTTTGTCAGTGCAGCTTCAGTTGAAACATTCAGACCAGCACCTGATTCCCAGATATTCTTTACCTGTTGAAAATGCTTTTGATTATCGGGGTCCGATTTCAGCCAGGCTTCGAGCTCATTCAGATCATGGTCTGAAGGGTTGCTGTTCAGACATTTCAAAATCAGGTCATCGATGCTTGCATTATCTTGCTCTCTCATAAAATAAGTCCTCTCAGAATTAAAGACGGTTCAACAAAAAAATACCACAATGGGAAAGTAAAAAATTTCAGAAAAAAAGTCAGACACAGAAAACCTGGATCAGAGGAAGTAAAGGAAGGAAGGTTAACAAATAGTCTTTCAGCTCCTTGTGAAGCAAGCCCAGAGCTTTGCTGATACGAACTTCGACTGTTCTTACCGATACGCCCAGTTTTTGCGCGATTTCTGAATAGCTGAGCAGACCATGTCGATTCAACAAGTAAGCTTCTGTGAGTTCGGCTGGAAGTCTGTTCAGAGCCGCACTGAAAGCGGCCTGCAGTTCCGAATGAAGAATATAGTTCTCGGTATCGTTCGCCGATGGGATGATCTTCTTTCTGACAAGCTCAGCATAGCTGTTCTTTATGCTGTTGTGCCTGAGGTAGTCTATGCTCTTATTTTGCGCTGCTTTCAACAGAAATGACTTCAGCGAGGTTTTTATCTGAAGAAAGGTTCTCTGCTCCCAAAGTTTCAGAAAAACATCCTGAATGATTTCTTCAGATACTTCAGTATCGCGGGTATAGGCAAATGAGAAGCTGACAAGGTCTTTATAATACTTTCTGAATAGGATAGTGAAGGCAGCTTTATCACCCGATCTTAGTTTTTCAACAAGAAATTGTTCCCGACCGTCATCATCGAAATTCATGCCTGCGCTGATTTCTGCAAATGTATTTTATTTTTGAGTAGGTTGACTGTGTTTAATTATTCTACCATAAATATTGCCTTTTTATTAAACAAACGCACTGTTGTCCGATTAAATGATGAGATTTTATCCGGAACGTCTGCTTTTTAGCTAGTGCCAACATGCAGACAAGCTCACCGATGGTAATCACTTTGTTATTCCAAAGTTTAACGGTCAATGGTGAAATAAATGTTTATAGCATCTACGGAACTATTCCTGAGCTATCCTTCATAACAGCCTCTGTCAGCAAAGGCTCATCCTAAGACAGATTAACCTTCACTGGCTTACAGGCACCTGAATATGCATGATGCTGAAATGAAAGGAAACAACAATGATCGGGAATTTGTGTACTAATTCCTGAGGTTGTCCTGGATATTGCCTTTTACCACATCAGCCAGCGAATCGTAGGTATGCTCACCCGGAAACACAGGCTTCAGGAAATTGATGGTGATTTTGGTCCATGGGCGCGGGAAGTGGCTGCCTTTGGGCAATGCCCTGAAAGCTCCGGCTATGGAAACAGGAACAATCGGAATGTTGAGTTCACTGCTGAGAATGGCGAATGTCTTTTTAAATTCTCCAAGCTCACCGGTGGTTGTGCGCGTTCCTTCCGGGAAAATAATCAGCGAACGGTTCTGCTTCAGTACCTCTGCCATCTTCTGGATCGACTCTTTCAGGTCTTTGTTCAGGTCAACAATGATGATGTTGTTGCGGCTTGCCAGAAACTTAAGCCATCGCTGCCTGATGTGTTTTTCTTTGGCGTAAAAATAGGTCCGCTTCATCTGGTGGTTTGTAAGGTATGCAGCTACAAACAATCCATCGAAAGAACTCTGGTGATTGGGCGCAAGAATAAACGGCCCTTCAGGAATGTTTTCGTTGCCTTTTACCTTGTACCGGAAATAGAGGTGGAAGAAAATCCTGAATGAGTAGAGCAGCCACCTGCCGGTAACCCAGTTGCCCGGTAACTTCAGGTTGACCTTCTCCCTGAGGATATCGGTCCAGTTGATGCGGGCATTTTCGAGATGGGTTTTATGCTCAGCTACGTAGTCAGCCAGTTTCTGAACATCCCCGAACTTAGTCATGTCTGCGGGTTCAATGGCAACACCGAAGTTTTGTTGCAGCCATGCCTGGAAGCCAACCTTATCGAGTGAATCCATGCCCAGATCCATCTCAAGGTGATGGGCGGGTCTTACTTTCCGGCCTTTTTCTGCTTCGAGGTAAGCAGCAATCAGCCTGAATTCTGTGCTTTGCTCTTCGGGAGTATTTTCTTCCTCGTGCCGGTCTATGGCAAAATCACTCAATCTGAAGCGTTGCAGTTTACCCAGACGGGTGCGCGGCAATTCTTCGTGTGTGAGATAAAACCTCATGATTTTCTTGTAAGGAGAAACGCTGTTGTTGAAGGGCTCAATCACCTGGTTGCGCATCATGGTCTCATCAATCTCCTCATTTCCAGGTGATTTATCTTCAGGAACAAGGATCACCTGCAACATATCATCTTTGAAAAAGACACCGCAATCCTTTACCAGCGGTGATTCAAGCAGCTTTACTTCAAGTTCGGAAGGATTTACATTCTTACCGTTCGACAGAATGATAATTTCTTTTTTACGACCTGTGATAAAAAGGAAGCCATCTTTATCAAAATAACCCAGGTCACCTGTATAAAGCCAGTTCTCCTGCAAAACCTCTGCAGTTTCTTCCGGCCTGTTGTAATACCCTTTCATGATGTTCGGACCCGAAGCCAGAATTTCCCCGTCGGCAATTCTCACTTTGGTTTCGCGCATTACCTCTCCCGGTGACCCGATTTTTACCCTTCCGGGCTGTGTAAACGTGATCATGGGCGCTGCTTCTGTCATGCCATAGCCTTCAAGCACCTCAAACCCCAGCACCTGAAAATCACGGCCGACCTCCGGATCAAGAGCCGCTCCGCCCGATACCAGAAACTCCACCGATCCACCCAGTTTACTGTGAACGGTTTTAAATATCTTTCGCGAAAAAGCCTGTGAACTGAGTCGTGAAGCCAGTGCATAAAGCGTACGGGCAACCGCACTCTTGTTCACTTTATCCATAATCCCCTTGCGGATGGCGGCATACAACCTTGGTACTCCGATGATGATGGTAATGGCATTGTTGCGCAGGGTGGCCATGATATCTTCAGAAGCCATTGACGGACTGATGGCAATGGTGCCTCCCAGGTATAAGGGGATAATCATGGTTCCCATCAACGGAAACACATGATGGAGAGGAAGAAGAACCATAACCCTTGAATCGGGCCGGTAAATCGGAATATACTCTGATACCGCTTTAATATTGGTAATCAGGTTCAGAAACGAAAGCATCACCCCTTTGGGGCTGCCTGTGGTACCGGAGGTATAGATAATCACCGCTGTATCATCCGGATCGGCAAGGGTTTCGCTAGCATTTTCCGCTGCTGTGGCCTGAAAATTTTCAATTTCATTGATGATGAGTACTACCGGTTCAATCCCTGCCAGTGAAATTGCTTCAAGAATCGCAGACTTTTTATCTTCCGAACAAAACACAACCGAAGGTGCTGAATCTCTGAGTATAAAGGCGATTTCAGACACTGAGGCCATAAAATCAACCGGAATGGGAACTCCCTTTTTCGCCCAGATCGAATAGTAAGCGACGATCCACCCGGGCCTGTTCTCCGAACAGACAACGGCATGACCACCGGGACTGAGGGTATACGACCGGGAAACGGCAGTGATGCTGTTATGTAGTTCGTTGTAAGAGATTTTCTGATCTCCGTAAGCGATGGCTGTTTTACTGCCGGTGGTCTGAAGCATGTTATACAAAGCAATACATTTTTATGGTGAAAGGTTATCGCGGAGAATGTTCACAAAGAATGTCTGCTGATTTTGTTGTGAATCAGACCTCCATTATCCCGGATGGCAAAGTTAAACAAATTGCTATATGTAAATAAGTTGACTAACCGTTGGCAGGTATATGCGCAAGTAATCAGAGCAGGTATTTCAGAACGTTTCCGGACGTTTCAGCTTCCTGAAAGTTCATGGATTTCTGCAACCACGTTTTTCAGCAGACGGCCAGGCAGCTTCAGCATTTCCAGTATTTTAGTATCTGAAGCCAGATCGGAGCAAAGCACAATGTGCTGATCGATGAGGGTTTGTTTCTGTTTTTTATTCAATCCGGATATGGCCGTTACCGGGAATAGCCGTGTATTTTCAATCAGCATTTTCAGGCTGCCATGGCGTGGGAAATCCCATCCTACTAGATGAAGGCCGGCGCAGGTTCCGAAGGCGGTAGCATCATCGGAGAACCGTGTATTGGTGATTACCCAGCCGCTAAGGTTTCTTCTCCGGTTCTCCGGAAGCTGTTCCCACACAGCCTTGATATCCAGAAACCTCGATTGGATATAGAGTGGGATCTGTACGCTGTTTACTTTACCCTGGGTGTTGTGATATTTACATTCAATCATGAGTTTTTCCTGGTTGTTCCATGCAACGACATCTACCTCATGTTTTACACAATGCCCCTGTACTGTCTGACCGGTTTGTGTTTCGTACCCCAGTCTCCTGAACAATTCCCCGATGTAGGTTTCAAAGGGATAACCTGTGGGCCCCAGCTCCATGATGGCATTTTTCAGACTGTAACGGCCGGCCGTTGAATGCACCCGGCGCCTCAGAAGCTGAAAAGCCTTCCGGTAGATTGCCCTGGTGGGGATGCCTTCGTAGAGATCTTTCCTGATCTCTGTAATGATCATTCCTGTAATCTCTTCCGATGCGCCTGCATTTCTGAGAGAGTGATAAAGTTTTACTTCAGAAAACTCCTGATTCTCGCCGGATGACTTTTTAACCGAGATATTTTTCGTCATACCTTCATGTGTTGAGTATGACAAATATACGCTTATCCGTTCTCGGTAAAGTTGACCAAAGCAAAAATGCAAACCATAACAGACCTTATCACTAAACAATCAAACCCTGGCAAAGGATTCAGCGGATTATCGGAATTTTTCCGGGCAGCCTTGATAAATAATTATCACTGGGCTGAGCCTCAGCCTTGTTCAGAATCACTTCAAAAATTCAGATGTTTAATGAATCAGGACTTGTTCTTACAAATCATCTTTAATTTCACACAAAAGTGTTATTGACATGAAAAAACCAGCCCGATAAATTTGCAGTCAGAGATAAGCTTTAATGGTATTTCATTTAAGAATGAGCAAGTTTTTATATTAGAATTCGTTGTGTTTCCTATGGCAAACAAGAAGTGATTGCATCAATCTTGAATCAGTTCGAATGGCTGGCAATTCTGAACAATAAATGCTTGTAGCATAGGGAGATCGGCTATCTCAAAAATTATAAAATGATCGTTTTATTTGCTCTGAATATCAACAACCTAAAAACCATCAAACATGAAAAGAATCAGCAATTTAATCATTTCAGGTATCTCATTGCTTTTGTGCACAATGGGCTTTGCTCAAACCAGCGAATTTTCTACTTCTGACGGAATCAAATGGGGTATGTCACAGAGTGAGATTAAAAAGATTAAGATCGATGCACCGCTGTCAACCCAGGAGGACCAGGTTGTTTTCTATGATATGCGGGAGGGAAGAAGTGAGACTTACTTTCTCTCAGGCGGTGAGCTGTATAAGATTTTTACCAATAAAGATGTTTATTCGAAAAAGGATGGAGATAAGTATTTTGAGAAAATGAAACTTGAACTAACTGACCGTTATGGCGCTCAGATGAATACTGTTTCAGAAAATCTGATCGAATGGAATGTATCTGGTACGAAAATCACCTTATTGAGGTCGCTCTCAAAAAAGGGCGGGTTAGTTTCTGTTGAATATCTAAAATCATGACCTGCACTTTATCCAGACACTTTCTCTCTGGTGCAACCATTCTGGTGGTTCAGTTATTCTTTATGATACCTTATTCCGCATACAGTCAGTCGGATTATCTGTTCTCCAAGCCGAACTTCAGGGATGTTCTCATCAGTTGCAAGGATGTTGAATTTCTTACCAACAGAACTCTTGTAGAATTCTCAGGTTCAAAGTACGAGGGGTACTATGACTTCATGGGCAACCTCAACAAGCTCGACAAGGATATCCCACTGGGTGATTTTAAGGTTACTTATACCTATTCAGTAAAAGAGGGGAGTGAGAACAGCATGCTTGGCATGACCTATCTGACACAGGATAAAATCAGCAATACTTATTTTACTTTTAGTTTTATGCTCAGTCAGTCAGGAGAATTGCATTATTTCATTGGCATTCCTGTGAAATACGAAGCACCTTTCGCGGAGAAAAACTTCATCATTGAGCCATGCCCGTCACTGAAGAAGGGCTTTGCGTTGAATGAGGTTTCAGTTGTACGTGAAAGCAGGAACTGGTACCTGCTGGTTAATACTGACACGGTAAAGAAAGTAGTGGAACCAGCCTACAAGGTACCCAACAGTGATCAGTTGTCTTTCAACCCGGCTCCTTTGCTGCACTACAACAGCAATGTGTTGTTGCGCAAAGGGAAGCAGAAGCTCGAATTCTATAAATGTTCTCAGACCTTTTATCCGATCAGTTCGGAAGTTGAGGCAATTTCGACTTTGCTGTCTTATTTAACCGGGAACTATACCCTGACTCCAAACTGCAAAACCGGGAGTACCTCTTATTGTTTCAACATCCGGGTAATTTATGAGCGTGAAAATCTGGATCACAAAGTCCTCATCTCGGGCATCACCGTTGAGCCACGTCATTATTATCTTAAAAAAGACAAGGTTTTCAACAACTGGTATTGCGATATGAACGAGAACGATGTGCTGGTTTCAAACGGAGAGAAATACAACATACGGCGTCTGTATTTTTATCCTTCGAAACACAGTTCAAGCATCAGTTTTAATGTTCAGCGCAGGGAAGCAAAAGATGGGGGCGTTTATATGTTTGACTGTGATTTCAGAGGGTCAATAATCCGATAGCTTTTAGTTTACAGGCTTATTGCAGGCTGCGACCGCTGAATGCACCCTCCAGAATGAACAATCAGTAAACAGGTGACTAAACGGTGAAATACTTCTTTTTCATGCTTAATGCCGCGCCAACCAGGGCAATCATTACCGGAACCTCAACCAGAGGTCCGATTACGGCTGCAAATGCCTCTCCTGAATTCATCCCGAAAATGGCAATCGAAACAGCAATGGCCAGTTCAAAATTATTGCTGGCAGCCGTAAACGAAAGCGTAGCTGTCTGTTCGTAACCTGCACCGGCCTTGCGTCCCATGTAAAACGAAACGAAAAACATGATCACGAAATAGATCAGCAGCGGTATCGCGATAAGTACCACATCCATCGGGATTTTCACAATGTATTCTCCTTTAAGCGAGAACATTACCACAATGGTGAAAAGCAGGGCTATCAGCGTGAGCGGACTGATTTTCGGGATGAAAATCCTGTGGTACCATTCTTTGCTTTTCACCCTTATCAGGATAAAACGGGTAAGAAATCCAGCAATAAAAGGGATTCCAAGATAGATAAACACACTCTCAGCAATCTGACCGATGGTGATATTTTCTACGGCGTTGTTGGTCGGTATGCCAAACCAGGCGGGCAATACCGCAACAAAGAACCAGGCATAAACAGAAAAAAACAATACCTGAAAAATGGAGTTGAACGCTACCAGTCCGGCAGCGTATTGGGTATCGCCCTTTGCCAGATCGTTCCACACAATCACCATCGCTATGCACCTGGCCAGTCCTATCATAATGATCCCATACACATAGGGCAGATTGGCATTGTTCTCACCCGGAAACAGCTTGAACAAGACAACCGCAAGCAGAAACATCAGCACCGGCCCTATGACCCAGTTCTGTATCAGTGATAGGCTCAGCACCTTCACATTTCTGAATACATCGCCCAATTCTTCGTATTTAACTTTAGCCAGGGGAGGATACATCATCAGAATCAGCCCTATAGCGATGGGAATGTTGGTGGTGCTTTCGGGTGAAGATTTCAGGGATTCCCAGAAACGGGCTACCGCAGGAAAGAAATAACCGGTAAGCACTCCGGCAAACATGGCGAGAAATATCCACAAGGTCAGATACCTGTCAAGGAATTTCAACCGGGGTTTTGAAGGCATATTGATTTCAGGATTTTAGTGAATAATTGATTGTCAGAGGCATTCAGCAATCACAATTACAGCCACAGGCTTTCGGCTGTTCCGGTTTCTCAGCGTAAACGGTGATGCTGTAAATACCGGTACCAGAATCTTTAAAACCATTCAGTTCATCCAAACTAAGGTAGCTAAGCAGGATATCATCGGGAACTGTGATCATTTTCTCTTTCTGAACCACAATATTTTCGAGCCCGCATCGCTGCAGGACCTCAAGATAGGCATCCTTCTGAATCGCTCCCGACACGCAGCCAGCATACATTTCAGCGGCCTGCTTCAGTTGTTCGGGCAGTTTGCCCCTGAGCACCACGTCTGATACCGATAAATGTCCACCGGGTCTGAGCACCCGGTAGATTTCACCGAAGGCTTTTTCTTTGTCCGGAACCAGGTTCAGCACGCAATTGCTGATGATCACATCGGCCTTGTTGGCAGTTACCGGCATTTTTTCAATATCGCCATAGCGGAATTCAACATTGTTGAACCCCAGTTTTTCAGCATTGAGGCGTGCTTTTTCTATCATGGCTTCCGTAAAGTCAATGCCGATGACTTTCCCGGTTTCGCCCACCAGCGACCGGGCTACAAAACAGTCGTTACCGGCACCGGAGCCGAGGTCGATCACTGTGTCACCCGGCTGTATCTGAGCAAATTCTGTAGGTATTCCACAGCCCAGGCCCAGATCGGCTTCGGGATTGTATCCTTCCAGATGGGTGTAATTCTCACTGAAGATGGTATAATCTGTATCTCCGCAGCATCCGGTGGAACCGCAGCAGGACGACTCGTTCTGCTCTTTGGTCTGAAGGGCGATTTCGCTGTATTTCTCCTTTACAGTTTGTTTGAGTTCTTCGTTGTTCATGTTCTTCAGGATTTACAGGTTGATTTGCATTAAAGAAAGTTTTTATCTAAATCATTGATTTTTTGATCGTTCCCTCATAGAGACTGAGGAATCCTTCCCTGATCTCATCCCTCACGCGGCGGTATTCAGACAAAATGTACTCATCCGTTCCTTCGGTGAATGAAGGGTCATCGTAACCCATGTGCAGACGGTGTTTTACCTTGCCCATAAATGCCGGGCAGGTTTCATTGGCACCTCCGCAAACGGTGACTACATAGTCCCATTCCTGATCAAGGTAAATATCAACCTGATCCGAAGTATGGTGACTGATGTCAATTCCGGCCTCTGCCATTACTTTGACAGCAGTCTGGTTTAAGCGGCCCGAAGCTTCGGTACCTGCTGAACGAACGCTTAGCCTGGAATCGAATGATTGAAGAAAACCATGGGCCATCTGCGAGCGACAGGAATTCCCTGTACAAAGAATCAGTATTTTCATGAAAATTGTTTTTGTGACTGTTTTGACTAAGAGACTTTTCAACAACCTCTACTGCAGTCGTTGGCACCATTCCTGACATTGCTGTAGAAATCGTCGAAAAGCTGCCCGAAAAACTCAAGTTTTTCAGAGCAAAGACAGTAATTGATCTTCAACCCGTCAATCTCCCCGTGAATAAGGCCGATGTCGCGCAATTCCTTCAGGTGCTGTGATACCGTTGATCGGCTCAAAGGCAGACTGTCAGAAATGTCACCGGAAATACAGGATTTTGTTTCCGATAGAAACTTCAGGATTGCCAGCCTGGCCGGATGAGACAGAATCCTGGAAAAATCAGCCAGTTGCTGCAGTTCTTTATCGAAGTTATCCTTCTTGATCATAGGTTAGGTTTAATGTCGCAAACATACGACATAAATTGCTTGCTGATTCAAAGGAATATTAAATCCGCATTAATTTTTTATGGAAAGGATAAGACCACTGGGGAAATCGGGGAGTTGTTGCCTTTCAACCCGCTTTGCCTGAAACGAAGAGTATTGCCGTTAGATTACTTCTTGCTATCCCGCGTCATTAGCTGAAATTTCGCTCGATTTGCAGAATAATCAGGGGTAGGAGGTAACCCGGATTTCCGGACTTGTATTATCAGGGATTTGTGAAAGGCTGCCATATTTTCTGTTAGCCTTCCGGATATTCAGATTCTTTTTCAGGATAGAAAAGAAACCCAGCCACACTCAAACCTGGGTTGATTGTTTATACCTTCGCGGCTTCCGCATCCCGGAGGTTTATAAATTTTTCATGAAATATAGTTCCCGTGTGTGGGTGATTGCTAAATTTGCCCCCCGATATGAATATATATTCATAACGATTACACCAAAATACCTAACCGATGAACAACGCCATTTATAATTTCAATGCACCTGCCAATGAACCTATTCTTAACTACCTGAAAGGCAGTGCAGAACAGGCAGGCTTATTTAAAGAGCTGAACAGACAACTGACAGAGCCGGTTGAAGTACCCTGCATAATAGGAGGAAAGGAGTATTTCACCGGGAATACTACGGATATTATTCAACCGCACAACCACCGGCAAAAGCTCGGCGTTTATCACAATGTTACGGAAAAAGAGCTGGATATAGCGGTAAATGCAGCGCTGGAAGCACACAAATTGTGGTCAGACCTTTCATGGACCGTGCGGGCATCCATTCTGCTTAAAGCTGCCGAACTGATTTCCGGAAAATACCGTTACCTCATCAGTGCAGCCACCATGCTGGGGCAGAGCAAAAACATTTACCAGGCAGAAATCGATGGTGTTTGTGAGACCATAGATTTTCTTAAGTTCAATGCCTTCTTCGCCTCAAAGATTTATGAGATGCAGCCGGGTTCTACTTTCAATCAACTCAATAAGATGGAATTCAGGCCATTGGAAGGTTTTGTATTTACCGTGAGTCCCTTCAACTTCACAGCTATAGCCTCAAACCTGAATATGGCTCCTGTGCTGATGGGGAATACCACCATCTGGAAACCGGCTTCCACTTCTGTATTATCGAATTATTACCTGATGAAAGTGTTCATGGAAGCGGGAATGCCCGATGGGGTAATCAATTTCATTCCCGGCAAGGGTTCAACCATCGGAAGACGGATACTGAACGACCCCATGCTGGCCGGAATTCATTTTACGGGATCCAATCACACCTTCAATACATTGTGGAGACAGGTATCGGAGAATCTCGGGAAATACCGTTCATATCCCCGGCTGGTTGGAGAAACCGGCGGCAAGGATTTCATCTTTGTTCACCCTTCGGCCGACCCGCTTGAAGTTGCCGTGAATGCCTTCAGAGGGGCTTTTGAGTACCAGGGGCAGAAATGCAGTGCGGCTTCAAGGATGTATGTTCCTGAATCATTGTGGCCGCAAATCAAAGAGATATTGATTGAAATCAGTCATGAAGTCAGGACCGGCGATGTAACCGATCCTGATAACTTTATCAATGCTGTGATTGATGAAGCCTCGTATGAGAATATCATGAACTACATTGGTTATGCCAAAAACTCACCGGAAGCGACCATCATCTGCGGTGGAAACGGTAACAGGAGTGAAGGGTACTTCATTGAACCAACAGTAATTGAAACAACCAATCCCCGGTTTAAAACCATGGAGGAAGAAATCTTCGGGCCTGTGTTAACGGTATGGGTATATCCTGATAATCAGATTGATGAAGCGGTTGATATTTGCGACACCACTTCACCTTACGGGCTTACCGGAGCCATTTTCAGCCGTGACAGGGTGGCTGCATCCGGAATCTGTGAGAAACTACGGTATGCTGCCGGAAACTTCTACATCAACGACAAACCTACCGGGGCAATTGTCGGGCTTCAGCCATTCGGTGGTTCCCGGGCTTCCGGAACCAATGATAAGGCAGGAGGGGAATTCAACCTGATCCGCTGGATCAGTCCGCGAACCATCAAGGAAACATTCCTTCCTGCAACCGATTACAGGTACGCTTATATGCTTTAAAACCAATAACCTATAAACCACTATGGAAAAACAACAGGTGCTCAGCAAACTGGGCATAAAAGAACTGAATTCAGGAATTTCAACAGGATCTGTCTGGCTCGATTCAGATGGTCAGGTAACAGTATCCAGATCACCGGTTGACGGAAGTATGATCGCCAGCGTTAAAAACGGCTCAGCCGAAAACTACGAGGTCATCATGCAAAAGGCACAGGAAGCATTCCTGGTCTGGCGCAGATGGCCGGCTCCCAGAAGGGGAGAGGTGGTGCGTCAGATTGGAGAAGCACTCAGGGAATACAAAAACGAACTGGGTTATCTGGTTACCCTCGAAATGGGTAAAATTTACCAGGAAGGGCTTGGTGAAGTGCAGGAAATGATCGATATCTGTGATTTTGCTGTTGGTCAGTCGCGCCTCCTGAATGGGATTACCATGCATTCTGAGCGTGCCGATCACCGCATGTACGACCAATATCACCCGCTGGGCATCGTTGGCCTGATTACTTCGTTCAACTTTCCGGTTGCCGTTTGGGCCTGGAACTCGATGATTGCCGCAATTGCAGGAGATGTAGTTGTGTGGAAGCCCAGTTCAAAGACCCCGCTCACTGCTGTTGCCGTACACAATATCATAGCCGGGGTGCTTAAGAAAAACGATGTTCCCGAAGGTGTTTTCAACCTGATGGTGGCCAGCTCATCGGTGCTCGGCGATAACTTTGCTGCCGATAAACGCATACCCCTGTTCTCGGTAACGGGTTCGACCTCTGTCGGACGCAGGGTAAACGCCATTGTGGGAAAACGTCTCGGACGCGCCATTATGGAGCTCGGCGGTAACAATGCAGTAATCATCTCCGAAAAGGCCAACATAGAAATGGCCGTTAAATCGGTTGTTTTCGGAGCAGTTGGAACCGCCGGACAGCGCTGCACCTCCACCCGCAGGCTGATCATCCATGAAAGTATTTTCGATCAGGTAAGGGATACCCTTAAACTGGCTTACCAGAGCGTTGCTTCAAAAATCGGAGATCCGTTCGATGAAAATACCCTGGTCGGACCACTCATCGATTCAAAAGCTGTGGAAATCTTCCGGCATGCCGTGGAAGAAGCAGGAAAAGAAGGAGGTAAAGTTGTATTCGGTGGCGAAGTGCTCTCAGGTGGAATTTTTGCAAACGGGAATTATGTTGTTCCTGCCCTTATTGAAGCAGAAAACCATTATAAAATTGTGCAGGAAGAAACCTTTGCACCCATTCTCTACCTGATCCGATACAAGAACATAGAAGAGGCCATTGACATCAACAACGATGTACCGCAGGGGTTATCTTCAGCCGTCTTTACTGAAAGTCTCTCTGAAGCAGAGAAATTCCTCTCCGAAGCTGGCTCCGACTGCGGGATTGCCAATGTGAACATCGGGACTTCCGGAGCTGAAATCGGAGGTGCTTTCGGTGGTGAGAAAGATACCGGAGGTGGCCTTGAGTCCGGTTCCGACTCCTGGAAACTTTACATGAGGCGTCAGACCAATACCATCAATTACGGCACCCAGCTTCCTTTGGCTCAGGGTATCAGGTTTGGGTTC
Source organism: Bacteroidales bacterium (assembly GCA_016788045.1). GTDB lineage: Bacteria > Bacteroidota > Bacteroidia > Bacteroidales > Lentimicrobiaceae > Lentimicrobium. The sequence goes on from JAEUTG010000004.1 coordinate 146,687, forward strand.
TGATAATTTTATTCATTGTTTGTAAAACAGGCCGGGCATGGGTTGTCCGGCCTGTTTTGATTTGATTGCTGCTTCAGAAGCAGGGTGAGTGCGGGTTTCCGGACTCTGACGGGTGCCGGATGTTTCATCAGATTATTCCATATACAAAACCGGCCAGGGTTGATAAAACAATTACGATACTTACATAACTGATGGTTTTTCCGGTTCCTATTACACCTCTGATTACCAGCATATTCGGTAGAGATAGGGAAGGTCCGGCCAGTAACAGGGCCAATGCCGGGCCTTTACCCATACCCGACGCAATCAACCCCTGAAGAATCGGCACTTCTGTGAGCGTGGCAAAGTACATAAATGCGCCAACAAATGACGCAAAGAAATTAGACAGAACGGAATTACCGCCTACCAGAACTGAAATCCATTCATTGGGAATTACCCCGGCTATACTTTTTCCATCGTGGGTTGATCCGAGCAGGAAACCGGCGGTTACCACACCGATGGCCAGCAAGGGAAGAATCTGTTTGGCAAATCCCCAGCTTGACAGCGCCCATTCACGGTTGTCGGGATCATTATGATCCTTCAGGGTGATGAATGCAAGCGCACCAATTCCTATCAGCATGGGCAACAAAGGACTGAGTTTCGGATCGGGAATCAGATACCCGGCTGCAACTGCTGAAACGGCTGTAACGGTCACTGCGACAAATACCTTTTTCCGGTCAATACGCAGAATGCTGATGAGTGACCAGGCCAGGGCAAGGCCGAAAGCACCGGTGATGAGCCATTTGTAATGCCACAGAAAATACCAGGCTGAGGATGTATCGTTGCCTGTGGGTGCTCCCCAATTGGCAAAAACCAGGATCAGCACCAATGTGAAGAAATGGAAGGAGGTTTGCCACATGGGGCGCTTTTCAGGCGGAGGGACGATGTTCATCTGTTCTTCCTTTTTCGCTTTTCCTTCCTTGCGGTAGATCAGCGACATAATCGTTCCGATTAGTATACTGAATACTACGGCACCTATCGTACGTGCCAATCCCATTTCAAACCCCAGAATGCGGGCGGTGAGTATGATGGCCAGAATGTTGATGGCAGGTCCTGAATACAGAAAGGCCACGGCAGGTCCAAGTCCTGCTCCCCTTTTATGAATGCTCGAAAACAGAGGCAGAATGGTGCATGAACAAACCGCCAGGATTGTTCCTGAAACGGAGGCTACGGTATAGGCGAGAAACTTGTTGGCGTTGGCCCCGAAATATTTCAACACCGATCCCTGGCTTACGAAAACCGAGATTACCCCGGCGATAAAGAAAGCCGGCAGAAGACAAAGGATCACATGCTCGCGTGCATACCATTTAACCAGATCAAAAGTTGCAGCGATGGCTGTATTAAATCGTTCACTTTCAATGGGCAGGAAAAAAGCCGCCCCGAAGACTACAGCCAGCCAGAGCAGAAAGTTAAGATCTTTGTTTGTTTTCATAAACAGGTCATGAGTGCATTTGAGTTATGAAAGGGATAACCGGAAATTCAGCCGGCTGAATTGGATTACATGAAAAAAATCCAGATAAAATAAAGTCCTGCCAGAATAAAAATCACGGAAACCACCCTTCTGAACCAGAATTCAAAAACGGTTATTTTGTTGTACATTTTTCCGATCCCACCAAGGCTGAAGGCCAGAATGTAGGAAAGTATGATTACCGGTAAGCCGGTTGCTACAGCGAAGGCAGGCAGCAACAGTAGCCCGGTTGGCTGTGCAAGCACCAGAGGCATCAGCATTCCGAAGTAGAGTACTCCACTGTACGGACAAAATGCCAGGGCAAATATCATCCCGAGCAGCAGTGCCCCCCAGCCGTTACCTGGTTTGATTCGGTCGGCAAAACGCTGCATCAAGGCACCTGAAGTACCGGGCAATCTGATGATCCCCAGCATAAAGATGCCGATCAGGATCAGCAGGGGACCAATCCATTTTTCACCATTGGCTTGCACGGCGCGGCTTACGTGAAATTTGCTTGCACCAAAAAAGATGATACTCCCGACCAGGGTATAGCTAAGAACCCTTCCCAGCGTGTAGTACAAGCCGTTTAGAAAGACTGTTCTCCTGCTTTCAATGCTCTTGCTGATGTATGCAAGGGCAGTGATGTTGGTGGCCAGCGGACAGGGACTGATGGCCGTCATCAACCCGAGAAGAAAAGCAGTCAGCAAAGGAAAATTACTCTGGTCAATCAGATGTTGTATAAATTCCATCTTATCAGAATATTACAGTGACAGTGCAGAAGTTCAGCATGGCATCCGGATGATCAGCTGATCCCGGTAGTTCCGGCAAACCGGACTATTTAAGTTTTTTTTCTATTTCAGCTTTTAAGCCAGTCATAAACTTTTCAGGCTGGTTACGCGAATAGCTGAAAGCAAAATTGGTCAAATCGGTGGTTGTCTCCTTCGAATTGTTAATTCCGGTCAGATATAATGAAGAACCTTCAGCCTCATACTTTTCGACCATTTTCAGGTTTTGCTTTTCTTCCACATCAAGGCTTACAAAAGTGATGGTGCCCTCTTTCAGCTCTTTGGCGTAATAGGTATTCAGTACTTTTTTGGTATTTTCCTCAATCGAAATGCAGGTCGGACAGCGATGTTCCGAATGGAAATAGACGACTTTGAGTCTGACAGGTTTACCGGCAAATACCGGCGACATTGCCAGAAGCAGAATTATTGAAAAAAGCAGATTTTTCATAGCCTGAACTTTTTTTGATTATCGGGTGAGCATTTCTTTGAGTTCATTTACTGAAGGAACACGCCCGTAAAAAATCACTTTCTCATCAACCACCATTGCCGGGGTACGCATAATCCCATAGTTCATGATTTTTACAATGTCTTCTTCCTTTACTACACTGGCATCAAGATTGAGCTCCGCAACGGCTTCACGGACAGATTTTTCCAGGTTTGTACAGTTTGTGCATCCTGTTCCGAGAATTTTGATTTCCATAGATTTCCTTTGTTAAATGGTTGACAATTTACATTGATGAAACCGGATCATTCTTGTCTGAATTCACCGTAAGAGGTTCACAACTGACTGCTTTCGGCGATGTGCCGTTAAGAAACCGGTCAAACAGCACTCCGGCAGTTTTCCAGTTTTTTTTGTTAATGCAGTATTTGATAAAGGGCGGATTTATTTCACCTTGTATCAGTCCGGCAGCCTTCAACTCCTTAAGGTGCTGCGACAGGGTTGACAGTGCAATGGGAAACTCATCGGCAATATTGCCGCTGTAGCAGCAGCCGCGCGATGAAAGTATTGAAAGGATTTTAATCCTTGCCGGGTGGCCCATGGCTTTGGCATAACGAGCCATTTTTACCTGATCTTCTGAATAGGGTTGCATGGATTGAATTCAATTTGTATTTCGCAAAAATACGAAATGAAATGACAAAACAAATTTTTTAAGAAATTTATTCGTTTCTATAACAAACAGATTATCATGTACTTGAAAATTCAAACCCTGATCTGATGTGAAACCCAGCCCTGAAAGGGCGCCATCCACCATCACAGGAGGCAGCCCTGAGAATCCAGACCGAACGCAGAACACAGCTCTGAGAATCCAGACCAGCAGCTAAGATAAGCCCTGAAAGGGCGCCATCCATTAATACAGGGCGTAGCCCTGTGAATTCGAAGGTAATCCGAACCCAGCCCTGAAAGAGCTCTATCCGCCTACACAGGGAGCAGCTCTGAGAATCCAGACCAGAAGCTAAGATAAGCCCTGAAAGGGCGCCATCCACTAACACAGGGCGCAGTCCTGTGAATTCGAAGGTAATCCGAACCCAGCCCTGAAAGAGCTCTATCCACCTACACAGGGAGCAGCTCTGAGAATCCAGACTAGAAGCTAAGATAAGCCCTGAAAGGGCGCCATCCACTAACACAGGGCGCAGCCCTGTGAATTCGAAGGTAATCCGAACCCAGCCCTGAAAGAGCTCTATCCACCCACACAGGGCGCAGCTCTGAGAATCCAGACCAGAAGCTAAGATAAGCCCTGAAAGGGCGCCATCCATTAAGACAGGGCGCAGCCCTGTGAAATCGAAGGAAAGCAGAACCCAGCCCTGAAAGAGCTCTATCCACCCACACAAGGTGCAGCCCTGAGAATCCAGACCAGAAGCTAAGATAAGCCCTGAAAGGGCGCCATCCACTAACACAGGGCGCAGTCCCGTGAATTCGATGCGAATGCGGAATACATCCCTGAAAGGGCGCCATCCACCCACACAGGGCGCAGCTCTGAGAATCCAGACCAGAAGCAAAGATAAGTCCTGAAAGGGCGCTATCCATTAACACAGGGCGCAGCCCTGTGAATTCGAAGGGAACGCAGAACCCAGCCCTGAAAGGGCGAAATAACTAATCCCACACATACCTCTCGTCATACTCAATTCCATACTTAGCCAAAAATGCCAGATACTCTTCTTCAAAAGTTAACTTTCTGTGATGTTCATGCTGTCTCTCGATATATGTCTTTACCACATCAACCTCAGCCGGGTTGACCGAGAATGTCCCATATCCATCCTGCCAGTAAAAGTTCTTGAGTAAGGGATCTTTTGTTTTTATCCATTTTGAGGAATGGGATTTAACTTCCTCCAGCAATTTTGCCAAAGCAATATTTTTCGACAACATGCAGAGGATATGAACATGGTTGGAATGCCCCCCGATTTTCAGAGGCTGACATTTCAGGTTTTTGCAAATTCCACCGAGGTAACTGTAAAGTTCTTCTTCGGTGGGAGGGTGAATCAGATGCACACGGTGTTTGGTGCTGAAAGTGATGTGGATGTAGTTTTTAACTAAAGATTGCCCCATAATGTTTGGTATTTCGCCCTTTCAGGGCTTAGCATTTTTATGTTTTTAACGATGGACTTCGCCCATCGTTGTTATCTTTCGCCCTTTTAGGGCTTACCATTTTTATGATTTTTAACGATGGACTCCGCCCATCGTTGTTATCTTTTGCCCTTTCAGGGCTTTCAGTCGATCATTTTATACACGATGGACTCCGCCCATCGTTGTTATCTTTTGCCCTTTCAGGGCTTTCAGTCGATCATTTTATACACGATGGACTTCGCCCATCGTTGATGTCTTTTGCCCTTTCAGGGCTTATTTCGTGCTTATTTCATAATCGATGGACTTCGCCCATCGTTGTTATCTTTCGCCCTTTCAGGGTTTTCATTTGATCATTTTATGTACAATGGTCTTCGCCCATCGTTGATGTCTTACGCCCTTTCAGGGCTTATCTTGTGCATATTTTATATTCGATGGACTTGGTCCTTCGGGTATTACTTACGCCCTTTCATGACACATTATTCGTTAAGTCCTGAAAGGACAAAATCTGTTATCACAGCGGCGAAGCCCTGTGATACCGGTTACTAAATCAGGAAGAAGCCCTGAAAGGGCGAAATTTTTCAACACCCTTTATTTTAATCTCTGGTTAACTCGCCTCTAAACACCCTCTTCACAGGTTTTTCTTTAATACCTCTAAAATTATCCAATTTTTTCTGATAAATCGCTTCCAGTGTTTTTGTTTCGGATGAAAGGTTTTCAAGTTTGGCGACGATCGATTGCTGTTCCACTATCGTCGATATATTATACCCTTCAGGGCTTACTGTTATTTGTTTTCTTAACGATGGACTTCGCCCAACGTTCGCATATTTCGCCCTTTCAGGGCTAACCTATTTTGTTTTCTAAACAATCGGGGAAGTCCATCTGTACTATATATGCAGCTTTGTGGTATTACTTTCCGATACAGAACTTCCCGAAAATATTCCCCAACAGCTCATCGGTGGTGACTTCGCCAGTGATGCTGCCCAGGTGATGGAGCGCCTGGCGGATGTCGATTGCAATCAGATCAGATGGAATGCCATTGGCAAAGCCCTCCTCAATACTGGCGATGCTTTGGGAGGCTCGTGAAAGGGCTTCGTAATGGCGGAGGCTGTAAACCACCGTCTGGTCAGTGGAATCTCCCTGTCGGGCCGACTTCAGCAGGCGTTCGGTAATCAGGTTGATGTTTTCGTTGCGCTTGGCCGATACAAAAAGGGTGTCGAGTTCAACAAGTTTCCTGAATGAATGCGGTGCCTCGCCCAGCATATCGGTTTTGTTGGCTACCAGAATGATCTGTTTTTCAGGATCGTCGAGCTGATTCCTTATGCTGGCGAGCGCTTCATCGATCTCCTTCTCTGTGGTTGTGTTGATATCGAATACATATAGGACCACAGCAGCCTGGTTCATCTTTTCAAAAGTTCGTCCGATGCCAATGTTTTCAACTACATCATCAGAGTGGCGGATTCCGGCCGTATCAATAAACCTGAAAGTAGTCCCCTGTATGCTGATGGTGTCTTCGATGGCATCGCGGGTAGTACCGGGAATTTCTGAAACAATGGCCCTTTCTTCGTTCAGGAGGGCATTCAGCAAGGTTGACTTGCCAACATTGGGTGCACCGGCGATGGCCACCGGAATTCCATGTTTCATCACATTGCCCAGTGCAAAACTTGATTTCAGGGATTCAAGCTCCGATTTTATCTTACCGAGCAGGTCAAACAAGGCATGGCGGTCGGCAAACTCCACATCCTCCTCACTGAAATCAAGTTCGAGTTCAATCAACGAAGCAAAATCAATGAGCCGCGCCCTGAGTTCTCCGATTTTCAGTGAGAAACCGCCGCGCATCTGCTGCATGGCCAGACGGTGTGAAGCCACTGAATTGGAGGCAATCAGATCGGCAACTGCTTCAGCCTGCGACAAGTCAAACTTCCCGTTAAGGAATCCCCTGAGGGTAAATTCACCCGGTTCTGCCAGGCGGGCACCGGCCGACAATAAGGCTTCCAGTATGCGCTGTTGGATAAAAACAGAACCGTGACATGAGATTTCAACGATATCCTGACCATTGTATGAGTGGGGATTTTTGAAATACGTAATGAGTACCTCGTCAAGCAGTTCACCCATGACCATGAATTTTCCGAAGTAAACCATGCGGGGAACGATGGTTTCAGCCGTAACATCTCTGCTGATCTCAACAAACTGTAAGCTGATGTCCGCTGCATCTGGGCCGGAAAGCCTCACAACACCGATTGCCCCTGATCCTGCAGGGGTTGACAGCGCACAGATCGTATCATTCAGGTTGATAAATGCAGTGTTCATCATATGATTTTTTATTTACCTTTATCGCCATAAAAATCACCGCCTCCTGTCTGATGGGGGATTTCAGGCTTTTTTACAAAATTACCCATTTTCGTCTGTCAAAGTCAAATTATTTAACATAAACACTTACAACTACTTATCTTATGAGTATCCTTGTCAACAAAGAGTCAAAGGTGATCGTTCAGGGATTTACCGGCACAGAAGGTACCTTTCATGCAACACAGATGATCGAATACGGCACCAATGTAGTGGGCGGAGTTACCCCCGGGAAAGGCGGGAAATTTCATCTCGGACAGCCGGTTTTCAATACTGTCGCTGAAGCTGTTCAGGCTAGCGGGGCCAATGTTTCCCTCATCTTTGTACCTCCGGCATTTGCAGCCGATGCCATAATGGAGGCAGCCGACGCTGGCATTGAAGTGATCGTTTGCATCACCGAAGGTATTCCGGTGAAGGATATGCTGTATGCCAAAGAATATCTGAAAGGCCGGAAAAGCCGTTTGATCGGTCCCAACTGCCCGGGTATCATTACGCCTGATGAGGCAAAAATTGGTATTATGCCAGGTTTTATCCACAAAAAAGGCGTGGTTGGCATCGTCAGCCGCTCCGGCACCCTTACCTATGAAGCGGTTGACCAGCTTACCAAAGCCGGATTGGGCCAGACTACTGCCATTGGCATCGGTGGAGACCCCATTATCGGTACCACCACCCGCGATGCCGTGGAGTTGTTTATGGCTGATCCCGAAACCAAAGGCATTGTCATGATCGGTGAAATCGGCGGTGGTATGGAGGCTGAGGCAGGATACTGGATCAAAGAACACGGGACCAAACCGGTGGTGAGCTTTATCGCTGGTGCAACAGCGCCCAAAGGCCGTACCATGGGTCATGCCGGTGCGATTGTCGGCGGTGAAGGCGATACTGCTGAAGCCAAAAAAGCAATTCTGCGCGATTGCGGCGTACATGTGGTAGATTCACCGGCTGAAATCGGCTCAAAAATGCTTGAACTGCTTAAATAAGGTAATCACATTTTAATCGAAATGCCCGGACGATTCGACCGGGCATTTTTTTTTTGAGATAAGGAATTCTCATTGAGCAGATTAGCGGCTCTTCTTTTCCGGCAGCACAAACTCATAAGCCCCGATATCCGGCAACTGATCTGCAACCCTGCTATTGCCATCAAGATCATACTCAAGAGGTACAAAGCTGCTGTTCAGTACATTGAGGTTGCCCTTATTGATCAATGCTGAAATGGTACTGTCTGGCTGGTACAGAGCTGTTTCAGGGTCCCTGAACCATGGATCCTCGTTTTTGAGGCTCCCTGGAAAAAACTCCTGATTGCTCAGGTCTGTTTCGGTTCTGAGCAGGCAATGTTCGAACTTATAATTAAAGGTTCCTTCTGTATACTTGTCAAAGGTCAGTTCTTCAGACTTATCACCGTAAATGGCACAGTTGCCGAAATAGGCATTCTCCAGGGCCCTGATCTGCACATGATTGCTGGTGTCAAAGTAATAATTGTTGAGCAGCAGGGCAGAGGTTTTCCTGAACGACTCATTCCAGAAATTGCCGATAGTGCAATGTCTGAAATCGTAATTTCCCCCGAGTGAAAGGGCTACCGCATACGAACCGCAGTTGCCGAAAACACAATTGGCTGCCTTGATGGACGTTCCCTGGCCGAGCAAACCGATACCGGTCATGTTGTAAATCAAAGAGTTGGAAATCAGCAATGTTGGGTTCACAGAGTTTCCGGTGGTATCTGCCTGAATGCCGACTTCTCCGTTACGGATAATGGCATGGTTGATAACGTTGTTGATGCTTCCGGCATACAGCCAGATGCGGCCCCACTGTCCGGGTATACTCCTGTAATAATCTTCCAGACGGTCGCCTTCGAAGATCACCGGATTGCCGGCTGTGCCATTCACTTTCAGAGAGGCATCCCTGTAAATAAGCAGAAAGGCTTTGCTGTGGAGGTGCACCCTGGCCCCGGCTTCGATGGTGAGCGTGTACAATGAATCAACAGCCAGAAATCCGTAAATAACATGGGGCTTATCGGCTGTAAATACGTAGTCACTGCTGATGATGCCGTTTCTGTAAAAATGGGCATCCTGTCCCCAGGCAATCAGTTTGACATCCTGCCGGTTGTTGTTGGTGACAAAAACAATGCTGTCGTTCTGTACCAGCGGTGCATTGGCCTGGTTCGGATCAATGGTCACTTTGACAAAAACGAAAACGCTGTCTTTTCCGGCGATTTCAAGGTCAGTGATGGAGGTCGCCGGGATTCCGTCGATATTAATTCTGAAAGGAGAGGAATTTCCCCTGGCCAGTTCAACAGAACTGATGATGATCTTATCGTCAGATGGGTTAAAAATTTTAAAAATCTGTGTAGCAGTGCCTACTGTGGTGAATACCGTGTCGAAAAACACTGTATCTGCGGAAAATCCAAGCTTCAGATCTGGATTGGTATCCACGGGTTCATCTTTCTTACATGAAGCCGCAACAATAGTCAGGATAAGTAAACAAGTTGTTAGCTTTAACAAAAGGGAGAGTGTTGGCTTCATTGTTGATAAACTTGTTGCAAATATAGCGATATGCTTGATAATACGCAGGATTGCCTGTTTTATTGCAGTCTTCACGTAAACGATCATGATCTTAAACTGCTGTGAATGGGAGAATAAGCGTAACACAATTTCTTTAAGTAATTTGTAATGAACCACATAATGAATGTCTGAAAAGGACATAAAGCAGAAAATCGCGATGGATGCAGAATGAATCGTGATTCGAGGTATTTTTTCAGCAATAACCCACAAAATTGTTTGCTTTCCCGTGGTGAAATTTTTAAAGTTTCAATACTTTTAAGCAATTTTCAGAAAGTTCGGTTTGTTTCCCTTAAATCCGGATTACATTTCGGTTTTTTGTGGATCACAAACGAACAGAACTGCAAACCGAGATCCATTAAACTATAAGCGACATGGGAATGATTGGAGGGAAAAAACACCAGAATGGCAAAGAAATTAAGCCTGATAGTGAAAAGCGGACGTTTATAGCTCCCGGCCAGATTGATTTCAGGGCTATTTTCGAAAATGCTCCTGATGGACTGGTGCTCATTGATGTGGAAGGTCACTACCTGTTTGTCAGTCCTTCGGCACAGCATATTTTCGGTTACAGCAGTGAGGAAATGATACTGTTTTCTTCAGTAGAAAAAATTCACCCCGACGATTTGCAGGAGGTCTCGGTGAGAATGCGGGAACTGATTGCTGACCCTGCAAAATCCTTCACCTGCAGATACCGGTACTTATCGGCCAAACAGGAATGGATATGGTTGGAAAGTATGGTTTCCAATATGTTAAACGTTGAAGGTGTAAATGCTATAGTGATCAGGTTCAGGCAGATTGATGAGCTGGTTGCTGCTGAGCTGGCATTGACCGAGCACGAGAAGAGAATACGGGAGTTGATCAATATTTTTGATGGTCAGGTGTATGCAGTTGATGCCGGTTTCAGGTTGATCACCGGCAATAAATGCTTTCAGCTCCGCAACAAACAACTTACCGGAAGAGTGATTCAGCGCGGCGAGAACCTGTCTGAAGCCTTACAGATGAATAAGGAAAGCCAGATTCTCTGGAAGCAATACCTTCAAAGGGTGATGCAGGGTGAGCAATTTGTTGTTGAACAGCCTGCAGATCAACAGGATATTAATAAAGTAGAAGAAATTACCTTCAGCCCGATCAGGGATGCGGCCGATGTAATTTACGGAATGGCTGTGTTTCATCAGGACATAACCAGTAAAAAACGGGCAGAAGAAATTCTCAGAAAAAGCGAAGAGAGGTTCAGGATGCTGCTGGAACTGGCAACAGATGCTTTTTTTCAGGGTGACAATCAGGGTAACTTTCTCCTTGTAAACGACAAAGCACTGGAGTTGACTGGCTATTCCAGAGAGGAACTGCTTTCCATGAACATCAGCGACCTCTTCAGAACGGAAGAACTTACCGCCAGGCCGCTGGAGTATTCAAAGCTCAATCTCGGTGAAAGTCTCACCAGAGAAAGGAAAATCAAACGCAAAGATCTGACTGAAGTTTTCGTGGAGATGCACTCCAAAGCCATGCCTGACGGAACTTACCAGTCGTTTTTCAGGGATATTACCAACAGAAAAAAGGCCGAAGAGGAGCTGAAGACCAAGGAAGAACAGCTGCTTACACTGCTGAATGCCACAAGCGATATCATCTGTTTCAAAGACAGTGCCGGACGCTGGTTGCAGGCCAATAATGCGGATCTTGAACTTTTTGGCCTCACGGGTACTGATTATTACCTGAAAAAGGATTCAGAACTGGCACGCTATACCCATGAGATGTTCAGGGAAGCATTTCTCAACTGCGAAAATACCGATGAACAGGCCTGGCAACAAGGCCGCATGAGCATTGCAGATGAGGTGATTCCTACCATTGATGGTGAAAAACGCACCTATGAGGTCATCAAAACCCCCGTTTTTAATGAGGATGGCAGCCGGAAAGGTCTGGTAGTTTTCGGAAGGGATATCAGTCAGCGAAAAGCTGCAGAACAGGCATTGAAAGACAGTGAACTGAAATACAGGCATATTGTTGAATTTCTACCTGATGGGGTAATTATTCATGCCAATGGCGAAATCCAGTTTGCGAACCCGGCTGCCCTGAAAATCCTGGGCGCTGTGTCGACCGGTGATTTATCCGGAAAACCTCTGGCTGAACTGTTTCATCCGGAAAACCGGGAAGGAATGATCTCACGAATTCAGCATACCATCGAGTCGGGAATTCCTGCAGGTATTGCTGAAGAAAAGTTCCTCAGAATCGATGGTGAAATCATTGATGTTGAAGTTGTTGAGATCCCTGTTAACTATTTGGGAGAAAGGGCAGGCCTGGAGATCATCCGTGACATCTCAGAGCGAAATAAGGCATTGTCTGCACTCAGAGAGAGTGAAGATAAATTCCGGACATTGGCAGAATCTTCGCCATATGCCATCATGATTTATCAGGATGACAAGTGGGTGTATACCAATGCCGCAGGGGAGAAACTTAGCGGATATTCTGCAGCTGAGCTTTACCAGATGAATTTCTGGGATATTGCTACCGGTGATTACCGCGAGATGATCCGGCTAAGGGGACAAAGCCGGCAGTCAGGTTTACAGGCTACGCCTAGTTATGAGTTCAGAATTTCTTCAAAGTCCGGAGAAGAAAAATGGGTCTACCTCAGCGGAAGTTCGCTGCTGTACAAAGGAAAATATGCCGGTATTGTATCGGTGATTGATATCACTGAGCGAAAGAAAACCGAGGAGGCCATGCACAGAGAGCAGAAAATCCTGCGAACCCTCATCGATAACCTGCCCGATTCAATCTATTTTAAAGACATCAATGGAAGAAAAATCGTAGCCAACCGGGCCGACCTGAGTCTGATGGGCCTGGAGAAGGAAGCGGAAGCCCTGGGGAAAACCGATGTTGAGATGCTGGGCTATGAAGCCGGAATTAAAGGTTATACCGATGATCTTCAGGTGATTAACTCCGGAACACCATTGCTTAACAGCGAACATGAAGTCGCTGGTCCGGATGGGCGGATTCATTGGATGCTGACTTCAAAAATTCCATTACACGACGAACAGGGAAAAGTAAACGGGTTGGTCGGAATAGGTCATGATATTACGCTCCGCAAAAAAGCTGAGCAAATACAAAGTGTTTTACTTCAGATTTCCAATGCCGCCAACCTGATCAATGAGTTGTCGGAATTGTTTGAGAAAATACGCCTGCTGCTCGGAACCCTGTTGGATACAACCAACTTCTACATAGCTTTTTACGATGAAACTACGGATATGTTGTCGATTCCGTACCTGAAAGATGAAAAAGATCAGCTTTCCGAGTGGAAAGCCGGGAAATCGGCAACAGGATTTGTCATCAAAAACAAACGCTCCCTGCTGATCGATAAAAGCGATATTGAATTGCTGTGTCAGCAAGGTGTACTGGAAATTGTCGGCGAACCCTGCGAACACTGGCTTGGAGTTCCGCTAACAGTGAACAACAAGGCAATCGGGGCTTTGGTTATTCAAAGCTACTCGAGTACGCAGGCTTATAATTTCAGGGATGTTGAAATGCTTGAGTTTGTGGCGCGTCAGCTCAGTCTGTCAATACAGCGTAAAAAAGCCGAACACGACATCAGGGAAGCACTCGTGAAGGCTGAAGAGAGCGACCGGCTGAAAACGGCATTTCTTAACAACATGTCGCACGAGATACGCACTCCCCTGAATGGTATACTTGGTTTTACCAGTTTGCTTAATGACCCTGATACCACTCAGGAAGACCAGCGCTATTTTCAGCGGATCATCACTCAAAACGGGGAACAACTGCTTTCCATCATCAACGACATCATCAGTATTGCAACCATCGAATCAGGACAGGAGAAAGTAAGAGAATCGGGCTGTGATGTGAATGAGGTACTCAATATGCTCTACAACCAGTTCAAGATGGCCAGTGCCGGGAAACAGATTATGCTCAACTACCGGAGTTCAGTAACATCTCAGGCAGCACTGGTCAGAACCGATGAAACCAAGCTGAAACAGATTTTGTCGAACCTTATCGGGAATGCCATTAAGTTTACCGATCACGGGTTGGTTGATTTTGGCTGTAAGCTCAATGGTGATATGCTTCAGTTTTTCGTGAGTGATACGGGAATCGGAATACCGGAGCACCTTCATCAGGTGATATTTGAGCGTTTCAGACAAGCCAATGCTGATCCGTCAAAAGAGTACGGTGGTAACGGACTTGGCCTGGCAATTTCAAAAGCCTATACCGAATTACTGGGAGGTAACATCTGGCTAGAATCAGCCCCGGGAAAAGGAACAACCTTTTATTTTACAGTACCTTACAAAGCACTGAATGACCCTCAGGCCCTGGCGAACAACCATCAGAGTACGGGATTATCACTCAACGGTTCGGGTAAAACCGTGCTGGTTGCCGAAGATGTTTACGCCAATTATCAACTGATTGAAGCCATTCTCAAAAAGATGAACTTCAGCATTGTTCATGTCGAAGATGGGATTAAAGCTGTGGAGGCATGCAGCATGAATCCTGCCATTGAATTGGTCCTGATGGACATAAAGATGCCGGGGATGGACGGTTATGAGGCTACCAGAAGAATAAAATCAACGAATCCGGAATTGCCGGTGGTTGCGGTAACTGCCTATGCACTCAGTGGCGACAGGGACAAAGCCATTGCAGCCGGATGTGATGATTACATCACCAAACCGGTAAAAGCCGGAATCCTTATCGGGGTGTTAAACCGGTTTTTCGGAAGGAAAAAATAAGAAGCCGGTCAGGCTATTTTTCTGTATAATGATCGCGGGTTTTCACAGGTCTGGTTTTTCCTTCGCTTGCCCGCATCTGCAGAAAATCAACCAGCAATGAAAACGCCATTGCGAAATAAATGTACCCTTTCGGGATTTCAATGCCAAAGCCTTCACTCACCAGCGAGAAGCCGATCAGCAGTAAAAACGATAAGGCGAGCATTTTGAAAGCCGGGTGAGTGTTTACAAACTTGCTGATGGGCTCAGCAGCAACCATCATAATACCGACAGAGATAATGACCGCACTGAACATGATCCACAGTTCACGGGCCATTCCTACTGCAGTGATGATGGAATCAATGGAGAAAACCATGTCCATGATCAGTATCTGTATTATGATGTTTGTGAAAGTTACATTCCTGATAGTCTTTGAAACGTCTCCTTCCACGCCTTCCATTTTATGGTATATTTCACTTGTACTCTTGTAAAGCAGAAACAGACCTCCCAGAATCAAAATCAGATCTTTACCTGAAATTCCATGCCCCAGAACAGTAAAAAGCTCGTTTTTGAGTTGCATGATCACAGAGATCACCGACAAAAGGCCAAGCCTCAGCACCATGGCAAGTGCAAGTCCTATTCGCCTTGCTTTTTTCTGCTTCTCCGGAGGCAACTTCCCTGAAAGGATTGACAGAAAGACGATGTTGTCGATACCAAGAACAATCTCCAGCAACACAAGGGTGAGGAGGGAAACCAGTGCTTCAAAAATCATGTGATGGTGTGTAAAAGTATTTTGAAATTCTGTAAGGTTAATTGATTGCAAAAGTAGCGGGTTTCCTGCTGTTAAAAAATAAAACAGCAAAATTGAGCCTGTCAGATCCTGATTTCCTGTGGTCAGGCAAAAGGGAAATGCGTTGAAGTAAGCGATTAAGGCAGATTCAGGGGGATTGGGTTCCTTTTAACGACAAAGCCAAAAATATCTCAGGATAAGGCTAGTTATTGTTTTCGTCTGTATATGAGCTTCTTTTGAACATTTGGGAATGATTTGCTGTTTGGGCACTCAGCAAAACCAAAGCAAACCCGTCTGATAATATCATTGGATCGTCTGATTTTTAAGTGAATATTAAATGATGTATCTTTGCAAAGCATAATCAGAGTGTTTAAAAAGTCAAAGTTGCTTATATGAGCTATATTAATTTTGATAAGAATCAGCTGGTAAATCTGGAATACAGCCTGCCCAAGGAACTTCTGAGATCAAGCCGGGAAGGAGCATACGCCAGCAGTACCATCATCAATTGCAATACAAGAAAGTATCATGGCCTGCTGGTGGTTCCTCAACCAGCGATCGACAGCGGAAACCATGTCTTACTTTCGGCTTTTGATGAAACCCTGATTCAGCACAATGCTGAATTTAACCTTGGAATCAGGAAGTACCAGGGGGATGTTTTTTCGCCAAAAGGACACAAATACCTGAAGGATTTCAGCACAGAGCCCATACCAAAACTCACCTATGGTGTGGGAGGTATCGAATTTACCAAAGAAATGCTCTTCTCTCACAAAGACGGGAGGATGATCATCAAATACACCCTTGTTGAAGCCCATTCGCCTACCATCATACGTTTCAGACCCTTTCTTGCTTTCAGGAATATACATGCCCTCAGTAAAGCCAACTATGATGTGGACACCAGTTATGAGCCGATCTCACATGGAATCAGACTCAGGATGTACCGCGGATACTCATACCTGCACCTGCAGTTTTCAAAAGATCCTGATTATGTGCATGTTCCTGACTGGTACTACAACGTTGAATACATACGGGAGAAAGCCAGGGGGTACGAATATCTTGAGGATCTTTATACTCCGGGATATTTTGAAATGCCCATTGCAAAAGGCGAAAGCATCTATTTTTCTGCCGGCATTGAGCAGGTAAACCCGGCAATACTGAAAAAGTCATATCTCAGTGAAATTGAGCGCAGGGTACCCCGCGACAGTTTTGAAAACTGTCTGCTCAATGCTGCTCAGCAATTTGTCGTACGACGGGCAAAAAAAGTTGAAGTCATTGCCGGCTATCCATGGTTTGGCCGGTGGGGGCGCGATACTTTTATTTCGCTTCCCGGGCTTACACTGGCCATTGGTGATTTTAAAACAGCAAAAGCAGCCATTGATACCATCATTCAGGAAATGCGCGGACCCCTTTTCCCGAATATGGGAATTGGCGAGCAGGCCCTGTATAATTCAGCCGATGCCCCATTGTGGTTTTTCTGGGCCTTGCAGCAATATGGACTTTATACCAAAACCACCCGCAGGTTGTGGAAAGAGTACGGAAAGAAAATGAAAACCATTCTTGAAGGATTCCGTGCGGGAACTGCCTACAACATCAAAATGCACGATAACGGTCTGATCTATGCAGGCGAGACCGGTTATGCTGTAACCTGGATGGATGCCGTTGTTGAAGGAAAACCGGTTACACCCCGGATCGGCTATACAGTTGAAGTAAATGCACTGTGGTATAATGCACTTATGTTTGCCATTGAACTTGCTACCCAGGCAGGTGATGAGGATTTTGTGAATGAATGGAAAGGCGTAGCCGCTGCGTTCCCGCAGGCATTCATTGCAAACTTCTGGGATCCGAAGAAAAAGTATCTGGCTGATTATACCAACGGAGATTACAAAGACTTTTCTGTCAGACCCAACATGGTATTCGCCACCTCATTACCCTATTCACCGCTCAACGAAGAGATGCGCAATGGTGTGCTTGAACGACTTAAATCTGAGTTACTTACAATACGGGGGTTAAGATCACTTGCTCCTAAAAACCCGCTCTACAAAGGCGTATATGCCGGTAGTCAGACACAACGCGACAATGCCTACCATCAGGGATCTGTGTATCCATGGCTCCTGGGGCATTTTCTTGAGGGATACCTGGCCATTCATGGCAAAGGGGGCCTTAAAATGGCAGTTGATCTGTACAATGGCTTCAAAGAAGTAATGGTCGAACATGGTATTGGAACCATTTCAGAAGTTTATGATGGCGATCCTCCCCACAAGGCAGGTGGCGCCATCTCTCAAGCCTGGAACATTGCTGAAATGCTCAGGATCAACTGGTTAATAAGACAATATTCAGCAAAATTGTAAACAATTCATCATTGAAAATTAAAGAAGGGATTCATTTATGAAAGTTTTGATGTTCGGTTGGGAGTTTCCGCCACACATCACCGGTGGGCTTGGCACTGCCTGCTTCGGTATGACCAAAGGCCTGCTGAAAAACGGAGTTCAGGTTTTATTTGTCGTTCCCAAAGCCTATGGCGATGAAAGCGAGGAAGCGGTCAGACTGGTGAATGCCAGCGATGTTACCATCGATATCCGCAAGACAGGACAACAGGACTTTTGGAAAGACATCACTTATCTGGAAGTAAATTCAAGCCTGGTTCCCTACGTTGGCCCCGAAGCCTTCGACAATCTTATTGAAACAGGCGAAGCTTATTATTCAGAAACTGAAGAATCAATTTTTAATGCCAGATATACTTTTTCCGGTAAATATGGCGCTAACCTGCTCGAAGAAGTGTCGCGCTATGCGCTTGTCGGTGCCCAGATAGCGTCGGACTCGGAATTTGACCTGATTCATGCACACGACTGGCTTACTTATCCTGCTGGTATCGCAGCCAAAAAAGCAAGCGGTAAACCCCTGGTTGTGCACATGCATGCCACTGAGTTTGACCGCTCGGGCGAAAATGTGAACCAACAGGTGTATGACATTGAACGTCAGGGCATGGAAGCCGCTGACAAGGTGATTACCGTGAGCAACCTTACACGCAATATCGTCATCGATCGCTACGGAATAAATCCCGATAAAGTAATTACCGTGCACAATGCCGTTGAACCTACCGACAGGAACGAACTGCTTGATGTACAAAAACATGTGCCTGAAAAAATTGTAACGTTTCTCGGAAGGGTTACCTTCCAGAAAGGTCCGGAGTACTTTATTGAGGCAGCTTACAAAGTATTGCAACGCGACCCGAATGTGAGGTTTGTAATGGCCGGAACAGGAGACCTGCTGGAAAAGATGATCCGCAGGGTTGCACAGCTCCGTATTGCCACCAGATTCCATTTTACCGGATTCCTCAGGGGCGAAAATGTAGACCGTATGTTTGCCATGAGCGATGTGTATGTAATGCCTTCTGTTTCAGAACCATTTGGCATTTCTCCTCTCGAAGCCATGCGCTCAAATGTTCCAGTGGTGATTTCAAAGCAATCGGGCGTAGCCGAAGTTCTGCAGCATGCGTTGAAGGTCGACTTCTGGGATATTGATGCAATGGCTGATGCCATTTATGCTTTACTGCGCTACAACAGCCTTTCTTCGGTATTCTCCAAATACGGTGCCCACGAAGTTGAAAACCTCAAATGGGAGAATGCAGCCAGACTCATCAAAGATGTGTACGAAAAAGCGTTGGAGAAATAGATCATAATCACTGTCATAATAAACCACCATGAGATCAATTTGCTTTTATTTTCAGGTTCATCAGCCCTTCAGAATCAAAACTTACCGGTTTTTCGATATTGGAGCCAACCATCATTATTACGACGAATACCAGAACCGGTCCATTATAAAACGTGTCGTCGAAAGATCCTACCTGCCGATGAACAAGTTGTTACTCGGTCTTATAAAAGAATATGGTGCAGCTTTCAGGGTAAGTTTTTCAATTTCGGGGAATGCACTCGACCAGTTCGAGATGTATGCACCGGAAGCCCTCGATAGCTTCAGGAAACTGGCAGCCACCGGCAATGTTGAGTTCCTTGCCGAAACCTACGCCCATTCCCTCGTTGCACTTAAAGATGCCGATGAGTTTAAACGTCAGGTTAAACTGCACGCTGACAAAATTGAACAGTTATTCGGTGTACGTCCCACTGCTTTCCGGAATACTGAGCTCATCTATTCCGATGCCATCGGAAGCATGGTTTTTGACATGGGGTACAATGTGATGCTGACCGAAGGGGCCAAGCATATCCTGGGATGGAAAAGTCCGAATTTCCTGTATTGCAGCGGAACCACACCCAAGCTGAAACTGCTTTTGCGCAACAACCAGCTCAGCGATGACATTGCTTTCCGCTTTTCAAACCAGAGCTGGATTGAATGGCCGCTTACAGCCGAGAAATTTGCATCATGGATTGGCAGTGCTGATAAAAACCAGCAGGTTGTCAATATTTTCCTTGATTACGAATCGTTCGGAGAACATCAGTGGGCCGAGACCGGCATTTTCGATTTCATGAAAGCCTTACCCAAACAGATTTTCTCGCAAACCAATTTTGGATTCTCAACCCCGAGCCAGCTCGCTTCAAAACTTCAGCCCGTTGCTGCAGTAAATGTTCCTTACCCGATCTCATGGGCTGATGAGGAACGTGACCTTACTGCATGGCTTGGTAATGAAATGCAGGATGAAGCATTTGAAAGTCTTTACAGGATTTCAGAGAAAGTGAAGCAGATCAGGAACAGGGAAATACAGCAAGACTGGTTGTACCTTCAGACTTCTGACCATTTCTATTACATGTGTACCAAGTGGTTCTCCGACGGGGCAGTTCATAAGTACTTCAATCCTTATTCAACCCCTTACGAGGCATTTATTAATTATATGAATGTGCTCTCTGACTTTATCAGCCGTGTTGAGCATTATGACGAAAAAACTGTTGCTGAAACTGAAATGTTCGATATTCCGGATCCGGCTGGTTTGAACAAAACAGCAACCAAAGCAAAATCCGAACAGCAGACCAAAGCGAAAAGCAGTAAAAAAGCAGCGCCGGCAGCCGATGATGACATTATTTTCAGCCTTTCGAAAAAAGACCTGAATGCAGCAGTTGCCAGGCTCGATCTGAAAGATCTGGCTCGTTCCATCATGGGGAGGGCTGAATCGGAAATTGATAAGCTTATGAAAAACCTCCCGGTTGCTAAACGCAGGGAGTTGGAAGATTTGCTGAAATCAACAGCCAAACCGGGAAAAGCAGCCATTGAAAAGTACCGGAAGAAGGTAAACGACCTGATCAAATCACTCTTTTAGTCCTGGAAAGTCATTTTGCATGCAAAGATTACAAAACCAGCTCCGGGCAATTAACCATAACTGAACCAGAACCTAAAGGCCCCTGCCTCTGTGCAGTGGCCTTATTGTTGAATAATACCCAATTCTCATGACACAACTTCAAAAATTAAAGCCTGATTATCTTTTCGAAACAAGCTGGGAAATCTGTAACAAGGTCGGCGGCATTTATACGGTAGTTTCTACCAAAGCGCCGGGAATACAGAAAATGCTGGAAGATAATTACATCCTGATCGGACCCGACGTCTGGAAAGAAACAAATAAAAATCCTGATTTTATTGAAGACAGATACATCTATCGCTCCTGGCGGGAACATGCTGAAGCTCAGGGCCTCAGAATCAGGATAGGGAGATGGAACATCGAAAGCAACCCGATTGTTTTCCTGGTTGATTTTACGCCCTATTTTCAGATTAAAGATAAAATTTTTGCAAATTTCTGGGAAACATACCAGCTCGACTCTATTTCAGGCCAGTGGGATTATGTAGAACCCGCGCTTTTTGGTTATGCTGCCGGGAAGGTTATCGAGAGCTTTTACGAATTCAACCTTACTTCCCACGACCGTATAGTAGCCCAATTTCATGAATGGATGACAGGAACAGGGGTTCTTTATCTGCGCGACAAAGTACCCCAGGTAGGATGTATCTTTACAACACATGCAACAGCAATTGGAAGGGCCGTTGCAGGCAATAACCTTCCGCTCTATGGCGAGTACATAAATTATCAGGCCGATGGGCTTGCCCGCAGGTTTGATATTGTGTCGAAATTCTCTCTTGAAAGGGCTGCAGCACAGAGTTCCGATGCTTTTACAACCGTAAGCGATATCACAGCTGTTGAATGTTCCCGTTTCCTTTCCCGTCAACCCGATGTGGTAACACCTAACGGTTTTGACGATAGCTTTGTACCCGCTCCTGCAGAGTTTGATAACCGGCGTGGCATGGCCCGTCACAAAATAATGCAGGTATCCCGTGCACTCTTTAATGTCGATTTGCCTGATGATAGTCTTCTGGTAGTCAACAGCGGCAGATATGAATTCAGAAACAAAGGAATCGACCTCTTCATCGATGCCCTTGCATCACTCAACAACAACAGGAAATCCGACAAGACCATCATCGGATTCATTACCGTACCGGCCAACCATTCAGGCCCTTCTGAAGCTTTACTCGCACGCCTCAACGATCCGGACTTCAATTCTCCCACAACAGGGGAGTACCTTACCCACGGACTCTTTGATCAGGAGCATGACCGGGTTATCAACAAAGCCAGATCTGCCGGATTGCTCAACAGGCCGGAGGATAAGGTAAAACTGATATTTGTCCCTTCCTACCTCAACGGATCAGATGGGGTGTTCAACCTGTCGTATTATGAAATGCTCATCGGGTTTGACCTTTCTGTGTTTCCTTCCTATTATGAGCCCTGGGGCTATACACCGCTCGAGAGCCTTGCTTTCCATATCCCGACCATCACCACTTCACTGGCAGGCTTCGGGCTCTGGATACGTGACAGGAAAAAGGAGCACCAGCCCGGTGCCTGGGTGATTGAACGTACCGACAGCAATGAAAAGGAGGTAACATCAGCCATTCGTGAGATTATCATGGGTTTTTCTGCTTACAACCTGTCTGATGTTAAGAAAGCCCGTGCAAAAGCATTCGAAATTTCAAGGATTGCCCTCTGGGATGAACTCGTTGGCAAATACCACGAAGCATTTTCGGTTGCCCTGCAGAAAGTAGCCGGCCGTGAAGAACTCTTCCGCGATAAAAGAACTCCGGATCTGCTGATGTCGTTCCCTGTGAAGAGACAGCAAACCCCGGTGTGGAACAAGGTTCTGGTAAAACCAGGAATCCCTGAACGGTTCAACGGATTGAAAAGACTCTCAAGAAACCTTTGGTGGTGCTGGAATCCCCAGGCTACCGAGCTTTTCAGGATGATTGATCCTGTTCAGTGGGAAAACCTGCATCACAATCCGATTGCGTTGCTCGAATCGCTCACCGTGAAGAAGATGCAGCAACTCGAGAAGAATGAAATTTTCCTTAACAAACTCGATCATGTATATGAGGAGTTTGAAGCATACATGAAAAAAGCGGCTGAAAAACCAAAGCATCAGATTGCTTATTTCAGCATGGAATACGGTCTTCACGATACAGTTCAGATTTTCTCTGGTGGATTGGGAGTACTGGCCGGCGACTACCTGAAAGAAGCAAGCGACTCAAATAAAAATCTTATCGGCGTCGGATTGCTTTATCGCTACGGTTATTTCCGTCAGAATCTTTCCATCTCCGGAGACCAGGTTGATACCTATACTCCGCAGAAGTTTACCCACATGCCGCTGAAACCTGTAAGAAACAGTAACGGTGAATGGGTGATCATTTCACTGGCCCTGCCCGGAAGAAGTCTTCATGCCAAAGTGTGGAAACTTGATGTGGGCAGGATTCCCCTCTATCTGCTGGATACAGATATTGAAGAAAACAATGAAGCCGACCGGTTTATCACCCATCAGCTTTATGGTGGCGACTGGGACAACCGTTTCAAACAGGAGCTGTTGCTTGGTGTTGGTGGTATCCGCCTCATCAATGCGCTTGGATTAAAACCTTCGGTTTACCATTGCAACGAAGGCCACGCCGCCTTTATCGGTCTCGAAAGACTCAGGTTACTGGTTCAGGATCAGAAGTTTTCATTTGATCAGGCACTTGAGATCGTGAGGGCTACGCAATTGTTCACAACCCATACGCCTGTGCCTGCTGGTCATGATGCCTTTAGCGAAGACGTACTGAGGGCTTACATCCCACATTATGCCGACCGGCTCAATCTTTCGTGGAACAGCTTTATGAACCTTGGCCGTTACATTGAAGACAAACTGGATGAAAAGTTCTCGATGAGTGTACTGGCAACCAGACTGTCACAGGAAATGAATGGGGTAAGCCGCATTCATGGCCGGGTAAGCCGGGAAATGTTCCGGGGAATGTTCGAAGGTTACTACGCTGAAGAACTCTACATCAGCCATGTAACCAATGGTGTACATCTTCCGACCTGGGCTTCCTCCGCCTGGCAGGACCTGTATGTGAAAATGTCGGGTGAGGATTTCATTCAGAATCAGCACAAACGCGAACTCTGGGACAAAATCCATCAGGTGCCTGATGAAGATATCTGGAAACTCAGACAGACCCACCGTAAGGAACTGATTTCCTATCTGCGCAAACGTATCAGTGAGGACCTGAAACGCCGGCAGGAGAACCCTAAATTTATCATGCGTACCCTCGAAACACTGAATGATAATACCCTTACAATAGGTTTTGCCCGCCGTTTCGCGACATACAAGAGGGCATACCTTCTTTTCAACAATACCGATCGCCTTTCTCAGCTGGTAAACAATGCCAGCAGACCGGTTCAGTTTGTTTTTGCCGGGAAAGCCCATCCTGCCGATAAAGCAGGACAGGACCTGATCAAACGGGTAATAGAAGTTTCAAAAATGCCACAGTTTGCAGGAAAAATCGTCTTCGTTGAAAATTATGATATGTCACTGGGTGCCAAGCTGGTACAGGGTGTTGATGTATGGCTGAATACGCCCACACGTCCGCTTGAAGCCTCCGGAACCAGTGGTGAAAAAGCCATTATGAACGGGGTGCTCAATTTCTCGGTGCTTGATGGCTGGTGGGCAGAAGGTTACAAACCTGAAGCCGGCTGGGCCCTATCCGAAGAAAGAACCTATGAAAATCAGCAATTCCAGGATGAACTGGATGCCGAGAACCTTTACAACATCTTTGCCGATGAAATCGTTCCGGATTTCTATAACCGCGATGAGAATGGAATTCCGCGGAAATGGGTTCAGCTGATAAAGAACAATATCTCAGGGATATCACCGGAGTTTACCATGCGCAGGATGATCGATGACTATTATGACCGGTTCTACAACAGAATGATCAGCAGGTCGTCAATGATCTTTGACAAAGATTACGAAGGCATCAGGCAGATATCAGCCTGGAAACGCAAGATTCTCAGGGGATGGGATAGTATTGAAACCGTATCGGTAAGGGTTCCTGATTCAACCCGCAAACCGCTGAGGCTGGGCGAAAACTTTGTTGCCGAAGTGGTACTTAACGTCAATGAACTGGCTGCCCACGATATCGGTCTCGAAGTATTGTTTGGTCATAAGGTAAACGATGAAGTCAAAAGCCTGTCCTTTACTGAAGAAATGACGGTTGCCGGAGTCAATGGCAATATCGTTACCTTCTTTATTGAGATTCCAACTCTGCAGGCCGGAGTGTTTGATTATGCTTTCAGGCTATATCCGAAACATCCGCTGCTTCCGCATCGCCAGGATTTCAACCTTGTCAAGTGGATCTCGTAGTTATTTGTTAAGTTAATAATTGCGATTTCTATCTTTGTTATTAACCAGTTTTCAGAAACCATAAACCAAAACCAAGCATATGAAATTACTTGAAGGAAAGACAGCTTTGATCACCGGCGGTGCCAGAGGGATCGGTAAAGCAATTGCCGTAAAGTTTGCTTCTCAGGGAGCCAATGTTGCATTCTCGGACCTCAATTACGATGCTGTTGCTGAGGCGCTTGAAAATGAACTCAGGGCAATGGGCGTTAAAGCCAGGGGTTATGCCAGCGACGCAAGTTCATTTGAAGGAAGTGATAAATTAATTGAGGATGTTATGGCTGAATTCGGCAGGATCGATGTGCTGGTTAACAATGCCGGCATTACCCGCGACAATCTGCTGATGCGCATGACAGAATCTGACTGGGATCTGGTCATCAAGGTCAACCTCAAATCTGTGTTTAACATGACCAAGGCTGTTCAGCGGGTGATGCTGAAACAACGCTCTGGTTCGATCATCAATATGAGTTCGGTCGTAGGTGTTGGCGGAAACGCCGGACAGTCGAATTATTCAGCATCCAAAGCCGGTCTGATCGGATTCACGAAATCTATTGCCCAGGAACTGGGTTCCAGAAGCATTCGGTGTAATGCCATTGCTCCTGGTTTTATCGAAACCGATATGACAGCTAAACTTCCCGATGATGTAAGAAAAAGCTGGATTGAAGGCATTCCCCTCAAAAGAGGAGGGAAGCCTGAAGATGTTGCAGATGTAAGTCTCTTCCTGGCCTCTGACTTGTCCTCTTATGTTACCGGTCAGGTAATCAGTGTTTGCGGTGGTATGCAGATGTAATTGTTGATCTGAAATATCATTGATACAAAACAAACAGGCCGCATTCAGCGGCCTGTTTGTTTTGTATCAGCACAGATGAAGTTAAGCTCTTTTTGCCCTTTCCCAGTTCACCGATTGCCGCCCCCTGATCAGACGCCTGAGTCCGAGATAAACACTCAGGTTCATGATGAAGAAATAATAGGGAACAAACAACACCTTAACTTTCAGTTTTCTGTTTTCCAGATACCAGCCGGCCAGTGCAGCAAGGTAAAACAACACCTGACCCCAGAACAGAATATTGTAAAGGTTAAGCGAAATCAGGCCATAATTCAACGCAATGAACAGGTTGATGAGAAAGATAAACGGTAAGGCAAGAGGGGCGAGGGTCCAGCGCAAAACCCGGTGAGAGATATACTGGAACGACAAGGTACCATACCTGAAAATATTGAGCAGGGGCTTTAATCTGGCTACACTCTGCAATCCTCCGGCTGAAATCCGGATTTTCCGTTTAAGTTCTTCCTCTACATTGGCCGAGGATGTCTCCGTGGCATTGGCTTCGGGTTCATACCTGACCAGATACCCCTGTTGGGTGATACGCATCGTAAGGATAAAATCATCGAGCAGGGTGTCTTTTTCTACTTCATGAAAAAGTGAAGTCCTTACTGAGAAGAGCTCACCCGCAGCACCAACAACAGAATAAAGTTCCGAATCGAGCCTTTTCAGCGCTGATTCATATTTCCAGTAGATTCCTTCACCGGCGCCGGCTGCAGCGTCGGCTTTGCCTGCAGCTATTCGTTTTTCACCGGCGACACCGCCAACTTTCGGATTCTCATAATGTCTTACAATATTCCTGATGGCTTCAGGATTCAGCATGGTATTGGCATCTGTGAAGATTACGATTGGTGTGTTTACCAGCTTCATCCCCCGGTTCATGGCTCCGATCTTGCCGGCCCTCGCCGGCTGGTGATGTACTTCAAGCCTGGGATACTTTCTGAGCATTTCCGGTGTTCCGTCATCAGATCCATCGGTGACCCATACCAGTTTCAGTTTATCCTCCGGATAATCAAGCTGCAGAGAATTCGAAACTTTGGCTTCAATGAAATCCTTTTCGTTGTACGCAGCAACGAACAAAGTGACTTCAGGTTCAAACTCACTGCTGAAATGTATCTTTTTACCTGAAATCAGTCTTTTGATTTTTACCAGAATGTAAAGCAATATACCATAACCGGCATAGGCGTAAAAAACTACAAAGACGAGAACCCAGAAAAGGGTGGTTAAAATTGTCATGTTATCTTATCTTATTCAGTTATCAAGTTGATTTCCAAATATGGAAGATGTAACATGCCTGCATTATACAAATTCATTAAATATCTGGTTGAAAGCTATAAACCATGGATTTACAAGGTCTTCTTTGTTGTATTCCAAAGGCTGGCGTTCATTCCAGGAAAGCACTTTGATGCCAGCATTGGCAGCAATGGCATGACCCGCTGCCGTATCCCACTCCATGGTCGGACCAAATCTGGGGTAAATTTGTGCTTTCCCTTCAGCCAGCCGGCAGAATTTGAGAGAACTTCCGGCATTGATGATTTCCGGATCAGGATAAAGTGTTTTTATTTTTTCTATAATCTCCTCAGTTTCGGCTGACATATGCGAACGACTGGCCAGGATGATAACTTTCTGGTCAGATTGTGTCAGCGGAAGTCGCTGAGCGCTGGCAATGACCTCTTCCAATGTTCTGAACCCATTGGGGTCTATGGTATCTTCAATTGTTGCCGAATAGGAACCTGCTTCCGGGTTGCCAAAATACAGATCTCCGGTTACCGGTACATAAATGACACCAATCGCCGGGGTATTGCCGGCAACCAATGCGATGTTCACGGTAAATTCGCCATTGTGGTTAATAAATTCCTTTGTCCCGTCCAGGGGATCAATCAGCCAGAAATAGTGCCATTTCCGTCTTTCCTGATAGTCGGTATTTTTTCCTTCTTCACTCAGGATTGGAAAGCCGCTTTCAAGCAGACGATTCACAATGATCTCATTGGCAGCAAGATCGGCGGTTGTAAGCGGACTCTGATCAGCTTTGTAACTGGTGGTAAAGCCGGTATTGTAGATCTCTAGAATTTTCCGGCCTGCGAAGATGGCTGCCTGAATAGCAGAAAGAGTCAGCACTGATTGGGTTTGGTTGTTCATTTTTTCATGTTTCAGGGTAAAATTACTGAGAATTTCCCGGTTATTCATGATCTCTTATTACCAGGTTGATCATCTTTTCCTTTTTCAGGATCAGATTTCCCTTAATGGGACATTTTTAAAGTATTCAATGATCCATATAACTTTGATTATCAATTGAATAAAAATTGTGGCATATAATTGGGAATTCACGTGCTTGAAACCTGTCATCCGGAAACGAAACTTAGATGCCATGGCAAACTAATTCATGCAAAGGCAGTTATTTTCCGGCGATTCAGACATTAATGAATAACGCTAAATCTAATAAAATGTATAGAAACTATCTTTTGAGGGGGCTGATTGTTTTTTCAATCATTGGTCTTGTTTCCTGTGCAAAGGAAAATGTGAATATTGACAGGAATTCGGTAAAGTTTTCGGATTTGCAGATTGCGCCGGATTTCAATTTTGAGACTTCGTCGGCTAAGGATTTTGAGATCAAAGCATTAGACAACCTCAACAACCCGATAAAGGGGGTGAGATACGACATCTACACAGCCCATCCCGATTCAGGAGGAGTTCTGATGATGAGCGGGGCAACACAGGCTGACGGAATCTTTTCAGGCAAACTGACTTTACCCTCTTACATGGAGCAGGTTGTGATCACTACCCGTTATCTGGGCTTTCCCTTTGAAAGAACGGTGAATGTGGAAAATAATTCATTTTCAGTTACCTATGGTGGAGTTCAGAAATCGCTGAATGTGAAGCAAATGCCGGTACCCTACAAATCAATGCTGAAGAGCAGCGACGGAGCGCCATTGGTTTATATGGGGACTTACAACAATCAGGGAGTTCCGAATTACCTGGAGCCTGTAAATGACCCGATAACCCAGGATTTTCTGAATGATGTAAATGCGTCACTTCCTGAATTAAGGCCAGTTCCACAGTACAACCCGGAATATCTGGATGCCAACAATCAGACATCGGTGACCATCCTTCAGGAATCAGACGTTTGGCTTACGTTTGTTCATGAAGGTGCTGGTTACAAAAATGTACTGGGTTTTTATACCTATGATGCCAACAACCCACCAGCAACAGTAAATGACATCACACAGATTTCGGTTATTTTTCCAAATGTTTCCTATCAGGGAAGCGGGGGAGGTCTTGTTTCTGGAAATAAAGTTTATATTGGTCGTTTTCAGGCAAATGTAAAGATTGGCTGGGCTCTGTTGCAAAATGCCTATAATGGAACAGTAAATCCCAATGCCACTACCTTCTATTCTGATTCATGGCTTAACCCCGAATCCAATGCAAACCTGAAACAGCACAACGTGCAGCTTTATGACCCGGGACGGGGTCTTGTGATCATGGGTTTTGAAGACCAGCGAAGAGATGGTAGTTGTGACAATGACTTTAATGATGCAGTATTTTATGTAACAGCCAATCCGGTTGAAGCCATTGAGTACAACGATATGCCTTTGATCACTTATGAAAACCCGGATTCTGATGGAGATGACATTCCTGACAACTTCGATGAATACCCTACAGATCCTGAAAAAGCATTCAACAGTTTTTTCCCGGGCCAGAATTCCTTTGGAACGCTGGCTTATGAAGACCTCTGGCCCGATACCGGTGATTATGATTTCAACGATTTGGTTGTGAAATATCAGTTTAAGCAGGTTACCAATGGAAACAATGATGTTGTTCAGATCAATTCGGTTTTAACGCCAACTGCTGTCGGAGCCAATCTACGGACAGGTTTTGGTTTTCAGTTTGACGGTGTGAATCCATCAGCCATTGAAAGCATTGACGGATCATTGCTGACTGAGAACTCGGTTTCTTTATCTGACAATGGCACTGAAGCCGGGCAGAACAAAGCAGTTGTCATCGCATTTGACAAAGCATTTTCGGTGTTCTCCGATATTACAGGGAATAACCCTGATGGCATGGCAGCCATCAATACGGTTCCGGGAGGAAGAACCGGAACTCCGGGCACTGTTGCCATGGAGATACATTTTGTCAATCCGGTCAGTACTTCGGCGGTAGGACAAGCCCCATACAATCCTTTTTTATTCTATTCACAGAACAGGACGCATGAAATTCACCTGCCTGATAACATTCCTACAAGTCTTGCAAGTTCGTCCTATTTCGGGACGGGCAATGACGACAGTAACCCTTCATCAGGCAGATATTACAAATCTGAAGACAATTTACCCTGGGCGATGAACATTGTTGATGATTTTGACCATACAATTGAAGAAGTTCAGATAAACACAGCATTCCTGCATTTTGCAGATTGGGCAACAAGTTCAGGAAGACAAAGTAAGGACTGGTACAAGAATCTGAATGGGTACAGAGTAAGTTCCAAAATATATTCAAACAATTAAACGAGTGACAGCCGGCGAGCCGGTTACTTTTGAGTGAAACGGCAATAAATAGCTGTAACTGACAGAATGCCGGGAACTGAAGGCCCAGCAAAGAATGCAGGAATTTCAGACGATTCTGTGATACAGTGATTTTATTGCCGGATTTCACCCAGCATTGAACAAGTCAGTTTCTCACTTCTGAAATTAATTCAGGAGCTGATAAACTGGCTTTCTGCTTTACAAGGTAATCCAATTTTAAAACAGACAATGCTTGCCGATTGGCTCTAAAAAGAAGAAATGAAGAATAATATCCTGATAATGTTAATTTTAGGCCTTGTAACTTTGTTGCAGGCAGTGTCATTTTCACAGGATACTGAGTCGTTTGATCCTGTTACGGATGATATTGCAAGTAAACTTCCAACACTTGAAGTACTGATTGACTCGGCTTTGAACCATACCCCGGAAATATCAATCAGGGAGCAGCAGGTTCTGATAGCAGAATCAAAACTAAAGACTAAAAAGATTGAATGGACACGAAATATCGGTATGCAGGCAAGTGCCGGATATGGCAATATGTATAATTACTCAACTTCGTCTAATGGGTCAATAGACCCATTGCCAGTGACTTCAACAAGGTATCAGAATCAGTTTAATACTTCACTTTATCTCAACTTGCCGATCAGTACAATCGCTGACAGAAGAAATCAACTCAGGTTGGCAAGAGCAGAGATCTCACAGGAAGAACTTTCAATTGAACAGACAAGGCAGGAAATAAGGCAGCTCATTATCCTTAAATACAACAATCTGATCATGACTCAGAAGTTGTTCCGTATTAAGATAAGGAACTTTGAAAGCATTAAAATCAAAATGGAGTTAACTGAAACTGAATTCCGGAATGGTGTAATTTCATTGACAGAATACACAAATGTTGCAACCAATCTGGCCGATGCAGAGTCAAATCTTGAAATGTCCAGAACGGAATTTCTGAATGCCTATATGATTCTTGAGGAATTGGTTGGTTTCAGGTTTAATTTGTTCAACAGCACCAGATAAAACAATGAAAATAGTTGAATTAATCAGATTGCTCAGAAAACACATTGTTTTGCTATTGATTACACCGCTGATCATGGCAGCACTTGTTATTTACCTTACCCGTAAACCGGTACTGATTTATTCTTCTCAGACTACCCTTTACACCGGAATTGCCTCCGGGACCAGTGTTGATATTGAGAAGTCACTTAGCTTTTTTGCAACGAACACAGCTTTTGATAACCTGATCAATGTAATAAAATCCCGTGAGACCCAGCAGGAAGTTGCCATCAGACTGTTGGCCATCCATCTGATGCTGGATGATTACAATCCGAAATTTATTTCAAAGCAGTCTTATGCCTCATTAAAAAGCATTACTCCCCGGCATGTTCTTAAACTCGTTGTAGGGAAAAATGATAAAAATAATCCCAAGGCATCCAAAGGTTCAAATAACAAGACTTCCGGAAAAGCAGATAATCCGGGAGTAACCACGGGCCAGGCAAACGATACAACGATCATTGATTCGACCAGTCTGGAAGAAGAATTCTCTTTCAGTGCACTTTATGATACAGTAAATGCCGGTGGATTACCTCCAGGTTTTAACCGTGATGATTACGAAAAGACTGTTGAGAACCTGAAGAACTTCATGGCGAGCAGTGATACAAATTTCGTTTACAAACTACTGTATTTCCATCACCCACATTATTCTATCAATGCGATATCTAAAATCTTCGTTAAGCGCATTGGGAACAGTGATCTTGTAAACCTGAGTTATGAGTCCAATGATCCCGGTGTATGTCAGCAAACATTGATTTTACTTACGGAGGTTTGTATAAAAAATTACAAAGATGTTAAAGAGAACCGCTCTGATGCTGTAGTCAAGTATTTTGAGCATCAGGTAAAGCAGGCTGCATTTCGCTTGAAAATCGTTGAAGATAAGTTGCTTAAATTTAACATGGACAACAACATCATCAATTATTACGAACAAAGTAAAGCTGTAGCCATTGTTAAAGAAAACCTTGAAGTGAGTTATCATGAAATGAGGATTAAAGTTGCCGGGTCGCTTGCTGCTATCCGGAGGCTTGAAGAGAAACTTGCAACACAAAAGGAGATACAGCTTAATAATTCTACAATAATTGAAAACAGGAAAAAGCTCTCTGATGTAAATGCCAAAATTGCGACCATTGAAACCATTGATTATTCCAACCCTTCAGATACAATCAACAATAAGGAGCTGGTAAGGCTGAAGCTTAAAGCTGAAAAACTTAAAGATGAACTGAGAAATTCAGTGAACGGGCTTTACAACATCACCAATTCAACTGAAGGATTGCACCTGAATACCTTACTTGCCGACTGGCTGAAGAATGTAATTGAATACGAGGAAAATAAGGCAGGATTGAGCGTGCTCGGAGACCGGATCATTGAGTTCCAGAAGCAGTATTCCATCTATGCCCCTGCAGGAGCTAACATTAAACGAATTGAACGTGAAATCAATGTATCGGAACAGGAGTTCCTCGAATTGCTGCATGGATTAAACCTGGCCAAACTTAAAATGCAGGATGCTGAGCTTTCAGCTACCATCAGGGCAGTTGATCCGCCATTCTTTCCATTATCAGCAAATCCAACGAAAAGAAGCATGCTGGTTTTGGTTGCTGCTGTTTTCGGATTTATTCTTGTCCTTGCCGTCATCGTTGCCCTAGAGTATCTCGACGATTCATTTAAGAACCATAAAAAAGCCGAAAAAACCCTGAAACTTAAAAACCTTGGCATATTTCCAAAGGTTTTCCTTAATACAGGTTCACTTAATTTCCCCTTTGTTGCCAACCGATTACTGGAGATGATCATTCAGAATATCGGTATGATTCAACACAATCAGGTAAATGAACCACGAACGCTCGTATTTTTCAGTACATTAAAAGATGAAGGCAAAACAACCCTGATTTCAAATCTTGCGCAAAAACTGATTAAACAGGGAAAAACAGTTCTTGTGCTCAATTATTCAGGGGAATCTCTCTACGAAATGGAGACATCTCAGATTGGTTATGATGATAAACCAACGAATCCATCTGAACCTGCAAAAGAAAAGCGAAGAAACCGTTATCCAATTATTTCAAGAATCCTGGGATATCCTGATCCACGTATTGACATACAAAGTCCTTTCCTGGCTGAACCCGAATCAGTTCTGGATGAGAAATTGTACCACAAATATACCATTGATTCATCCTATTTTGCAGCGCAAAATTATGATGATCTGTTAAGGAATACTGCCAAATCGGTCGATAAACCTGATTTTGTACTGATTGAAATTCCAAACCTCCTTTCCTATCCTTTTCCGGAAGAACTGGTTAAGAATTCAATCATGGTTCTTGTAGCGCGGGCAAATCATGTCTGGTCAGACGCTGACCAGAATTCTCTTGAGAGTATTATGAAATTTACTTCAGGGGATCCTCAATTCATTCTGAATGGTGTAGATCTTGGAGTTCTTGAAACAGTTCTCGGAGATTTACCTAAAAAACGTAGCCGGTTCAGAAGAATGCTGAAGAAACTGGTCAGGCTTCAATTCAAATCAGGCTATCAACCTTAATGATAAGTTGTTACTGCGATGTCACTGATTAAAAAAGTAGTTCGTGAATCCAATTTCCTGACCTTAACAAGCAACATTACCAATGCTTTTTTCGGTATAGCGAGTTTTGCGTTGCTGACACGAAGCTTTTCAATCGACATTTTTGGCCAATGGGTTCTGTATCAGACTGCCGGAAATTTCATGGATATGTTCAGATTCGGAATTACCAACACAGCTGTTGTCAGGTATTTATCCGGAGTTGATGAATCTGAAAGATTGAAATATATTGGTTCGAATGCATTGATCGGACTGCTTTCCACAATTGGAATTTCAGCACTGATCTGGTTAGTATTTATTCTGTTCAAAGAGCCTGTAGTTCGCTCCGGATATGAGTTGTTCTTTCTTTGGTATCCTTTGGCTGCCTTTACCAATCTTCCCTTTAACACCGCAACGGTAATCATGCAGGCTGATCAGAAGTTTGACAAATTGTTGTGGATAAAAGCCGTGAATAGTGGTGGATTTTTTCTTTTACTTCTGGCAAATTATTTATTTCTCAACCTGACGATTATTCAATTAGTTTGGGTTCAGTTAGGGATAAACCTGATTACATCAGCGGTATGCATGATCTATGGTTGGGATGGCCTCAGGCATCTTCGGAAGGCTTCATCAATCACAACCAGAAAAATACTCGATTTCGGGAAATATACAACCTTCACTATCATTGGAACTAACCTTCTGAGAAGTGCCGATACTATTATCATTAGTCTTAGTCCCCTGGGCACAGCTGCAGTTGCCTTATACAGCATTCCTATGAAGCTTACTGAATTGCAGCAGATTCCATTAAGAAGTTTTGCGGCAACTGCCTTTCCCAGAATGTCAAAAGCAAGTATACAAGGTAGAGCAGATGAAGTAAAAAATCTCTTTTACACTTATTCAGGTGCCATTACCTTGTTGTTTGTATTTGTTAGTCTGATAGTTTTCTTTTTCGCTGAGTATTTTGTTCATATCATGGGTGGAGCACAGTACCTCGGAACTGATCCGATTACCGGGTTTAATGCAACTGTAATAGTGCGCGTATTTTGCCTGTATGGGTTACTGCTTCCGATCGACAGGATGACAGGAATCGGTCTGGAAAGTGTTAACCGCCCGGACAGAAATATGGTAAAGGTTGTTTTTATGGTTGTGGCCAATGTTGTGGGTGATATAGTGGCAGTGTTTGTGTTTAAGTCATTGGCAGCTATAGCAATAGCTTCTATAATATTTACTTTTGTTGGGGTTTGGGTTGGCTATCGTTTCCTTGACAAAGAACTCAGCCTGGATTATAAAAAAATACTGAGTGAAGGGATTGGCTTTTACAGAGAGGCATTTCTGAAGCTTAAAGCACAAAATTTCATCAACAAAAAGTTATCCTGACCACCCAACTGAAACAGATTCATTATATTTGAATCGATGTTTTCCCCGTCTCATCCATTTGAACATAATACCGGTTCAGGCCGCCTAGGTTCTCCCGGCTTCTTTATTCCATTGCTGCTTGTTGGAATACTGTCAGCATGGTTTGTCAGCAAGCAGGGCGTTTCTATTGGAATAACCCTTATAATATTTCCTTTCCTTATCTTATATCTTGTTTTTCTTTTCAGGAATGCTATCCTGGGTCTATATACGATTGCATTCCTCGGGTTTGTAATTCTTGGCCTCATGCGTTATGCTGATATCGCCATGGTAGGGACTTCAATCGATGCATTGATCGTTTTATCCTTTATTTCGATTTTCTTTAAACATTTCCACGACCGGTTCGACTGGACCCCTGCTAAGCGTGATGTCACACTTCTCGCACTAATCTGGATGCTTTATGGATTATTCAGCATCGCAAATCCGGAAATAAAGAATATGCATATCTGGATTTCAAGTTTCCGAACAGTATCAGCCTACATGCTTTTCATAATTATTCTGGCTTTAGTACTTATCAACACGGAGAAGCGTTTTTATATCTTCCTTTACATTTGGGCAACTATGTCAATTATGGCTTCCTTAAAAGGGATGACCCAACAGTATATTGGTGTTGATCCATGGGAACAGGCCTGGCTGGACAGGGGAGCCTATACAACCCACGTTCTTTTCGGGAAACTGAGGATTTTCTCTTTTATGAGTGATGCAGGTCAGTTCGGGGCCAATCAGGCATATTCCGGTGTGGTATTTTTGATATTGTCGTTGAAACAACCAACGGTTAAAAGACGACTTTTCTTTCTTACAGCCGGGCTCCTGGGAATATGGGGTATGTTTCTTTCTGGCACACGTGGCGCAATCAGCGTTCCTTTGGTTGGTTTCATGCTGTTCTTTGTTTTGAAAAAAAATAAATATGTTTTGATTTCCGGAGCAGTTTTTCTGGCTGTGGTATTTGTTTTTTTTAAGTATACAATGATTGGTCAGGACATTCAACAGATACGCCGGATGCGAACGGCCTTTGATCCCAATGATGCTTCATTGCAGACCCGTCTTGCCAATCAAAGGACATTGGCAAAATACTTATCAACCAGGCCCATTGGAGGAGGATTGGGTCATGCCGGAAAGAAAGTTCAGAAAACCCTGCCAAATTCGTTTCTTGCAAACATAGCTACGGACAGCTGGTATGTTATGATATGGGCTGAACAGGGCATCGTAGGACTGTCATTACATTTATTCATTCTATTCTATATCATTATTAAAGCATCTTACCTGATCATGTTCAGAATCAGGGATCCGATGGTTAAACTGAATATGACTGCTCTTGCTGCCGGTATGATGGGCATTATGGTTGCATCGTATGGGAATGCTGTGCTCGGGCAGATACCAACCAGTATTATGATTTATGTTTCAATGGCTATGATGTTGACTCCTGAACGCTTCGATAAGGCAATGGCTCTGGAAATGGAAAATCGCAGAAATCCGGCTAAACCGGAGGCAACCGAAAACTCTCTGACCAAAGCTCCGGAAATAGAATAATTATTTTCTGCTCGGAGAAAAAAGGGATGATTTTAGCTGATAGAGCTTTTTATTCAGTTTATTCTTTAATTTCTTGAATAAGCGGGCATAGTTACTTTTTGGTCTGAAATCAGCCCAAGGAGTTTGTTTGAGGTAGGCAAAAAACTCTGTTTTATACCGCTCAACGTAATTATATGAAGTAAAAATAGGTTTGACCGCAATGAAATGTATGATGAATGGATCAGGCCTGTCATATAGCGAGAAACTATTCCAGGCCGGATCAAGCTCAAGCCATCTTTCTGCAAAAATCACATTAAGGCCATACTGATCCGGGAAGAAAGCGTACTTTGTATTCTGACCGATACATTCAATAATTTTCCGGGTAGTGTCTGCTTCAACCCATTTCTGGTAATCAATCAGTAACAAGCCACTGTTAAAGTACTTTGCATTTCCGTTGATTCCGAGTTCCTTGTAGTTTAGAATTCCGCCCCAGGGTGAACTCACAAGTTCAGCCCGATCCATAACTGCCCCGATTGAACGACCTTGCAGATCTGTATTCCATAGAAGAGAAATATCCTTGCGAACAATCATATCCACATCGAGATATATCACCCTCCTGGTGTTATCAGGAATAAAAAGCGGGAAGAACAACCTGATATAGACAATCAGCGGAAATGAAGACCCATCAAGTGGTAACTTTGATTTATCCTGAATAATATCATCAATATCTATCCAAAGAATCTTTATTCTTTCGGGATTAACACACTTTCCAAGGTTAGCCCTGTTCTTTTGTGTCAGATTGTCAGCAACAATATAAAAATCAATCAGTTCATTGCTTTCATGGTTCAGGTCGACAGATTTTAGAAGAGCTGCCAACAAAACAGCAAAATGATTGTCACATACCGTAAAAAGTGTAATTCTATCTTCCTGGCTGCTCATAAAATCAGTTCTTTTCAAATAAATACTGAAGCCTGAATTTAATATTCCGATAGAAGAAACGAACTATCCCAAATGGGAATGATTCGGACCTCTGGATAGTCACCCTGAACTTTCTACGTTTCACCTGACTTGGTTCCTGTGAGCTGTTAGCCTGAATCAGAATACTTTGAATGTCATCTACAATTACTGCTTTCCCTTTGTGCTGCAGAAATGAAATAGCCATCTTGAATTCAGCTCTTTCCAGTTTGATTTTTTCATCATAAGGTCCAAACTTCTCAATAAAACTGGTTCTTCTGAGATGCGGATGGTCACTATAGCAATTAAACTGGAATGCATTCGGATACCAGAACCTGAATTTCATTTCTGAAAAGCCATGTTTCAATGGTTTAAGAAACGGATATTTACGGTAAGCATAAAACCGGACTATATCTATCGTTGGATCTTCAACAATCAAAGAGTGACCGTCTTTCAGGGTTTGCAGGAATCTCTCTGTTGGTACAAAGTCTTCCTGAATATACAATGTCAGGGGAGACTTAACAGCCCTCTGTCCCTTATTGAGGTTGTTTGCTAAGCCTTTGTTCACCGGTGTAGTTACAAGGGTGATGCCATATCTGGTTACGTAATCTTCCAGGTTTTTCTGGTGTTCAACTTTACTGCAATCGTCTGATACCACGATTTCATTAAAGCTGATTTTCTGATCCTCAAGAGTTTTCAACAATCGTTCAAGTGAAAGACTTCTGTTGTAATGCGTAACCAAAAGTGAAATGTCGCTGAAATGGTTAAAATCGCTCTTGCTCATGTTCCTTTAAATTTTAATTCTTGTTTCAGTGTCCCGGGCAGCATTACAATTGTCTTTGCTTTCTTCGGGATACCATGGTTATTTATTTGATTTTTAGTTTAAAGTAATGCCTTACAGACAATATTTGTATGAGTGTCCCCTCAGGAAGATACGGTGAATGATCTGCAATCAGGGTTGTTTTTGCACACTCTCATTTCGGCTGCTTTTAATTACTTCGTATTTCGACTTAAGCTTCAGGAAGTAATTCTCAACATATTTATATGAAATTGCAGAAAGTGCAATGGTCATTACAATCGAGCCGGTATATAGTACAAGGTTAAACATCAGTACATTACCCTGAAGATTTGTGTGATAAATGATCAGGTTCAGAATGGTTATGATGCTGATATTGTGGAACAGGTAGATCCCGTAAGAAATATTGCCCATGTAATTCAGGAATCTGTTTTCCAGTTTAACAGGGAACTTCATATTGGTAGAAATATTCATCATGATGACTGCTGCGATCAACCCCTCAACAAATGTATGGCCGTAGAAATCTACCCTGACAAAGAAAAGATAGATATACAAAAGGATGGTTGCTCCGGAGAATACCGGATTATAAATTACATTCAGTATTTTATCCTTTTTATAAATAAGGATGTATGCACACAAAGCTCCAATTGCCAGCTGATCAACGGCGAAAACATCCCACCACCTTATCATGGTTGATAATCGTTCAGGCGTAATTACATTGTTCGGAAATATACCGTAGTTTTCCGCATAAATTTTCATGGCAATTTCAAGGAAAACTTTTACCAGGATAAATGTGGATACAAACACCGGAAAACTTTTCTTAAAGAACCGTGTCAGAAATGGCCAGACCAGGTAAAACTGTTCCTGTACGGCAATTGACCAGAGTTGTGTAACGCCAAGAATGGGTTCAAACAGGAAACGTGCAAAATTGGCCATCATTAACCCGACAATCGCAAACTTGACCCAAAAATTCTGATGGAGTTCGCTGTTAAAGCTAACCCCGGTGTGGTGGTATATATTTGATACCGCTGGCAATAACGTAAAGGCAATTATCACTACAAGAATATAAACGGGCCACACCCTTAAAGCCCTTCGGGTATGAAACTTTCTCAGATTCAGTGTTCCCGTTTTGTTGATTTCAGCCAGAAAGAGGTAAGTGATCAGAAATCCTGAAAGCACGAAAAATATAATCCGACCTTTGTGGCCAATATTATCACAAAGCATGGTATTCCAGAGATGCGGAAAATTATTCTGCACAGGATCATTTATCCAGAATTTGGTCTGCTCAATGTGATGAAAAATAACTGAGAATGCTGCAAAAAAGCGAATGCCATTCATTCCCGGAAAATAGACCTTGCTGCTTGAAGTCTTACTGGCTGTCTGTGTTGTTTCCATCGGTAAATATCTTGTGATAATGTAACTTGCAGATTTTCAAAATTATAATAATGTCCTTGCCGTTAAAGTGCTTTAAAGGATTTCGAAAATCTACTTATCAATTAATAAAACCTGAAAATGTAACCTGATTTTTTAAGAATCAGCATCATAGTATTGACACAACACCTGTCAGTGTATTTTGTACCAGAGTATTTATAATTGGATCATATAAGAATGACAAGTGTAACGAGCGACTTTATATAGCTGTTTCAGCCAGGTTACTTTTAAACATTTTGGTAATAAAATAAAGTAATTCCATGCGATGGGCTGATTACTCTGCCTGATTCTGAGAGAGATAACTCAGGAGAATATTGGCAATCGGGAGATGCCGGCCTTCGAATCGCAAGGGTAACTTTAAAGTGGAGAATTAAAAGATGGATCATCCCCTGGTTTCCGTTGTTACCGTCAATTACGATCATCCGGAGGTTACCTGTGCCCTGCTTGAGTCATTGCGCCATGTAACATACCCAAACCTGGAGATCATCGTAGTTGACAATGCATCGCCAAACGATGATCCGGCGATTATAAAGCAATTGTATCCGGAAATTGTATTTATCCAGAGCGAAAAGAACCTCGGTTTTGCCAATGGCAACAACCAGGGAATCAAGAAAGCGAAAGGGGATTACATTATGCTGCTCAACAACGACACAGAAGTTGAACCTGGCTTTTTTGAACCTCTGGTAAATAAATTACAATCGGATCCCAATATAGGAATGGTAAGCCCCAAAATAAGGTTCTACCATTCAAGAGACACCATTCAGTTTGCCGGGTATACGGCCTTTACAGCAGTTACCTTGAGGCAGTATCTCATTGGTCTGAACGAAATTGATACGGGTCAGTATGATCTGTGTGTTCCAACTGAATCCATTCATGGCGCAGCAGTCATGGTTCCGATGTCAGTAATAAAACATGTAGGTCTTATGGCTGAACTGTATTTTCTCTATTATGAAGAACATGATTGGGCCGAGCGGATAAAAAACGCCGGATACCAATTATATTTTGTGCCTGAGTCCCTTGTCTTTCATAAAGAATCGGTTTCCACAGGAAAACTCAGCCCTCTGAAAACCTATTATATCAACCGGAACCGGTTTCTGTTTGCCAGACGCAACATTAAGGGAATCAAGAAACACATGGCATTGCTCTATCTCACCCTGATTGCCTTGCCAAAGGGCATCATCGCTCATCTGAGCGAGCAGAGGGCCGACCTTGCAAAAGCCATCTGGAAAGCTTATGTGTGGAACTTTGTCCACTTTTCTGATATCAATAAAAACCAGGTACTTAAATAACCCTTGTATGCTGAAAGGATTCTTTAACAATGGTGACATTCAGTTTTCCGAAAACTGGAAAACCAGTTCAGAAAACGATCTGAATGTATTTTTTAAAGGCAGGCTCTTTATAAAAGAACTGGCACAGAACCCCTGCGCCGACCCTGCCGGAACCATTAAGTCGCTTTACAAAACCTCAGGCATTTCCCAACTCCGCGACCTCGATGGAACGTTTCTTTTAATCATCAGGGATGGAAAGAAGCTTTTTTTCCTCCGCGACCGGTTTGGAAGTGGCGAGCAATTGTATTTTAACAACAAAGGTTTTTCCAGCAGCGTAAAAGAGCTTCTGGCTCTTACAGACATGAGCGCCGATCCTGATTGGGACAGAATCTCCGGATTTCTTCAGTTTGGTTATATTCCTGCCCCTGCAACGGCACTGAAAGGCGTTAGTAAGTTGCCTTCCGGAGTATTGATGAGTTGGGAAGGAAATAATCCAACCCTGACCGGGCTATTCCATGCATCGGATTACCATGCTGAAAAGACCCTCAACATCAGTTCACAGGAGGCAATAGAAACCTATAAAAGCCTTCATCAGAAAGCCATTCTCAAACGCATTGCCGGTGCAGAAAATGTCGGCGTACTGCTAAGTGGCGGGTACGACAGCGCGGGGAATATTGCAGCCCTCAGCCAGATATATTCGGGTAAGGTTCAGGCTTTTTCTATTGGGTTTAAAGACAATCCCTGGTCTGAGGTACCATTGGCCAGACAAATGGCCGACAGGATTGGTGCTGATTTTCATCAATACGAAATCGACGGGTCAGAACTGAATGATGTTCCGCTGCTGATCAATAAGCTGGGTGATCCCTTCCAGGAAGGAGGGGTGATGGTCAACTTCGCCGCCATGAAGCTTGCCTCAGGTTTCAAGCCGGATGTTGTACTCGGCGGGGATGGCAACGACCAGCATCATGGAACATTTGCCAAAGAACTCGCGTTGAATCATTTTGTTCGCAGGACCGGGATGGGTTTTCTGCAAAAGGCTTTCTATAATTTTACCAACAAGGAAACTGATGCCAAAGACAACAACCTGTTCAGGATAGGATTTCATAACAGGAAAATCCTTAACATCCTTTACATGGATGCATTCGGCTTTTCAAAGGGGGAGCTGAAGGCAAACGGATTGAAGAATCCTTTATTGTCAGACTATGGCCTTCCGGTTGGGATGAGGCAATCGAAAGACTTTGATGAATTCTATTTCCAAAGGCAATACCTGGTAGATGTCAGGCATGTTATCAATGAGATCATCCTGTTCAAAGCCGGTCAGAATGCTGCCCTGAGGGGGATAAACATCGCTTTTCCTTACATGGACAACGAAGTAGCTGATTTTCTGGCTGCTTTGCCCCGGAACCTTCGGTTTGAAGGCAGTTACACTGATTTTCTCAAAGGACGTGGCAAAAGCAAAGTGGTGCATAAGAAACTCTATGCTTCGGCAATGCCCGACGCCCTTTCAGCCAAAAAGAAACAAGGCGGGTTTGCACCCTTGCCCTTGTTTTTTCAATCAAAAGCAAATCAGGACCTCGCTGAAAAAGTGATTCTTCAGTCGGGCATGGTGAAATCAGGGCTGAACGAGGAATGGATTAGGCAATTCATCTCAAGGTACAAATCTGAAAGTCAGAGAACACCCAACTGGTTCTGGTACTCACAGCTTCAGGCATTTAAGTTCTTTAACCTGCTGGTCCTTGCTGTTTGGTGGGAGCATATCATCAACAACAGGAAAGCAGACAAACTGGAAGAATTAATATAACGGTCATGGAAATAATCGGATTTTTGGCTAACGCCATCGTGATCATCGTTTTCGCTTACCTCGCGATTGCGGCTTTTTATTTTCTTTTTTTCTCATTCATGGGCATTTTCCCTTACAATCCGGGGGAGTCGGATAAACCTGAATTGAGAAAAATTGCCGTGCTTATTCCTGGCTACAAGGAAGATTTTGTAATCGTTGAAGTTGCCGAAGCCTCACTCAATCAGAGTTATCCGAAGGAGTATTTCGATGTGGTCGTGATTGCTGATACTTTTAAGCCAGAGACACTGAGTGCACTTAAAGCCTTGCCGGTGAGGGTTATTGAGGTAAGTTTCGATAAAAGTACGAAAGCTAAATCTTTGAACAAGGCCATGGCAGAACTGGGCGATGATTACGATATCGCCCTGATTCTGGATGCTGACAATATCATGGACTACACTTTTCTTGAAAAAATCAACCTTGCCTTTGAAAATGGCTATGAAGCAGTTCAGGGGCACCGTGTCGCCAAGAACATGAACAACTCCATGGCAGTGCTCGATTCTATCAGTGAAGAAGTCAACAACCATATTTTCAGAAAGAGCCGCAGGGTACTGGGAATGGCTTCCGGGCTTATCGGTTCGGGGATGGCTTTCAGGTACAGCATGATCAAGGAACGGATGGCAAACATCAATGCCATTGGCGGATTTGATAAAGAACTGGAGCTGACCATGATGCGAGATGGTATTAAGATAGAATACCTGGAAGATGCGTTCGTGCTGGATGAGAAAGTTCAGGATAAAACGGTGTTTGAAAATCAGCGCAGACGTTGGCTGGCTGCTCAGTTTATCTATTTCAGGAGGTTTGCGCTTTCCGGTGTGACCCACTTCTTTACAGAACTGAATGTTGATTTTCTGGATAAAGTCTACCAGATGGTGATGCCCCCACGCATTCTTTTGTTGGGAATCCTTACCATACTGGCGGCATTTTCAGGCCTGGCAGAACTCATTTTACCGGAATCTTCAACTGGTTTCATCCTGATAAATTTTAACTGGTGGTTCACCATATGGGGAATGACTGTTCTGGCATTTGTGTTCTCAGTTCACAGAAAATTCTATACACGTCAGACTTTGATGGCCGTTTTAACCCTGCCGCATGGCTTTTGGATGATGTTTAAACTATTGTTCAGGCTTAAAGGTGCCAACAAGACTTTTATTCACACACAGCATGGGATTATCAAAGACCAGGCTGTAAATAAGTAAAAACCAGGAATATGCGGATAGCAATAGAAGCCCAACGGTTGTTCAGAAAGCATAAACATGGCATGGATATCTATGCCCTGGAGCTGATCCGCAATCTTCAGCAGATTGACAAAACAAATGAATACTTCATTTTTGTAAAGCCTGATGAAGATGATGGTGTACTGGAAGAGACAGATAATTTTCGCATTATAACCATCCCTGGCGGCTTTTATCCTTTCTGGGAACAGGTTTTGTTGCCAAAGGCAGTAAAGAACTATGGTTGTGAGCTGTTGCATTGCACGGGTAATACAGCTCCTGTGTTTGCAGGAGTCCCACTGGTGGTTACGGTGCACGACATTATTTATCTTGAGAAATCAACCCTGGAGATACTCAGGGGCAGTGCATCAGCTTATCAGAAGTTCGGAAATATCTACAGGAAACTGATCGTACCCCGGATTATCCGGAAATGTGCCGGTCGTATCACTGTTTCAAAATCGGAAAAAGAGAACATTGACCGATATTTTGGATTTGAAGGTAACAATCAGACCATTCCAATCTAC
Organism: Bacteroidales bacterium; assembly: GCA_016788045.1. Lineage (GTDB taxonomy): Bacteria > Bacteroidota > Bacteroidia > Bacteroidales > Lentimicrobiaceae > Lentimicrobium. Next base: position 191,449 of record JAEUTG010000004.1, read on the forward strand.
AATGGAGTCGGCAGCCATTTCAGGCGCATTGAAGATCAGGATGTTTTGTCTGCTGCTAAAAAGGAATTTGGCCTGCCGGATGACTTTTTTTTCTTCCTTGGCAATACTGATCCAAAGAAAAACACCTTAGGAACTATCAGGGCTTTTTCTGAGTTTACAAAGCACGAAAAGTCCGGAATTAAACTGGTGATTGCAGATTTTGCAGAGGAGAAGCTGGATAAAATACTCAACGAAATAGGGGAGCCGGGCCTAAAAGAAAAGATTGTTCTTACGGGTTACATAAATAACTCCAGACTACCTGCTGTTTATTCGCAGTGTCGCTTATTTCTGTATCCTTCATTGCGTGAAAGTTTCGGATTACCAGTCCTGGAAGCCATGGCATGCGGAGTACCGGTGATAACCTCCAATACTTCTTCACTTCCGGAGGTGGCCGGAGACGCAGCGTTTCTGATTAACCCGTTTCATATCAAGGAGATAACAGAAGCAATGCATTTTCTGAATAAAGACCTGCACTCCAGGGATGCAAATATCGGTAGAGGTCTCATGCACAAAACGAAGTTTTCATGGGATTTAACAGCACGCGAAGTATTGGGAATATATCAGGCGAGGGCTCAGTTGAAAAGTCTGGATGAAATAAAACTGGTGCCCAGGATTTTAAAGGCCAGTCACCTGAAAAGGACTGAGAACCCATTGACGGAATAAAAAAGCAAGGCGAAAACCTAAAAACAGTAACAATGTTTCGACCAAAAGTACCTTCTGAAATTCTAAAACACTGGCATCAATACAAAAACCCGGATGACATTCCGCAGGAAGTCTTCGAGAGTATAAAAGCTGGGTTTGAAGCGCAGCGTTGCGACAATCCGCTCATTTCTGTGAATATCATTGCATGGAATGAAGAGGCCTTTATTCTGCGTAACCTTTCTTCGCTCAGTGCGATGAAGAGTCAATACCCCATTGAATTCATTTACGTTGATAACAACTCCACCGACAGAACATCTGAAATAATCAGAAAATGCGGGCTCAATCCGATCATGGAAAGAACGCAGGGGTATGGCTTTGCCAGACAGACGGCTCTTGAAAATTCAAAAGGGAAATTCATTATCACCGGAGATGCAGATACTGCTTACCTGCCAACATGGATTGATACCATGGTTAAACCACTAATTGAAGGTAAATTCCTCGGAAGCTATGGAACCTACTCATTCGTACCTCAGGCCGGTCAGGCAAGAATCCGTTATGCATTTTATGAGCTTTTCAGAGATATGATGCACCACTTCAGAAGTATCAAACGTCCTGAACTGATCGTAGTTGGAATGAACTTCTGTTTTCCCGGAAAGGAAGCTCTTGAAATCGGATTTATTAAATCCGGAGCCAGAATGGAAGATGGTAAAATGGCCCTTGCTTTACTGAAACGAGGAAAGCTTATACGCGTTACTGATTCTAAATCAATTGCATGGACCGGAACCCGGACAGTTGAACAAAGTGGGACACTTTTACAGGCAGGTATCGCAAGAATTGTAAAGGATGCCAAACGACTTAGCATTTTCTTCTACAAGAAAAAATGATTCAGCAGGTTGTCTGATTTGCTGAAGCACTTCAGAGTAGAATGCATTTTGATGAATAAATTCAATTTAAAACTTGAAACAATGGTTGAGAATCAAGATATTGTAGTTATTGGGATACAACCGTGGAATATCGAGATCGGGAGTAACTGCAAAAACATTGCTGAAGAGATGGCTAAAAAGAACAGGGTTCTTTATGTAAACCAGCCATTGAGCAGAATCGTGACATTGAAACCCAATTCAGACCCGTTTAACAACGACAGGTTAGATGTTCTGAAAGGTAAAAAGGATCCATTGACTCAGTTGTCAGAAAATTTATGGGAATTAAATCCAAAAATGGTTGTGGAACCCATCAACAAATTTCCACTCAAATTGATTTTTGATTTTATCACAAAGAAGGATGCGGCTAAGTTCGCTTCTGAAATCAATAAAGCAATAGACAGGCTGGGATTTAAAGACTATATCCTGTTTAACGATAGTTATATGTTCCTGGGCAGGTACCTTGATAAATACCTGAATTATAAATATTCTATCTACTACATCCGTGACAATCTGATTAACAGCCCAAATCCATACTGGAATACTCATGGAAAGCGGGTTGAAGAAATCATCATCCGGAAATCCAATGTGGTTGTCACCAATTCGGTTTATTACACTGAATATGCAAAGGCTTTCAATGCACAGAGCTATATGGTCGGCCAAGGTTGTGATGCCACACTTTTCGATTTCAAAGCAAGAGATATCATTGTACCGGATGATCTGAAGAAGATACCATCTCCTGTAATAGGTTATGTTGGATTCCTGACAAAGAAAAGGCTGGATCTGAAACTGATCAGTTTTCTGGCAAGCTCCAGACCAGAATGGCAGATTGTACTGGTCGGACCAGAGGATGAAACGTTCCAGGCATCAGACCTGCACTCATTTCCGAACATACATTTTTTAGGGCCCAAGCCCCCTGAAATGCTCCCGGAGTATATTAAAGGTTTTGATGTTTGTATAAATCCTCAGGTATTAAACAAAACGACCGTTGGAAACTATCCAAGAAAGATTGATGAATATCTTGCTATGGGTAAACCGGTAGTGGCTACTAAAACCAAAGCCATGGAATACTTTGAGGAGTTTACTTACCTCTGTGAAACCGATGATGATTATTTGCTGATGATCCAGAAAGCCCTGACTGAAGATAACGCAGACCTTGCCTCTTCCAGGCGTGAATTTGCTCTGAATCATTCATGGGAAAACAATGTCGCCGAGATATGGAAGGCATTGAACTCTTTTATTGAACTAAAAAAAAATAAAACCCCAATAAACAAAAAAGTTATGCTTGAAAACAGACCTAAACTCAAAAAATTCCTTCACTACCTCATGGTTCATCCTTACGCAACCAGACCACGTTTATGGGTAAGAGTTCTGGTTTATCCTCTGATCATCAAGAGGGGTAAAGGTTCAATTATCAAAAGAAAAGCGCGGTTGGATATTTATCCGCCAAAGGTTTTTAAGATTGGTTACCGGACTGTTATTGAGGATTACACCATTATCAATAACGGAATGGGCGATATCATCATCGGAGACCGGTGTGCCATCACTTCCCGGGTTAAACTTGTAGGGCCGGTTAGACTGGGAAATATGGTCACAATCGGCAGTGGTGCTCAAATAACTGGTCTGACACATAATTTCGAAGATGTGAACTGCCCGATCAAGGATCAGGGGGTATCACCCAATCCAACCATTGTAAGCGATGATGTTTGGATAGGTGGGAATTCTGTAATCATTCAGGGTTTAAAAATCGGAACACATTGTATCATTGCCTCCGGTAGTGTTGTAACGAGAGATGTTCCTGACTATTCAGTCGTAGCTGGTAATCCTGCAAAAGTTATTAAAGTTTACAACTTTGAAACCAAACAATGGGAAAAGCCAAGTAAAGGCTGAGAATATAAAAACCTGTTTTTGCATTGCTTCTTCAGGATCAGTACTTTATATTGACCTGAAGAAGCAGTTGCCTGTTTTATAGTATTACAAGTTGCATAATCCCATGAGAAAAATAAATATTTATTATAATTACATAACAGAGTTCCTCAGGTATCGTGATTTTATCTCTATAATTGCTTCCGTAAATTATTTATTCACGAAAAAATCACATAGTAAAGACAGAGTCGTCAATACCGGCATCGGAAAGTTCTACTGCAGAAAAAATACCAATGATTTTCTTTTCGCCAATTTCGCCTATGAAAAAAGTGTAAAGAGATTCATTTTCAAAAACCTGAAAAAATTCGACATCTTTTTTGACGGAGGCGCCTGCATCGGCGATTACAGTATCCTGATGGCTAAATCCGGATTAAAGTGTTTTGCTTTTGAACCTGTCTCCGATTCTTATAGGGTGCTCTCAAGAAACATTCAACTCAACGATGCCGGAGCTCTAATTCAGTCATTTCCCTTTGGGCTGAGTAATGACAATCATTCAGTATTTTTTGTTTTTAACCCTGTCAATACAGGTGACTCCCATATTGACCGGCATGGTGGTTCCGGAAATTGTGAAGTTGAAGTTAAAACGTTGGATTCAGTTTTCAAGGCCTTTAACCTGAATTCCTCCAACCGTGTCTTGTTTAAGCTGGATGTTGAAGGAATGGAAATGGAAGCCTTGCAGGGCGCTAAGGAGTTTATAAGTTTCTTCGATAACATCACCTTTATTGTTGAAAGTGCGCATACCCCCGTATCATTGATCAAAGAAACGCTTGACCGCTATGCCAGTTTTGATTACGGTACGGTGGATGAATACAACATGTTTGCCATAAAGAAATCAGCACATTCCGGAGAAATCCCGGTAGTCTGAGCATCAAACCGTTTCTTACCTGAAAGCGAAATGAGCAAGCACCTTCAACTTTTTTTTCTGTTCCTTTTTGTTCTAACCATGGGCAGCAAGTTGATTTATGCAGGCAAACATCATGTAGGCATTCAGACCAAAATCATCGATGGAAATCATGCCCCCTTTGATCAGGTTAATCCAGGCGATACTCTAATCCTTGAACAGGGCCAGAGAGAATTTCTGGTAGTAAAGAATCTAACCGGTTCTGAAGAGTGTAGAATTATTATCATCAATGGCCCTGGGCAGGTTATAATCAATACGAACCATTATTTCGGCATCTCAATCCGGAATTGCCGGTATTTGCGTTTAACAGGAACAGGTGACAATAACCATTATTATGGAATTGCCATCCAAAGGGTTGAACATGGTGGTGGAATTGGAGTCGGAGAAGGAAGTTCAGATACCGAAATTGATCATATCTCTATTGAGCACTGCTCGGGGGTTGGCATCAGTGCAAAAACTGACCCGGATTGCTCTTTTGGCAATACCCGGGAGAAATTTACACAATACAATACCAACATACACGACAACTACATCAGCCATGTAGCCTATGAAGGACTTTACATTGGCAGCACCAAGTATTTTGGTCAGATGGTTTCCTGTAACGGGAGTGATACCTTGTTGATGCCATCGCTGCTGAACGGAGTAAGGATTTACAACAACATTGTTCAGCATACCGGTTGGGATGGCATACAGGTCAGTTCTGCTTCCTCAGACTGCATGATCTACGATAATGTTGTCATGTTCGATAGTCAGGATGAGTTCCCAGGGCAGATGTCGGGTATTATCATCGGGGGAGGCTCTAAATGTGATTGTTACAACAATAAAGTCAGTTCAGGAAAAGGAAACGGGATTGAGAACCATGGACTTGGAGGTTACCGTATCTTCAATAACCTCCTGATAGAAGCAGGTAAAAGCTTTTTACCGGATGACTATAGTCAGATGCGACATGGGATTTATGTTTCAGATGTGACAGCTCTTGACGATGCATCTTTCTACATTCTGCACAATACCATTGTCAGCCCGAAATCTGATGGAATCAGGTTTGCAAGCAAAAAGAGCAGAAACAACATCATTGTATCCAACCTGATCATTGATCCCGGGAACTATGATTATTATGAGAACGGAAATACAAGTTTCGACGGAGAAGATTCTTTTGTCATGATTCCGGATTCAGAATCTGATGTATTTTTAAGTCATAACTACTTCACAAGAAATATTTCAGATGCACTTATTTCAAGTGAAACATTTGAAAATCTTGCTGGTTCTCCTTTGATAGATGCAGCCTATTCTCAATCATTCAATGTAACTTTTGATATGAAATATCAGATCCGGCCAACCGGTGCTTTTAATGATATCGGTGCATATGAATTTCCAGGTAATAGTCCGGGTATTGTCGATTCCTTAAGTGAAAAAAGCCAGGTTCTGGTCTACCCGAATCCTGCAAATGAATTGCTGATATTGGAGTTGAATGAAGATTTAAAGCTCAATGGCTGTATCGAAATCTATAATTCCAGAGGACAGCTGACAAAAAATGTGAACCATACCAATGGATCATTGCAAAAAGTCCGGATTGATGTTAGCACTTTTCATCAAGGAATGTATTATTTCGTTTGCTTTTGCAGTGGTGGTATGTTAATTGGAAAGTTCACTGTCAATCATTAAGCAGGCTTGAGCAATAAACAATCTCTATTGTTTCCATTTTGAATTGTGTTGCTACGGGATTCACTTTTCCCGTGCAATTGTAAATTGTACTTCCGGAATTCTGAATTTTTGTATCTGAAATATTTTAGCAGAATTCATTCATTCTGAAAGCTTGCAGATCAGACTGTCTGTGAACCTGTCGACTGGGAATGGTTGAATTCCGCAATATAAATTCAATGTGATTTCTTTTGCTTACAGTTGTGGTATGTAGAGTAGCGTCCTAGGCCAGATAATTGATCAGAATGAAGTTATAGACTTTCCATTCTTAACCTGGTAGAATGTAAATCTCTGTTTTAATAACCCTTTCGCCATCATTGGCACAAATACAAAACAGCCGACCAGAAGGAACGGCTAACCGAAAATTTTTGGATGAAGTGGCTGCTTCAGGAAGGATATCTTAGGAATAAAAAAACAGAAAGTGAGATTTCCGTTCACACATTCTCACTCTGGAACAGGGCAGGAACTGTCCTCAGAATCAACTTAATATCCCCCCAGAACGAATAATTTCGTGCGTAGATATTATCCAGCATTTTCCTCTCTTCCAGACTAACATTTTTCTTCCCCCTGAGTTCCACCTGCCACAGCCCGGTAATTCCGGCCGGACCCAGGAAACGCTCACCCCACTCATCCGAAGTCAGTAATTCAGCCTCGTAGAGAGGCAAGGGACGGTTACCCACAATTGACATATCGCCTTTCAGCACATTGATCAGTTGAGGCAGTTCATCAATGCTGGTATTTCTGATGAATGCACCTACTCGGGTGATTCTGGGATCGTCCTTGATTTTGATAAATGACTGGTTAATTTTTGCCTGACGCAGCCGTATGTTGTGCTTTTCGCAGATCTCCTTGCCTTCGATGATCAGCAAAGTAGAACAGGGATGCCCCAGCAACTTGCAGTCAGGACATTCTTCATCCACTTTTTCCGATTCGTACTGATTGAGGTGCGCCATTGACTTCAGCATCTTATCTGCATTCAGACGCATAGACCTCAGTTTATAGAAGTCAAATATCTTGTATCCGGTTCCAACCCTTTTAGAGATATAGTAAACCTTTCCCTTAAATCCTGACTCCGCCCAGATTGCGAACATCACAAGCAGTAAAAACGGTGATAGTGCCACCAGTGCAGTACCGGCAACAGCAATATCAAACAATCGTTTGATTAATGGGATTTTATAATCATGCAACGGCTTGTTTTCCAGCCTGGCTGATCTCAGAAACTCTTTATGATTTTTAAGAAATGTTAGTCTGATTTCCAGGTTTTCGGGCGAGAGGGGTGTTATATACAGGTCATCTACCATGTTAGCCACTGCATTCCTTCGCAATTTCTCGTCTTCATGCCTGGAAGTAAGAATAAAGGGAATATCATTCGCCAGTTTATGAATTTTCAGGTATTGAAGAAACTCAATTCCACTGGTACCAGGAAGAAAACTTTCACAGATGATGCCATCAAACTGGTGGTTATTTTTTAAACTATTCACAAAAAGGATACTGTTGGCAAAATCAGTCAGTTCAAACAACGGGTAGTCATTCAACAGATTGATAGAGTCTTTATCCCCACCGATATAGGCAATCCTCAGCTTACCGGATTTTTGCTCTTCCATTTTCCGATCAATTTTTCTGGTTATTCTGAAAGAATCAGATCAACAAGCACTTCTAATTCCTCTGGATTGAAGGGTTTGGTAATAAAATTCCTGACCCTGAGTTTGTAAAAACTTATCCTGGTCTTACTGTCTTCTTCTCCTGACAACATCAACAGGGGAATCTTGCTGAACAGGCCACTTGATCTGATTTGTCTGACAAACTCGTATCCGTTCATTTCCGGCATCAGAATATCGCAGATGATCAGGTCAGGAACATTTCCGCTCTGAATGTATGCCATAGCCTCTATCCCATTGGCTTTGGTCGTTACTTCATACTTTTTTCCCAGAAAATTCTCAAGTAATTTCCTGATCACTGCTTCATCGTCAATTGCCAGAATTATCTTTTTCATCGTAGAAGTGATGCATTGGTTTTACAGTAAGTTGAATCTCAGTAATATACAGTTTATTCTGAAGTGGTTCATTCAACTGTAATATCCCGGTTTAATGATTAATAGTAAAACGTGATGAAAGTAATCCCATTAAGATGAAAAGTCAGGAATTTTGGGCTACGGATTGGAGTATAGGAATACAGGCACCAGATAAAAGCACAGCAGGGGAGGGACCTCAGGCAGGAAAACAAAGAAATTAGCTCAAAATTCTTATTGTTTTTTTAAATTGAGCATCTCCTGAAGGGCAAACATTTCGTCCCGCAGGCGCGCAGCTTCGATGAAATCGAGTTCTCTGGCAGCTTTCTCCATCTGCTTTTTCGTTTGGGCTATTGACTTCTCTATCTGCTCTGATGTCATATATTGTACTACCGGATCAGCAGCAAGGCTTACCGATTCATTCTCAATGTAGGCCTTCCCGGGTCTTGCAGAAGAGTCAGCCACGGTCGTTTGTCCTATAATTGACGACATTGACTTGATGATCTGCCTGGGCGTGATGTTGTTTTCAAGGTTATAGGCCAATTGCTTTGTCCTTCGGCGTTCAGTTTCATCCATTGCCTTCCGCATAGAATCCGTGATTTTATCCGCATACAGAATCACCTTACTGTTCAGATTACGGGCAGCACGGCCTGCTGTCTGAGTAAGGGAACGTTCTGACCGCAGAAACCCTTCCTTGTCCGCATCCAGAATGGCAACCAGAGAAACTTCGGGCAGATCAAGTCCTTCACGCAACAGGTTAACCCCGACCAATACATCAAAAATACCCAGCCGGAGATCTCTCAGAATTTCCACCCGTTCAATGGTGTCGACATCTGAATGAATGTATCTGCAGTTAATGTCGAGTTTTGCCATGTACTTGGTAAGCTCTTCTGCCATTCTCTTGGTCAGCGTGGTTACCAGGGTGCGTCCGCCGGCTTTTCTGGTGCGGTCTATCTCGTCAAGAAGATCATCTACCTGAGTAAGGGCTGGCCTGACTTCTACGGGTGGGTCAACCAGCCCTGTTGGCCTGATCAGCTGTTCAACAACAACCCCTTCCGACTTCTGTAATTCATAATCTGCCGGAGTAGCACTTACATAGATGGTCTGCCCTGTAAGCCCTTCAAATTCATCGAACTTCAGAGGTCGGTTATCCATGGCTGAAGGCAGCCTGAAACCATATTCAACCAGATTGGTTTTACGGGAACGGTCGCCGCCATACATGGCCCTGATCTGAGAAACCGTTACGTGGCTTTCATCGATGACAGTTATAAAATCATCCGGAAAATAATCGAGCAGGCAGAAAGGCCTTGACCCTGTCGCCCTCCCGTCAAAATATCTGGAATAATTCTCAATGCCGGAGCAATAGCCCAGTTCACGCATCATCTCCATGTCGTAGGTTACCCTGTCCTCCAGCCTTCTCGCTTCCAGCGGCTTACCGATTTCGTTGAAGTAATCAATCTGCTTAAGAAGGTCAGATTGTATTTCCTGTATGGAATCCTTCATCTTCTCGCGGGAGGTGACAAAGATATTTGCCGGATAGATGTTGATCTGTTCCAGCTTTTCAATGGTCATTCCATCAATCGGATGAAAGGATTCAATCGATTCAATGTTGTCATCCCAGAAAATTATCCTGATGGCATAATCAGCGTATGCCGGAAATATATCCACGGTATCACCTTTCACCCTGAAATTACCCCGGTTAAAGTCTGCTTCGGTACGGCTGTACAAGCCTTCAACAAATGACCAGAGCAGCTTGTTCCGCGATATCCTGTCACCCAGCCTGAGTTTAATCACGTTATTCACAAAATCATCAGGGTTACCGATTCCATAAATACAGGATACAGATGACACTACAATCACATCCCTTCTGCCGGAAAGCAGGGCAGAGGTAGCGCTCAACCTGAGTTTCTCAATTTCATCGTTGATCGAGAGATCCTTTTCAATGTAGGTGTTGGTTGACGGTATAAAGGCTTCTGGCTGGTAATAATCATAATACGAAACGAAATACTCTACCGCGTTTTCAGGAAAGAATTGCTTAAACTCACCATACAGCTGGGCAGCCAGGGTTTTGTTATGGCTCAGGATCAGCGCCGGCCGGTTCACTTCGGCAATCACGTTGGCAATGGTGAAGGTTTTTCCCGACCCGGTTACTCCCAGCAATACCTGAGATGGATCTCCCCGTCGCAATCCTTCAGCGAGTTGTTGTATAGCCTGCGGCTGATCGCCGGTTGGCTCAAAATCAGCAGTTAACCTGAAGTTCATTTGTCAAGTTTTTCAGGTTTAAAAATAGTTAAAATGATGAGATAAAAACAGCATTACCTGAAAGAGAATCCGGCCATGACAGGATAATGATCGGCATAAGGCTTTTTGGTTCGGGCATAGCCCCCAACCACTAACCGCTTGTCAAAAAGGATATGATCGATCCGGATAGGGAAGGGGCTTTCAGCAAATGTGCCCGACATGCCCTGGCCTTTGCAGATCGCGGCATCCTGAAAACCTTCTGATAGAGTTCCATAGGCATAGGAGGCCGGGGTATCATTGATATCACCGGCGATAACAACAGGATATGGCGAACTGAGCACACTTTCCCTGACTCTCATTACCTGAAAAGCTCTTTCCGGGTAGGACTTTCTGAGTTTTCTGTAAAATCCTTTAACATTTGAAACAAAGTTGGATGCAAAGCCTGAACGTTGACCGGGTCTCAAAAGTCTTTTTTCTTTCAGGAGTTTAACAGATTCAAGATGCAGGTTATATACCCTGATTACACCTTCAGGAAATTGGATATCAGCGTACATCGCAAATGATTCAGCCTCGGGTGAATAGACAGTTCCCGATTGCTTAATCCGATACTTGCTTGCGATCATCAGGCAGAAGGCACTGCCATAGGAATTTACCGAATAATTTGAGTATACTTTATAAGGCATTCTCATTTCGTAGGTTATTTCGTTCGGGTACTGAACCCGTAGCGCCTGCTTCAGCAGATATTCCTGCATACAAAGAACATCAGGATTCTGTTCGTTCACAAAATCCACGATTTTTATCTTACGCTGGGCTTTGGAAGAACCGAAGTTGATGTTGGTAAACCCCTGAACATTGTAGGTCAGAATCTTATAATTGTTCTGTTTTTGATCAGCGTTCGGGCTGCCCGTAAGAAAATGTTTCAGCATTACAGGCAAAGAAAGCAACCACACAACCAGCAGCAAACGGAATAAAATACGCCTTCTGTAATAAAACGGGAGAAAAATAGTCAGCACAAGCCATATCAGTGGAAACCCAAGGGCAAAAAAAGCCGGAAAAACAAAATATGAAGGGCTGATGCTGGCGGCACTCAATGAAAGGACCATTGAAAGAATCAACAGTGCAGCAATAAATGATAAACTGGTTTTCAGCAGGAATTGCAGGCTTTGGTTCATCTTGCCGGATTAGTTATTCCTTAAACGCAGTGTCGCAGCGATAGGGTAGTGGTCAGAATGTGATTCTTTAATTCTGGTGAAGTCCGTTGATTCGAGTTCATCCCCATAAAGAATATAGTCGATCCTGAACGATGGGAATATTCCTGCATAGGTCTGTCCAAAGCCATTGCCAGAGTCCCTGAAAGCATCGTTAAGGCCTTCTGCGATTGTATGGTAAGAATAGGAGGAAGGGGTATCATTGAAGTCGCCGCAAACGATTACCGGGTGAGGTGATTTCCGGATGAGTTCTGCTACTTCCCTGGCTTGAGAAGCCCTTGCAATAAAAGCTTTCCTGAGTTTCGAGAATATTTTCAGGGAGTTTTTTTTGAACAATTCCTGATCTTCCGCCTGGTTGGCGATATCAGACATATAAAGGTAGTCTTCATTGCTGAATTTTATAGATTCCAGGTGCAGGTTAATAACCCTTATGGTATCATTAAAACATAAGAGGTCGTTGACTATGCACAAGTTCAACCTGTTATTGCTGAATTTGATTGTTTCGGTTTTTACTACCGGCCACCTGCTGAAGGTCGCAATTCCGAAAGGCCGGGCAGTGCCGTTTACTTTAATGAATTCGATGTGGCTGTGCTTGAGTCCCGTGTATTTTTTTATGGAATCACACATACTGGTTTTCCCTTTTCCCCCTGAGTGGTATTCCTGCAAGCACAAAACATCAGGCTGTAATGTCCCGGTCAGTTTAAGAATTTCTCTGGCATCTTCGCTGATTTTGCCTGATTTCCAGTTATACCGGTCGAAAATTCTGACATTATAGGAAACGACCTTAAGACTACGCTCTGTTTTGGTTACCTTGTCTGGCAAACTGATCTGGTAAAATCCGGCCATTCTGCCCCAGCTCAGCAAGACGAATGCCAGTGAAACAAAAGCAAATCTCTTCTTTAGTAAGATCCAGAAAACAAGAAAAATGAAGTTAAGCAAGGCAAAATAAGGAAAAGCAAGGCCGGCAAAAGCCAACATCCAGAATTTGTCGGGAGGCACATAGGCTGCCAGAAATCCGGGTAACATAAAACCCAGTACAGCCAGATTGGCCAGAAACAGAATCCATGACAGAAATGAGTTTTTCCTTTTTCCTCTTTTTTCTTTGCCAGGCATATGGGTAGCTACTGATTTTTCTGACTGTTCGAAAACAATATTTCCTTTTCTTCTTTCGACAGGCTGTCATAACCAGATCTTGAGATTTTTTCAAGAATCGAGTCAATTTTCTGCTGTTTCAGCACTTTTTGCCGGTTGTATTCGTCATCAGAAAGAGGTCTTCCTCCTTTGTGTACTTTGAACCGGGCTGACTTTCGTTTGCCTTTGTTATTAAAATCAATTCTGTAAAAGACATTAAGCAGTCGGGCAGGATCAAACTCCGGAAGCATTTTTGCATAGGCAAAGCCCCACAGCGCTCCTCCGAGGTGGGCAATGTGACCGCCGGCATTGCCTGAGCTCAACATCATCAGATCGATAAGGATAGTAATTAAAGCAATATATTTAATTTTTAAGGGCCCGATAAACAGCATATGCACCGTGTAATCCGGCACATAGAATGCAATTGCAACCACGATGGCCAGCACAGAAGCCGAAGCACCCAATGCAACTGCAGTTTCCCGGGCCAGGCTGAAAACCGGGAAAAAGTTGAATGCAGCAATATAAAAAACCGCTCCGGCTAACCCTCCGAAAATATAGGTTGCCAATAATTGCTTTTGCGAAAGATATTGAATGAATATTACTCCGAACCAATACAACCACAGCATATTGAACAGAATGTGCAGAAAATCAATCTGCAGAAACATATAGGTCAGAATAGTCCAGGGTTTGTTCAGCAGAACTCCGGTGTTTGCAGGTACAGCAAGGAAATCAGTAATCAAGCTTCTTACCAGTTCCTTTGAAGTACCGGTAGATGCAGCTTCAGGGCCTGAGAAAAGGAAAGCAAAATTGCTTACCAGCGCGATGCCAAACCAAACAAAGAGGTTGACGAGGATAAGAACCTGCAATTCCTCCCTTCGCTTGAAGAAGATTTTTATCCTTTCAATGGGAGAAACCTGTTGGAACATAGGTCAATGATTTTTACACTAAATTTCTGATTCATTCCATTCACCGTGCAACACTCACAACTCACTCCATTTAAATTACCTGAGATTGTCAGCGAAGCCAGGTTTCACAAATTTCTTTATCTGGTCCTCTAATCCCAGTTGTTATAACGCCTCAACTTCTTATTCCAGTATCTGATCAGGAAAAATCCGAAGATCATTCCACCGAGGTGCGCAAAATGGGCAACATTGTCGCCGGGGTTGTTGGCAAAACCAAAATATATCTCAGCAGCTCCGTAAAGAATTACAAACCATTTGGCCTTTATCGGGAAAAAGAAATAGAGATAAATCAGTGAATTCGGGAACATCATCCCGAAAGCCAGCAGAATACCGAAGACAGCTCCGGAAGCACCAACTGTTGGTACATCCATCTGAATGTTAATCAGATCGTTCATGTAACCCGAAGCCTGGTTCACAAAGGCCACATTGCCCGGATCTGATTCCCAGGCATTGATGAAACTGATCAGGTGACTCTTGTACCCCGGATAATGTTCATCAAGAAACGCCGTAAACACAGATGGGTCAGGGGCTTGCATCACAGCTGCAGCATCTGCCTGAATGCCTGAGATCGTTATCCACAAAACAGCCATATGGACCAAAGCAGCCCCGATTCCGGTAATCAGGTAATAGGTGAGGAATCGTTTTCCACCCCAGACATTCTCAAGAGTGTATCCGAACATCCATAAGGCAAACATATTAAATATTAAATGGGTAGGATCTAACATTCCGGAGTTGCCATACCCTCCATGCAGAAACATGTAACTCACAAGTTGGGCAGGATTATATTTTGATGATTCATAAAAATGCAACCCTGCAAAATCAACCAGATCAATGTGAAAAACCTGCAAAAATGTAATCTGGGCAAGATAAATGAGGACATTTATAATCAATATATTCTTAACCACAGGCGGCAACATGCTAAAGCCCCTTGGAGAGTATTGCTGTAAATTCATTAGTTAGTTTATTTTAAAAATCGTTTTTCAATTTCATCGGTACTGATCAACGTTGTGATGATCCTCCCTGACGGGCTCACATTGGGAACACTGCAGGCAAACAAATCATCGACAAGGGCCTGCATTTCTTCAACAGTCAATGCTTTCCCATGCCTGACCGACATGTTTTTCGCCATGGCCCTGGCAAGGTTATTTTTCCTGTCAAGTTTCAGGCCAAGCTGGTTGTTTTTGTAATTTTCCAGGATGTTTTCAAGGAGAACCTGCAGATTTTCATCGGGGAAGTCGGCAGGTGTTCCGTTAACAATAAAGGTGTTTTGTCCGAAAGGCTCAATCAGAAAGCCGAGCAAAACAATCTCGGGAAGCAATTCAGTGACAAGCTCAGCGTCTGAAGCTGACAATTTAACAGTCTGAGGGAAAAGTTGTTGCTGTGTGAGGCTTCTTTTTTGCTCCATTCGCGCGAGATACTGCTCAAACAGGATGCGCTCATGGGCTGCCTGCTGGTCAATCAGCATGATCCCTGATTTAACTTTAGAAACAATATACTTGTTCAGGAACTGCATAAAACCTGTCTCATCCCTGCTGTCAGCCCCGAAATCGGCTTTAAATGTCATGGTCTGCCCGGAATACTCAGGATCAGTGCTTTCGCTTTTCAGATCCGAATAAAGCTTTTCCCATTGATCGGTTGCCGGAGTCCGGCTTATGTTACCCGGCGACAAACGCAGTTCCGGCTGCGGATTCTTGACAAAGGGATTAAATTCCGGATTTACATCCACCCCGGGAATCACAACCTGCTTGTTTCCCGGAACACCGAAATCAAACATTGGGTTCAGGTCAAAATCAAAGGTTGATGATATACTGTATTTACCCAGCGACGCCCTGACGGCAGATTTGAGTATCGCATAGATGCTCTGATGTTCCTGAAAATTGACCTCGGTCTTGGTCGGATGAATATTGATGTCAATCTGACTGGTTTCAACTTCAAGATAGATGAAGTAAGAGGGGTAGTTTCCTTCAGGGATCAGGTCACTGAAGGCTTCTTCTACTGCATGGTTGAGGTAAGGATGCCTGATAAACCGGTTGTTGGCGAAGAAAAACTGCTCACCTTTGGTTCGTCTCGAGCTCTCAGGCTTCCCAATGAAACCCGATATGCGGACAACATCAGTATCCTGGTTAACCGGAATCAGTTTTTCAAGATTTCCTGTTCCCATCACATTGGCGATCCGCTGTTTAAGGTTGGAAACCGGTAACTGAAAGAGGGGTTTGCCGTTGTTGCTGAACGAAAAGGCAATGTCGGGATGAACCAGCGCTACCCGCTGAAATTCATCAATAATATGACGGAGCTCCGCCGGATCGGACTTAAGGAAGTTTCTTCTTGCAGGAACGTTGAAAAACAGGTTCTTCACCATGAAAGAAGTTCCTGCCTGGCAGGCGCAGGCTTGCTGACTTTTAACCGAGGATCCTTCTATGATCAGTTGTGTTCCAAGCTCATCTTCAAAACGTCTTGTTCTGACTTCTACCTGGGCAATGGCCGCGATGGATGCGAGTGCTTCACCCCTGAATCCCAGGGTTTTAATCCTGAAAAGATCATCAGCAGTCTTGATCTTCGAGGTGGCATGACGCTCAAAACTCATGCGGACATCTGTGGGAGACATCCCGCAGCCGTTGTCTATAACCTGTATCAGTGTTTTCCCTGAATCCTTGATTATCAGATCGATATTCCGGCTACCGGCATCTATGGCATTCTCCAGTAATTCTTTTACCGCTGAAGCAGGCCGCTGAATCACTTCACCGGCAGCAATCTGATTGGCAACGGAATCGGGTAACAGCCTGATGATATCTGACATAGGGGGCCGGTTAATTATTGGTTACCGCAAAAAGATAAAATACAGCAACAGAATTACTCCGATCAGGTACATATACAGTGTACGTTTGGAAAGCATGTTGTTTCGCTTCTCCCTGATCCGCCAGTTCTCACGGATTTTTGACCGAAGGTTACTTTCTTCTGAATCAGCAGTCTCAGTTAATTTTCTGAGCCTCTCCTGCATTTCTTCCTTCTCCTTGTCATAAAAAAGCGGTTTGTAATTAAATTGCTTTGGTTTTCCAACCCTGAATGCAACGATTTTCATAGTTTTCCCGATTAGATCTGAACCAGAAGTCAATGCTGAATGATTGACCATGTTTTGATACCTGATCACAAGTCCGGTACATCAAACATCTTACAAAAATACCATTTTTTCCATAATTTTGCCCGCAGAAATCTTGTACAACAGCAGATTTAAAGCTCTTAGAACATGAAGACGATAGCATCTGCCGGATACAGCAAACTGATTGTTGTCGGCGACCGTTTGCTGATTAAACCGCTTTCACTATCAAAGAAAACAAAAGGAGGGTTGTTTCTTCCGCCAGGATACAGCGAAAAGGAAGAAATCCAATCGGGATATGTGGTGAAGGTGGGACCGGGGTATCCGGTTCCTTCTCTGGGTAGTGATGAGCAGGAGCCCTGGAAACAGGATTCCGGCAACGTGGTAAAATATATCCCGCTTCAGGCCAGGGAAGGCGACCTTGCGATTTTCATGCAGAAGGGTGCGATCGAGATCGTGTATAACGATGAAAAGTTGTTTGTTGTACCACAGAATTCTGTGCTGCTCATTGAGCGGGATGAAGAACTGATACAATAAGAAGCAGGTCAGGTATTCAGGTTAATAAAAAAAATCCTTTAAAGAGAACTTTAAAGGATTTTTCTTGTAACAATATGCGAAGCTATGCCTTTGCCAGTGCCGGGAATTTAATGCTGAAAAGATAGAACCCGCCAAAAAAGACTGTACTGTAGAAAAGATCTCCGATCAACCCGTTGTTGAAGAAGGGGATTCCGGCTGCATAAGCCATCATCAGTCCTGAGAAATTGGCCGGATAGGGCATCATACCACTCATCCAGGCCCCGAAATTGGTTATCAGAAAAAATAAAACGGAAGATACCACCGAGGCAAGTGCCACATTCCCTGCTTTGATGCGGTTTCTGAGCATAAATCCAATGGCAACAGTGATCGCAAAGGCGAAATAAACAGCAATCATGGTTGAATGAAACCCGATAAAAAGGTCGCTGATAAACAATGCGGCAAAGGGAATCAGAAACGCCATTGACTTTCTGCTGATGATTGCCCCGCTGAACAAAGCGATGGCCGCTACCGGTGTGAAATTAGGCCAATGGGGGATTAAACGAAGGATAACTGCCGCAATCACAGCAATGTAAACAACCACCAGCCTTGGTGTAAACAGACTTTTTATCATATTTATGAGTTGTTAAATTTCAGGCTTCAAAATTAACAAAGGTTTTCAATAATCGTTCAACTAATATCCTTATTTATGCCTGATCCGGATTGTTTTAACCAAAAACTGGCAGTTGAGCGGTACCTTCCGGTTATTTGCCGGAAAAACAGAGGTGTGAAAGACTGAAACTGCCTTTGATGTTGAAAAGTTTTGGCAGGCTGTGTGAAAAAACCATCAATACAGAAAATACCAAAATAGAATATTGCTTAAGTTTGCTGAAAAAACAGGCTGATGCTGCGTAAATTGCTGCTTTTTCAACTGATTCTTATGACATTTGCCTCCTGTCGGAACGCCAAGACTTCTGTTGACCTGATTGTTACCAACGCCGTGATTTACACAGCTGACAGTGCTTTCAGTATTTATTCAGCCATGGCTGTAGCTGATGGAAAAATACTTGAAGTGGGTGACAATGATGAGATTCAGTCCCGATACAGTGCCGATTCACTGCTCGATGCCGGTGGTAAAGCCATTTACCCGGGCTTCATCGACCCCCACAGCCATTTCTACGGGCTCGCCTTGCTTGCCAGATATGCCGATCTGTCAGGAGCGCATTCTTTTGACGATATACTGGAAATACTGAGTGAAAGACAGAAAAGCCAACCCTCAGAATGGATCACCGGCAGGGGATGGGATCAGAATAACTGGCCCGGCCAGCAGTTTCCCGATAATAAAAAACTAAATGAGTTGTTTCCTGAAAACCCGGTAGTACTGATCAGGGTTGACGGACATGCCGTATTGGTGAATGAGGCAGCCATTGCATTGTCAGGCCTCACAGCCGACAGCATCAAGAACAAAAAAGAGGCCATCATGAGAAACGGGCTCTTCACCGGAGTCTTTCTTGAATCCATGGCCGACAGGTTCAGAAACCTGATTCCTGAGCCAAAAGGGAATGAGCTTTTCTCACTGATAGAAAACTCTGCCAATCAATGCTTTGCGGTAGGTTTAACCATGGTTACCGATGCCGGAATTGATGCAAGGCTGATTGATTACTACGATAGCCTTCAGTCTGAAGACCAGTTAAAAATGGCCATCTATGCGATGATCAACCCATCGGAAGAAAACATCGACCGGTTTCTCCGGAAAGGGGTTTTTCTGAAGCCGAAACTCAGTGTAAGATCAATAAAACTCTATGCCGATGGAGCACTCGGATCGAGGGGAGCCTGCCTGCTGAAGCCATACAGTGATGCACCTGGTGAATATGGCATCCTGACCATAACCCCTGAAGACCTTGGAAGGTATTGTGTACTTGCCTATGACAATGGTTACCAGGTTAATACACATGCCATAGGCGATTCAGCAGTCAGAACAGCGTTAAAAGTATACAGCAATTACCTTTTGCCCGGCAACGATCTTCGCTGGAGGATTGAGCATGCCCAGGTTGTGCATCCGGATGATTTCAGGCTTTTTGGAGAGTTTTCAATTGTCCCTTCCGTGCAGGCAACCCATGCAACATCCGACATGAGGTGGGCAAAAAACAGATTGGGCGATCACCGTATCCGGAATGCCTATGCCTTGAAAACACTGATGCAGCAAAACGGATGGATTCCCAACGGCACCGATTTCCCGATTGAAAATATCAGCCCGATCTACACATTCTATGCTTCTGTTGCAAGAAAGGATCTTAAGGGTTACCCCAAAGGCGGTTTCCAGAAAGAAAATGCACTTACCCGGCAGGAAGCCTTACGGTCGATCACCCGCTGGGCTGCCATGTCGTGTTTCGAAGAACAACGCCGGGGAAGTATTGAACCTGGGTTGAACGCCGATTTTGTCATGCTCGATAAAGATATCATGCAGGTCCCTGAGCGTGAGATTCCCCATGCCCGTGTGTTGCTTACTGTTATTGACGGAAAAGCGGTATATACTGCCGGCCAGGATTGAAGATAGTTAGTAAAACAATAGCTTAAATAAACTATCCTTCCTTTCAGTCCATTGTTATGCGAACATTTTCATGAATGAAGTTGTTTCTACCCCAAAGTAAAATTCGGCTTAATAGACAAAATTCAGGCTGTAATTAGCTTCGAGCCATACAAAGACATAGCTTTGGTGAATTTGAAAGCTATGAACAAAAAAAATGCTTTTACTGCAATGGTCCAAGAACCAAGAAAAATGGTCACAAAAATGGCATCCAAATCTACAAGTGTTTCGATTGTAACCGTCAATTCTTTG
>JAEUTG010000005.1 GCA_016788045.1 Bacteroidales bacterium
TGAAAAAACACGACCCCAGCGGGGTCAAATATGGGTAGAAAACGAACGATGATTGAAAAACACGACCCCAGCGGGGTCAAATGTTGGTAGAAAACAAACGAGGATTGAAAAACATGACCCCAGCGGGGTCGACCATCGGACACCCTCAATTGAAACACCCCTTTTCGCCCTGAAAGGGCAGCATAACAAAGCCCGGGGCAACGCCCCGGGCGCCAGAACGAAAGGTATATTTTTCGCCCTGAAGGGGCAGGTTAAACCCCGATCCGGATTGCAATTTCCAAACCCTCAGATAACAATAACCCCAACCTCTCCGGTCCCGACCCTGGAAGGGTCAAAGGCGGGTAGAAAGGAGACAACGGTTGTAGAATGCTACCTCAATGGGGTCCAATTTCCAATTTCCAATTTCCAATAGCCAATAGCCAATAGCCAATAGCCAATTTCCTTTCATAGTCCTGTTTTTAGTTTACTTTTCCTGTAAACCTATTTCAGGACAAGACAGGCCCCATGCCCCAAGCGCCATGCCCCAAGCTCCATGCTCCATGCCCCAAGCCCCATGCCCCATGCCCCATGCCCCATGCTCCAAGCCCCCTGCTCCATGCCCCATGCTCCATGCCTACATAAAGTGTCGTTGCTTACCTGCCTTACCGGAATGAATTTTACAATAACAAAAAAAATCCATATTAAATTTTTCACCCCAATCCTTTTGTGTTTAAAAATTTTGTAGTTTGAACAACTTTTTCCGGCAAATCCTGGGTCAGGCTGTTTCTGTGACTGACGGGGCGGAGCCGTAAAAGGACGATCCAATAAAACCACCTTTAAGGTGTCTTTTTGAGTATGCACTCCTGCGCCGCCCATTTACCGGAAGCAGGGGTTGACCTGAGGAATATTCAAGCGCTGGTGTGGCACAAAAGCAGCAAAACGACCGAGATTTAAACGCAGGTAAGTATGCGTAGTTTACAAAACATTAAGAACCCGACGGATGATTTTTACTGGTAAGAAAATTCACAGAAGATGTACATATCATTTTAAGAACAGGAGATATGAACAAATATTGTGATCGTAAAAACAAGTTGTGTGCCATGCTAAAAAGAGAGCCAGCCGCACATTCAAGCACATTTGGTTTTTTGCCGACACGCATTGCCAAAACTAAAAAACCAAAAGAGCTTGAATTTTTGCCAACGCTCAGACAAAAATGAATAGATTTGAAAAATGAAGAATGAAGCTCATGCAAGAATAAAAATAAACCAACTGCTCACCGAAGCAGGATGGAGATTCTTTGACAATGAGGAAGGTAAAGCAAACATCCTGCTTGAAAACCATGTAAAGATTACCCAGCGTGAAATTGATGCTTGGGGAAATGATTATGAGAGAATTAAAAATGGTTCATTAGACTTTTTACTGGTTGACAGTGACAACAAACCAATTTGTGTACTCGAAGCAAAAAAAGAAAGTCTTCACCCTCTTGTTGCAAAAGAACAAGCTAGAAAATATTCCAAGACTGTTGGAGCACGATATGTAATTCTATCTAATGGTATTGTTCATTATTTTTGGGACACAACAAAAGGAAATCCAAAACCAATTTACAAATTTCCTTCACCTGACGAAATAGGTGCTATACGAAATTGGAATCCAGACAGAACTTCATTAATAAGTGAAGAGGTTGCAATTGACTATATTGCAAAAGTTCAAATGCCTGATTATTCTGAAAGACCGGAGTGGAATGGAAGCATTGAAGCAAGCAAAGATTTCATTTGGACAAATGGACTAAGATTTCTTAGAAAGTATCAACTTAAAGCAATTGAAGAATTACAAAAAGCAGTTGCATTAGGAAAAGACCGATTCCTATTTGAAATGGCAACTGGAACAGGAAAAACTTTAACTGCTGCAGCAGTTATTAGACTTTTTCTGAGAACAGAAAATGCAAGAAAAGTTCTATTCTTAGTTGACAGATTAGAATTAGAAGACCAAGCCTGGAAAGCTTTCACCGAATACTTAAAACCCGATTACACAACCTATATTTTTAAAGAACACAAAAGCGACTGGCGAAAAGCAGATATTTTAGTAACCACTATTCAGTCATTGATGCACAATGACAAATATCGTTATGATTTTTCTCCGACAGATTTTGACTTTTTAATTTCAGATGAAGCTCACCGTTCAATTTCAGGAAATGCAAGAGCGGTTTTTGAATATTTTCATGGCTACAAATTAGGACTGACTGCAACTCCAAAAGATTATCTCAAAGGAGTTGACCCTGACAAAGTGAGAGAAAATGACCCCAGAGAAATTGAGCGGAGAATGTTGCGAGATACATATTCTACATTTGGATGTGAAGGTGGCGACCCAACATTTCGATATTCATTAGTTAACGGGGTAAAAGATGGATTTCTTATTAATCCACATGTCTTGGATGCAAGAACGGAAATAACCACTCAATTACTTTCCGATGAAGGTTATGCTGTTGTTGTGCCAACAGAAGAAGGAGAAGAAACAGAAACTTTTATTTCAAGAGATTTTGAAAAGAAGTTCTTTTCTGAAAAAACAAACAGAATATTTTGTCAGACCTTTTTAGAAAATGCACTTCGCGACCCAATTACAAATGAAATTGGCAAGTCCATCATATTTGGAGTTAGTCAAAACCATGCTCGGAAACTTACCGAAATTCTGAATGAATTTGCAGAACAACTTTTCCCTGGTAAATACAATTCAGATTTTGCCGTACAAGTTACCTCACAAGTTGGCGATGCTCAACAAATGACAATAAATTTCACCAACAACAATCTAAGCGGGAAGACAACTTGGCTTGAAGGATACAAATCGTGCAAAACCAGAGTTTGTATTACTGTAGGAATGATGACAACCGGTTACGACTGTCCTGATTTGTTGAATATTTGTATGATGCGACCCATTTTCAGCCCTGCTGATTTTGTTCAAATTAAAGGAAGAGGAACACGAAAAAACACGTTTGAATACAAGTTTAAAAATGAACTTGACGAAGAAGAAATAGTACGCCATGACAAAAAGATTTTCAAGCTTTTTGATTTTTTCGCCAACTGCGAATATTTCGAAGAAAAGTTTGACTACGATGAAAAACTAAAACTACCACAACCCAAAAAAGGAAATGGAGAAGGTGGAGGTGGTGGAGTAAATATTGATAAATACACCACTTACCAACCTGACCCACTTTTAAGTTTGGTAGAAGAACCAGTCGGTCCTGAGGGAATGCGTATCGACAGAGAACTTTTTAGAAAGTTTGAAGACCGCATTATCATGGATGACATTATCAAGAAAAATGTTGAATTAGGAAATTGGGAACATGTAGTTAGCCATATCCAACAGGAGATTTTTGATAAACCAGAAGAATATTTTAATCTAGAGAAAATCAGGAAAGCAGCAAAGATTGACAGAAAGGTTTCCATTCGTGAGGTAGTTGAAAAGATTTTTGGAATCATCCCAAAATTCAAGTCAAAAGATGAATTACTGGAAGAAGAGTTTGATAAGTTTATTTCTATTTATCCACCTGAGGAAGATGTAAATTTAAGAGCTTTAAAGTATTTTTTCAAGGCTTATATTGTTGACAATGATATCCGCCAAATTATTGAAAATAAAGATTTTCATGCGTTACAAACTAATCCAACGCTTACCATATCACAGTTTAAGGCAGTTGCAGCTAAATACAGGGATGTTATTCCTGTTTACATTAAGGATTACATCAATTTAGAGCGGTTCGCTGCTTAACAAATAAATCTATGCTAGATACACAGACAAAAAGAAGAATAGACGATTGCAGGGATATATTGGTCGGAAAACTGCCTGACCCAAAAGCTCAAATTGAGCAGATTACAATTGGCTTGATTTATAAATTCATGGACGACATGGATAAAGAAGCCATTGAGTTAGGCGGTAAAGCTAAGTTTTTTTCAGATTACAAAATGCTTGACCCAGAGTTTCCAAATGACAGAAGCAAAGATAAAGTTGTTGAGTTTAGTAAGTATGCTTGGGATAACCTACTTCACCCCAAAGTAACAGCATCTGAAATGTTGACACTTTATTCTGAAGCAATTGTGAGCATGGAGAAAAATCCAAATGTCCCCCAACTATTTCGTGATATTTTTAAGAATGCATTTCTGCCTTATCGTGACCCGGAAACTTTAAAGCTGTTTCTAAAAACAATAGCAGAGTTTGAATATACACATAGCGAAAAATTAGGCGATGCATTTGAATACTTGCTATCAGTAATGGGTTCACAGGGTGATGCTGGTCAGTTCAGAACACCTCGTCATATAATAGATTTTTTAGTGTCGATTATTGACCCTGACAAAAATAATACAATCCTAGACCCTGCTTGTGGTACAGCAGGTTTTTTAATTTCAGCTTACAAACATATTTTACTCAAATATTCAAAAGACAACAAAGAAAATCTGAATATATTCCAGTACAACCAATTAGAAAAAAAGCCATTTAACAATCTTGGAGACCAACTTACTCCAGATGACCGTAAAAAGTTGATTCAAAATTTTACTGGTTATGATATTTCGCCAGATATGGTTCGATTAAGTTTGGTCAATTTGTATTTGCATGGTTTTAATACACCAAACATTCATGAGTACGACACTTTAAGTAGTGAGGAGAGATGGAATGAAAACACTGATGTAGTATTAGCCAATCCACCCTTTATGAGTCCGAAAGGTGGGATTCGACCCCACAAGAAATTTACAATCAGTAGTAATCGCAGCGAAGTGCTTTTTGTCAATTACATTGCAGAACACCTTAATGTCAATGGTAAAGCAGGAATTATTGTTCCTGAGGGAATTATATTCCAAAGTGGTACAGCCTATAAAGACTTACGGAAAATGTTGTTCAAAAATCACTTATATGCTGTTGTAAGTCTACCAGCAGGAGTTTTTAATCCTTACAGTGGTGTTAAGACTTCAATTTTACTAATGGATAAAGAATTTGCGAAACAAAGTAAAGAAATCCTATTTGTGAAAATTGTAAACGATGGTTTTAGTTTGGGTGCACAACGTACTGCAGTTAAAGGTGGTCAACTAGAAAAAGCCATTAAATTAATAAAACACTTTAAGAATGGAGAAGCTGCAGAAAGCCAAATTTCACATGCCGTATTAAAAAGCCAAATTGAAAAAAATGGTGATTATAATTTAAGTGGTGAAAGGTATGTTATTAATGAATTTTTAGCAAAATCTGTTTACGAATTAGTTACAGTAGATGAAATTTGTGATTTGGTTCGAGGTAGTTCTCCTCGTCCCAAAGGAGACCCCTTATATTATGGTGGTGAAGTACCACGTTTAATGATTTCCGACATTACAAGAGATGGGATGTATACTACACCAACAACAGACTTTCTAACTGAGGAAGGCGCAAAAAAAAGCCGCCCAATGAAAAAGGGAGATGTTATAATGGCTGTTAGTGGAAATCCTGGACTTGCAACTATTTTACTTGTGGATGCTTGTATACATGATGGTTTTGTCGGTTTCAGGAATTTGGATAAAAGAATAATACCTGAATTTTTTTATTTCGTTTTAGTTCATCAAAAAGAAATAAATAGTTCACAATCAATTGGTGCTGTTTTTAAGAATTTGAATACTGACCAAATTCGTCAGTTTAAAATACCACTTCCTCCTTTGTCTGTTCAAAAAGAGATTGTAGACGAAATAAGCACTTATCAAAAAGAAATAGAATCGTTGAAGGATGAAATTATAGAAAAAGAGAATGCAATTAATGAAACTGTTTCAAAAATTTGGGGAGTGTAATGGAGTCATTTGAACAATATCACCATTATAGTCAAAATCTACTGATTGCACAGCATGAAGTTTCAGAGATTATCAAACATAGTTTGACACGAGGAGAAGTACGTGAAGATTTTATTATTCAATACCTAATAAAATCAATACAAGGCTGTGCCGAATTTCTAAAAAGAGGGTTTGTCAACCTTGGAGAAGATGAACAAAGCGGTCAGGCAGATATACTTTTAGTAAAACAGTTTGCGGAATTAATTGACATTGGAAATAGGGATAATGTAATCGTAAACCCAGAAGATTGCCTCATGGTAGTTGAAGTAAAAAGTACTTTGACTGGTACGTATCTAAATGACTTTAACAATGAAGCTAAAAAAATAAAAGAAGCTAATCCAAACGTGGTTTGTGGCATGTTTGCCTATAAAGCAGACTTGGAAAAGAAAACAATTATGAAGCGTTGCGGACATGATTTTGATTCCGAAACGAAAACTTATTTTGATTCTGGAAAAGTACCATTACCAACTTTTTACCCATACATAGACTTTATTTTGCTACTTGACAAAGTTGACGAAAATGAATTAGAAGAAGATTTAGAAATACAAGGACGAAACCAGCTATTTCTAAGAAAAAGTGTTGAGATTGAGGCAAGGTATTTTAAAGGAACATACGACCCAGTAATAAGAAACCTTGTTGGACTTGTAAGAAGCCTTTTAATAAGAGTATAATTATGCCGACACTCAACAGCCACACACATTGCCAAGCCGCACAATCCCAAACTCAAGCCAAAGCTTGTCAAAGAGTGTGTCTGTCCCAGCCCACGGAAAGACAGAGGAAAATAAAGCACGGGCACACAACAAAGTGTATAAATCATTGGGCGGATAGTCCTAATTTTAAGGGCGTTACACTTAATAAAATTTGTAGCGGTTTGACAGGTAAGTGCTTCGAAATGCCCAACGCTTCATACACCAACCGTTACCAGCAATTTTACAACGACACATTAACTAAATAAAAACGTAAAATAACATGAATGTAGAACCAATCATTAACGCCAAGTTCAAAAGGTTTCGTGAAAAAATGGAACTAACCAATATCGCTGACGGTGTTGCATTTGAACAATTTGTAAATCACACAATTTTAACTGCACACCAACCAGATGCATTTAATGGTGACAATGAACTCTTTGAAAAAGTCAATGTGGGTGGTACAAAGGACATGGGTATTGACGGAATTGCAATAAAATTGAATGGACTTTTTATAAGAGATATTGATGAGGCAAGAGACTTGACTAAGCGACTTCCCAGAATTTCAATTGAATTCATTTTCATTCAATCAAAATATAAATCAAATTTTGACAAAGGTGAATTCAATAATTTTTCAGATGGAGTTCGTGAATTTTTATCAGAAAAGCAAAAGCAACCTGTAAGCGAAGAAATTAAGGAACTCATAAAAATCAAAGAGTTTTTAATTAGTGAAAATGCTGTATTCAAATGGGACGATAATCCATCTGTAAGACTATACTATGTTGTAATGGGTAAATGGCACAATAGTCAACACCAATTAGCCCTAGCGGACACGTTTAAAGAAGACATTCTAGCTCTTAATACTTACAAAGAACCATTAATACACTTTGTTGACCATGATGGTTTTAAATCAATTCTTGATTCAAATGAAAACAACTTTGAAGTGTCAATAAATTCTATTGAAACAATGCCCTTGACATCAGTTGACTTAGTTGACAACTCTTGCGTATTACTTTGCTACGCCAGCGAACTAAAGAAAATACTTACTACACCTGATGGTCTAATAAGGAAATCCTTGTTTGATGATAATGTGAGAGATTATCAGGGAGACAATAGCATAAACACAGAGATAAGTAATACAATTCAGACTGAGCCACAGAAGTTTGCTCTCTTGAACAATGGTATTACAATTGTGTGTGAGAAGTATACTCCGAGCAACAGACAAATTACACTTCGAAACCCACAAATTGTAAATGGCTGCCAAACTAGTCACGTTATTTTTCATAATGCTAGTGATAACGATGTTCTATCAAGAGTTCCAATTGTTATTAAGCTAATTTCAACTAATGACTCTGAAATTACCAACCAAATTGTTAGAGGAACAAACCGGCAAAATATTGTATATGATGAAGCATTTGAGGCTACGAAAAAATTTCACAAAGACCTTGAAGACTTTATTAATGCATTATCACCGGAATATGAAAGGTTCTATTATGAAAGACGTTCAAAGCAGTATGACCATAATCCATCAATTAGTCATTTTCAAAAACTGAATTTGAGAATTATAATACAGTCTTTTATTGGCATGTTTGTGAATGAACCACACATATCACATAGACACGAGTCAAAATTATTGGAGTTATATTCAAATTTAGTTTTTCAGGATTTTCAGTCAAAATTGCCATATTTTACTTCTGCTTTAGCATTTTATAAACTTGAGAAACTTTTTAGAGCTAACGCAATTAACAAGAAGTCATTTTATGCATTTAGAACTCACCTTCTAATGATATTTAGGGAAATTACAGGTGGAGCTAGACCAAACATTAATGTGGAGAAAATTGCAAACGAGCATAGCCAACTTGTTCTCTCTTATTTAAAGGATGAAGACAAATGCCGTCAAAAGTTCATTGAGGCTAGCGAGATATTTGAACAAGCAAGGCAACACTGGGTAATTGTTTTAAAACGTGACCAATATAGAATCAAAGACAACAAAGACTTTACTGATTTACTTCTTACAGGAATAAGAAAATCCACGACAATTACAACAGATTTGGTAGAGGACGAAAATTACAAGTATAAAGGACCCATAGTTAAAATATTTAAGGATAGATTCGGAACATATTGTGGGTTTATTGGACGTAATCCCAATGACATATTTTTTCATTCAAGTTCAGCAAAAGGTATTGACTTATTCGGTAAAGTGGGACATCTAGTTACTTACAAAGTGACAACAAATCCTAAGAATGGACAACTTATTGCCACTGATATTGACCTAGATAAAATATGAGAAATACTGCTGGTAACAGCGGTTTGGCGTAATGGCGGGTGCAGTGCTTCGTATGACAGTTTTGTGCAAGGTGCAAGTGCAGTTCTTCGATTGAACCTTTGTGCTAAAAATCCGCCACTACGCCAAGCCGCAAAACGTGTATGTCTTGAATCAATAAGAACAAAACAAGTTCTTTGAGAATGTTGTATCTGAGATAGAAGATTTTATGATGTAATACAAGACTGCGGAGGTCAAGCGAAGCGATTGTCCGGGTCGGTATCACCAATCATAAAGACAGGCCTTCTGCTGACGGCTTTCAGGAGTTGTTAGCAAACCACCTTATGCTGCAAATGGCGCAAACTCCTTTTGTGGTGAACGATAAGGAAAAGGGCAGCCATGAGTTGTTCAGGTGGGGTTAAGATGAGCTGAAAAGCGTAAAATATCGATATAAGTATCGTTAAGGCATAACTGATGTTAAAACCGGGTAATTACGTTTGTACCCTGGAAACGCCTTATAGAAAGGGCACTGCACAAGAAACCTGATTACTGTCTTTATAGCTTCCTGAGTAAAGGTATTAGGATATTTAACTGGGCTCAGATGAGTAGTGGGTTAGTTGGGAAAAGGGACCTTTTTAGTGGGCAGCTATAAGGTATCTACGCTTCAGGTATAAGGCATCTCCTATTCTTATCGAACACTGGCGATTGTGTATTCCATGATTTAGTAATACATTTGTAATGAAACAGGAAGAGCCGTATGAATTGAGAGGTTCACTTACGGTTCCGTGAGAACGCTGGGGTGAAACTCCCCGGCGTGATTCGACTAGGCACAATTATAAAAAAGCATTGCAAAAGATTAACCTAAATATATGAAAGAATTTTTGAGGAAATCTATTGAAAAGTTTATTCAGTATTTATCGCATATTCTAAATAAATTTGAATCTGATTTAGGTTCTGGAAACAATTTTAATACGCTTTCACCGACTGAGAATGCTGAGAATGTTGAAAATTATATTGATTCCTTAGATTGGGCATTAAAAAATAAAAATAAAATAAAAAACATTGCAATTTCAGGTGCATATGGCTCTGGTAAGAGTAGTGTAATAAGAACTTTTATAAAAAGGAATAAGAATAAAGATTATAAGTTTCTTAATATTTCCCTCGCAACTTTTAAAGAACAAAAAGAGCAGTCAAATCACCAACAAAATGGTGATAATGATATTTTAAGACTTATTGAATTGAGTGTTTTACAACAATTATTTTATCATGAAAAAGACAGAAAAATTCCTGATTCAAGGTTTAAAAAAATAAAAAGCCATAAGACACGATTCTTATTTTACTATTCTGTCGGTATTATTGCACTTTTAGTTTCTACCCTGTTTCTTATAGCCCCAGATTTCTTATCAAAATTCTACTTAATAAAAATTCCTCAAAACCTTATTCCACTAGCTCACTATACTGCCGCATCAATAACAATAATTGGTTTGTTTTTCATCATTTTCAAATCATCAAGAGCCTTAAAAAGTATAGCTATAAAAAAACTTAATATCAGTACTGCCGAAATTGAGATTGACGGTGGAATTAGTAAATCTATTTTGAACAATCATATTGATGAGATTCTATATTTCTTTGAAGTCACAGACTATAATGTTGTTATTATTGAAGATTTGGACAGATTTGAGCAAACTGAGGTCTTTACGAAACTACGAGAAATAAATCTTCTAATAAATAATTCAAAAAAAATCGATACCGAAGTTGTTTTTATTTATGCAATTAAGGACGATATGTTTCTTGACAAAGACAGAACTAAGTTTTTTGATTTTATGATACCAATCATTCCGGTAATAAATTCATCAAATTCAAATGAAAAATTATTAGAGATTGTAAAAAAGAATAGTTATAAAATTTCAACTGATTTGATAGATGATATCTCACTATTTATTGACGACATGAGATTACTTTATAATATTATGAATGAATATTATATCTATTCAAAGAACCTCGATTCAAAACTTGACCAAGAAAAGTTGCTGTCGATGGTTGTATACAAAAATATTTGTCCTAATGATTTTACTAAGCTAAGCGAAAATAAAGGGAATTTATTTCAAACTATTTCTAATAAATCGATTTATATTAAGGAAAGGATTTCAATAATTAATCAACAAATAGAAGAAATAAAGAAACGAATTCTTGAAGCTGAAAAATCAAAAATTTCTGATATTAAAGAATTGAGATTGATTTATATAAACAAAATAATTGAGCAAATAATTACCAAAAAAAATTATCCTTTTAAGCAATTTTGGTTAAATAATAATGCCTACAATATAAGTTCAGTGACAGATGATGATATTTTTTCATTATTTCTTATTGGCAACATTGAGTATTTATATGACAACTATTCTTCCCGTCAAAGTTTTATATACAAATTTGAAACAATTGAGAAACTTGTAAACCCAGACTTAACTTATAAAGAAAGGGAAGAATTAGTAGTTAATAATGCAAAAATTGACAGCTTTAAAAAACAAATATCCGAGTTAGAAAAAAGAAAGATTGAAATTAGAAAAAGTGAGTTACGGAATTTAATATCAGATGAACTTATAATAATTAGTCAAGAATCTACTAAGCAAAGCGAGCTTATTAACATTTTGCTTAGGAACGGATATATTGATGAAAATTATTTGGATTACATTTCAATATTTTACGAGGGTAGTCTTACAAAAGCAGATTATCAATTCCTTATTAATGTGAAGATTCAAAAACCATCTGAATTCGATTATAAATTGACAAAAATTGAAAGGTTAATTGAGAAAATAAGTCTTTTTGATTTTGAGAAGGAGTATGTTTTAAATTTCGAATTAGTTGAATCTTTGCAACAAAAACAGAATGATTTTGCGAAAAAAAATCGACTGTTCATTCAACTAAGCAATCAATCCCCAAGGTCAATAAGCTTCATTGATGGATTTATTGAAATTACTACAGACATAAAGGTTTTTATTCAGAACATTTGTGAATACTGGAATGAGATATGGACATATATTGAAACAGATTCATTTTTTGATGATGTCAGAAAAAATAAGTACTTTATATATATAATTAAATACGCTAAAGTAGAAAATATCCAATTGATATTTAATTCACATCATGAACTTTTAAATAAAAAACCTGACTTTTTGCAAATTATTGATGACGAAAAGAAACTGAAAAGTATTATAGAAAAATTGGAGCTGAAATTTGAAAATATAAATACTGATTCTCCCTCTTCTCTCATTGATTTTGTGTTTAAAGGAAATCATTATGTTTTAAATAGGGATATGATTGAAATGCTCCTCAAACACTATAAAAAATTTGATGCCAGTATATTCTCCACAGCTAATTTCACGTCTATAATGACAAGTTCTCTTGCTTCCATGATTGACTATATCAGTAATAATCTTGAACAATACATAAATTCAGTCTATTTGAAGATTGAGACAAATACAGATGAGCCGTTAGAGAACTATTTAAAATTATTGAACAATGAATCCCTCGATGAAGATTTAAAAGAAAAATTGATTATTAAAGTAAAGACAAAAATTATCGACATCAAAACGATAAAGGATACCAATTTATGGTATATTTTATTTGAATACTCGAAGGTTTCTCCTGTGTGGGAAAATATACTTGCAAGTTTCGAAAATGAAGATAATGAATTGTCAGAAGTATTAATTGATTACTTAAATATTATTCCCAATGCTGAGGAACTTTCTTTAATTAAAATCCCAACAAAAGTTGGTGATAAGAATGTTTTTTCAAACCTATCACGAAGTATTATTTCTGAGAATGAAATAGGTGACGAATCCTACAAA
This sequence comes from Bacteroidales bacterium, assembly GCA_016788045.1. GTDB lineage: Bacteria > Bacteroidota > Bacteroidia > Bacteroidales > Lentimicrobiaceae > Lentimicrobium. The sequence continues at coordinate 12,605 of JAEUTG010000005.1, forward strand.
TTAATTACAAAACCGATTCCTTGGTGGTTTAGTGATTTAGATTTTAGTAGCATTTCCGAAAACAAGACTAAGATTCTAATAAATAATATGAAAGTAAATCCTACAATTGAAAGTTTCAACAAAATTAAAGAGAGTCACAATGGTTTAAATATTTATTTACTTGAAAAATTCCCAAAAGAATTTATTGAAAAAATAGATGAATTAGAATTTGATGGTGATGACTTGATACTAATTTTGGAATCATCATTATTAAGTATTTCGGATAAAAAGGTTCTCTTTGAAAGATTAGATTTGGAAATTATTGATTCTAATAGCAAAATACTATTGCTTCTTTCTCATTTTATTGGACAAAATGCTGGCTTCAATCTAAAAGACTCAACAAAACGAAAAATTCTTCTCTCAACAGTTATACCTAGAGATAAAAGAATTGAATTATTCGTACAAAATATAGTAACTATTGATATCGATTTTATTAAATTATTTATGAATACGCTTGGTAATGAATATTATGAAATTACGTACCAAGATAAAAAGGCAACATTAACAGACAATACTCTAAATAGAAAGTTCTTGGATAAACTGGCATCAGCTCAATATATCTCAAGCTTTTCAGAATCTAGAAAAGGACTTAGAGTTAATCATAAAAGAAAATAAATAACTGTGCCTAATAAATAGGAATATAAGTGGTCTGCAAGATACATTGAGTAATAGCTTGCACTGCGCACGTGCTTCGTCCCCGATTAGCAGATGTATCAGTTTTCAAGTACGTGGAATTTATCCATAATTCAGTAACATTTATTAAACAATAAAATGGAAACACTGAGATGGTCTAATCCCTTTGGACAGTATTTTGTACAAATAAAATTATTATTGTCAAAACATTCTAATAATGGAACTAAGTGCAATAGTTATAAGAGTTGATAATGATAGGATTTATTTAAGTCCGAAATCATCGATTTCTATTCAACAAACTAACATTCCAATATCACATATGACTTTTCGAACTCAAAGAAATATTTTTTGGAAAGTTGAGTTAATTCATTTCATGCCTACCGATAAGTGTCTTAAAGTTCGTGTAAAAGAATACAATACTTTTGATATTTCAAATTTTGATAGCCAACACTTAGATGAAGAAATAGATCGTCTTATTTTTGAAAAATTAGATTGGAAAAGCCTGGAACCACTATTAACATCCTATCAGTTAAGCAAACTAAAAGAATTTGTTTTTAATTCCGATTCAGGAATAAATTCCATTATCGAATCACCGCTACCAAAAGCATATAAATTTTTCTCCAACCTTTCAACACCTATTAATTCAGGTAATAAAGGAATTAGACCAACAATAACTACTTTGCCTGATGAATTTTTAATAAGCTTTAAAGATTCTCATTTCATTTCAGGTTATGTTACGTTTAAGAAATTCATCAAGCAACTCGGGCAAGAACTCGACTTCCAAATTTCAAATAATTATATCTTAGAAGAGTTTGAAAATGTTAAGTCTTGGTTTGTTAGAAAACTGAAAATTAAAAAATTTAAAGTATCTGTGCTTATTACATTAACTGATGGTAAGGTAACAGAGAAAAAAGCAACTTCAAACCATATTGATCAAATCAATCCGGAATTAATTGAAAGTATAAAGTATCAACGAACTTACGCACTTATTAAAGAGCCAAAAGAAGCGAATACAAGCAAATCACTTTACACTTGTGATGATATTTTCAATTCTATAAATTCAGGGGACATTGAAGGGAATGTCTTTAAACAATCAGAGCAAGATATCCTTGATTTTTTTATTGGAAAAAGTACCACCCGGAACAAAAATCAGCTTGTTTACTTATCAGGTAAAAAGCAAACAGAAAATTACAAAATAAGGTATACGTTAAATCCAAATTTTGGTTTTTTATTTTTAATTGAAGGTGCTGAGAAAAATCATTTTGTTTGGGAATTACTTAATTCTCATGCTACGTATATTTGGAGCATTCAAAGCGGAGGAAATAAGGTTGAATCACAGTTCAGAACAATTGAAACGATTATAAATTCAATTAAGTCGAATGGTAGAGAAAATTATAAGCGAACATATAAAGAAAATTACCAAGATTTGGACTTCGTTTTTATGATAATTACACATGACAACATTACTTCGGAATTTGTTGATGATTTCCCAAAATGGAAGGAAAAATTAGATAAATTAGTAATATGACAACTTTAAATTCGGAAGAATATGAAATACCTCTAATATATTATACTCTTATCACTCCGCAATTTCGGTCGCAGATGAAACCAACGAACATCCGCTTACGGTGATCCCCTTCCTCGTCCCCGATTGGTGGTTATATCAGGATAGCAGAATACATATCATCATTGAGTTGAACCAGGAAATCAGATTTACACCAGGACTTTTACTGATAACTTTTTGGTTCACAAAGATAGTTGTGTTGGAATAACCCCGCCACCCAAAGAATCGTTTTTTTTAACAGAACAATCCCGCAACAGCGGGATTTTGTTTAAAAGCAAAATCCCCGATGCAGGGTGATAGGGTAACCATGAAACGCTCCGATTCCGAAAGCTTTCACAACGGCAACAAAAACGCTCCGCTGTCCGTTATCAGGAAACCCACAGACAGACTACCATGAAAAAACCCAGGACGAGAAGCATGCTGAAGCTGTTACGCTACGCTTTACTTCTGGCTTTCGGTTTCCTTTTGCTGAAGGTATTTGTGCCGCGCACTTACCATGCCCCGGAGGTGCAACGGCGTGAAAGTACCAGATACTGGAACCTGACAACCGGATCGGTGATTGGCTACACGCTGATTTCAGCAAGGGGAGAGAAAAAACCTTATCCGTTGATTTACCTGCACGGCGGGCCCGGGGTGCCTGTTTCCGATCAGCACATTCAGATGCTGTCGGCGTTTTCCGGCGATGGGTACGATGTTTACCTCTACGACCAGGTCGGTTGCGGGCAATCAGGCCTGCTTGAAGATATGGAAGCGTATACGGCCCGGCGTCACACCAAAGACCTTGAAGCGATCGTTGAAAAAACCGGCGCGGAAAAGGTCATTCTTCTCGGACAGTCGTGGGGTGCCATGCTGGCTGTGTTGTTTGCTGCCGACCATCCGGAGAAAGTTGAAAAACTGATCTTAACCGGCCCGGGTCCCATAGCGCCGGTAAAGGCGGGACTGGCCGGTGTTCCTGCCCCGGATAGTCTGCACCTGAAGAAACCGCTGATTTCAAACCGGGACGGTTTCCGGTCAACGCAAACCTTAAGAAACAGGCTTGTCGCTTTTCTGGCGACAAAATTTGGATTCAAACTGGCATCGGACAAGGAAGCCAACGGTTTTTACTATGCACTGACCAATCAAACCAACAAGGCGATGGTATGCGATACCAGCAGAGCACTGAGGGCGGAACCCGGGGTGGGCTATTATTCCTCGATCATGACCCTCAACAGTCTGGATGACGTTGAAGACCCCAGGCCAAAATTAAAGGATTCGGAAATTCCGGTCCTTCTGTTAAAAGGGCAATGTGACAATCAGGTCTGGGGGATTGTTCCGGAATACCTGGCGCTTTTCAAAAACCATGAACTGGTGATTGTTCCGGATGCAGGACATGGAATCTGGATTGAGCAACCGGAATTTTACCTGAAGGCCATCCGGAAGTTCCTGGCTAAAGAAGCAATGCAATAACCGGTGTTTGCTTAATGGCCTGGCACCGCACCTTCAGGCCATCGGACACACGAGGGGTGGACAGGGTTCTGCTCCGCAATCCTTGCCAGACTGCCTGTTTGCCTGTACATACAGGTAAACAGGCGTGGGAAATATTTTCCAATCCACAATTTTCCACCAGGCGAATCCAGCTTGCCGGAATTTCAAAAAAAATCTTGCGCCTGCCCACCGAAACGCAGTGCAGGCGGGTCTTAGCGCTTGTCCCGGGAATCCGGGGTCTTTGCCTGCCTGTATGCACAGGCAGACAGGCGTGGAAATTTTTTTCTATCCGCAATCTATACTCCGCAATTTTCCACCAGGCATATCCGGGCTGTATTCATCCATTGCACGGCTTCACCAACTTTTCCCGGGCGTTTGTCCCCTGCAGCCGCAGTTCCCCCCTGGCTTGCCTGTCGTTCTTTTCCATCCTTTTGCGAACTTTTTTTCATCTCCTGTTGTTATTTTCAGGTTCTAAAGAAAACGTTTATGATGGGAAGATCTGCCTTTTTCGGACTGCTGTTTATCAGCGCCATTCTCTTTGTTTCGTGTGATAAAACCGAAAACCTGCTGCTGAGCGACAGCGAAATCCTGATGAAAGAACTGAAGGGGGTTTATACGCTGGAATCGGTGAGGCATGAGGAGTATGCCAGTGTTGACGGAGGCAATACCTGGGGTTTGTCGCTCGATACCACCTACAGCGCCACCGGATCGCTCGACCTGAGCAACATCAGCAAGGCAGATTTCGAGGGTTCGTTGAGTATATCCTACCGGGGCAGCAGCGAAACGCACCTCATTCACGGGAATGCCTCGGCAACCGGCGGCAATGAGAAGCTCTGGATTTATACCACCAGCGAGGAGGATATACAGTCGATGTTTCTGTTCAGTTCAGCCACTTCCATTGTGGAAGGCTGGCTTGACGAACGTGACGATTCCCACCTGCTGCTCCGCATTTCAGAAATTTCGTTCGACTATTCCGGGAGAAAAAGCCGCTATTTCAGGTTCGTAAAGCAATAGTGCTGTTCCTTTACTTCTCCCGGCAGCTCCGTTCACCCGTGGTAGCTGACCGCGATGGTGGCGCCCAGTGCGGCATTGCTCTTAACCAGGGCGATGTTGGAGGCGAGGCTTTCCCCTTCGGTATTCCCGGCAATGGTTTTCAGCAGGAAGGGCGTCAGGTTTTTGCCGCGGATATTCAGCTTCTCAGCCTGTTCAAGTGCTTCTTTGATCGTGACTTCCATCTGTGCATAAGGAATTTCCATGGATGCCGGGATGGGGTTGGCGATGAGCACCGATCCGCTGAGGCCCATTTCCCATTTGGCTTTCAGCATCGAGGCAATGGCTGCCGCACTGTCGAGCCTGAGGGGTGAGGCAAAGCCGCTGTTGCGTGAATAGAAGGCCGGGAATTCATCCTGCCCGAAGGTCACCACCGGCACGCCGCCGGTTTCGAGGTACTCGAGGGTGAGGCCGATGTCGAGGATGGACTTCACACCGGCAGAAACCACCGCCACACTGGTTTGTGCCATTTCGGTCAGGTCGGCCGAAACATCCATACTGGTCTCCGCCCCGCGGTGCACGCCGCCGATCCCGCCGGTTACGAAAATGCGGATGCCGGCCATGGCCGCGATGCGCATGGTGGCCGCCACGGTGGTGGCACCGGCAATATGCTTGCTGACCACGTAAGGCAGGTCGCGCAGGCTTACCTTCCATACTCCGCCAGAGTTTCCCAGCATTTCCAGCTGCTCCCGGTTCAGTCCGACGCAGAGTTTCCCGTCAAGCACCGCGATGGTGGCGGGGATGGCCCCGTTTTTTCTCACAATTTCTTCTACCTCCAGGGCTGTTTCAACATTCTGCGGGTAGGGCATTCCGTGGGCGATGATGGTGGATTCAAGGGCGACCAGCGGCTTGCGGGCTGCCAGCGCTTCGGCCACTTCAGGGTGGATATTCAGGTATTCGTTCTGTTTCATGTTATGGTTTCATTGTTGTCCGGAAAAATATTTAAAATATTAACAGAATGCTTTACTACAGTGGGTTTCCAAAGACTTCAGTTGCACATAGCTTACTTACTGTTTTTCGTCACCAAGGCACCAAGTCACCAAGGCAGCAGGCCTGCCCTGTCTGCTTGCCATAGACAGGCAGGCTGTTTGCTCAATAGGAGAAATTTTTTGATTAACCCTTTATTAACAGGCAGACAGGTTGCACAAATTTATTTTTTTCATTTAGTGTTACTTAGTGTCTTCGTGACTTTGTGGCAATTACTTTTTTTAATTTTAACCGGACAATAGTGTTATGGTTTGTAGTTTTTAACGGCGTCTTGAAGCATCTGCGGGCTCAGGCTGTTCAGCACAGCCCCCTGAACCCTGAGGATAAGTGCTGCCATGGCGTGGCCATGGATCACACAACGTTCGGGCGAAAGGTTCTGCAGCCAGGCATGCAGGAAGCCTGCCAGTGCGGCATCGCCGGCACCGGTGGTGTCAACAACTTCCGTGACCGGAGCCGGGAACTCCATGGCTGCTGTTGCAGAATACAGGCCAGAGCCGGATTTGCCCTTGCGTACCCAGAGGAAATCCAGGCCCCGGCCGAGCAGTTCGTTCACCTGTGGCCTGAACCCTCCGGATGCTTCCATGCCCGACAGCACCGCCAGTTCATCGAGGTTGGGGGTAAGCAGCAGCACGCCGCTGAGGTTGGCCTCTTTCAGCCGGGCAGCTTTGGGCACCGAAACAGGTTCGATGGCGCAGGGGATCTTCTCGCTGCGGCTGAAATCAAGCAGCCAGCTGAGGGCTTCGGTTCCGAGGTTGGTATCGATCAGCAGCAGGGAGGCCGACTTCAGCACGGCTGTTTTTGCTTCGAGAAAGGCAGGGGTGACCATCTCTTCAAAGCGGCAGGCGACAGCGCCGGCGAAGAGATCGCCTTCAGGAGAGAGCAGGGCGGTAAATTTCCCGGTCGGTTCGCTGTTGCGGATGGAATCCGCCAGATCAATACCGGCCTTCAGACATTCGCCGGCTAACCAATCACCGTCGGCATCCTTGCCGAAGTGGGTGATGAGTTTTACCGGATTTCCGAGCAGTGCCAGGTGATGGGCGATGTTGCGCGACACCCCGCCGGCAGCCCGGTAGAGGGTGGCCGGGTTGGAAGTGCCGTTGAGGGGCCGGCTTTTCAGGCGGTAGGTCTCATCCACCAGCGATGCCCCGATGCAGACGATGGGTTTTCGGTTCACGGAGTTAAAAGTAATTCTTTTCTGAATTCATTGCAGACCGGAATTGCGTTTCAGCTTGCTTAAAGTACCGCGAAAATGGCTTCGTGCATCCGGGGATTTTTTTGGTAAACGCCTGGCCTTAGCCCTGCCGGATAGTTTAATCATTGAAATTATTCAGGTTGCAAAACTTAAGGATGAAAATGTGTGTATATTTGAACGTTAGAGTAAGGCTAACAGACGACAAGAACAATGACTGAAAAATACACGATAGACCAAATCAGAGATGAAATAATAAAGTTCAAAAATGACCCTGACTTTCAAAGGTTAGAAAATTTTTACTATTCAAAATCATTCTCTGAAATTTTGGGCGTGAGCAGAAGAGAAATTAGTCATAGTGGATTTCTCGCTTGGCTTCTTGGAAACTTGGAAAGCCATAATTTGGGTGAGTTCTCAATCAAAAAGTTCTTAGATATTGTTTTAAAATTTAGCAATGACAAATTAAAAAGAAAGCACAGCGACCTTTTTAACGCATTTGTTACGGAAGACTATTCAATTGAAAGATTATTTGTTAAATCGGAATATGCAATTAAAAATGTTGGTAGGCTCGACATTTATATCGAATTGACACTTTTGATTGCAGGAAAAACAAAGAACATTCGGGTAGTAATTGAAAACAAAGTTGAAAGTAAGGAGAATAACGACCAAACAAACAGCTACTTCAAATACTTTAATCCAACGCAAAATGAAGATAACATTGTAATCTATGTATATTTAACACCCATTTCAACGCTTGACTTAATAGAACTAACAGAGCCTGAGTGTAGCTGTAAAGAGTTTATCCAAATTAACTATCAATCAATAGTTGACTATCTAATAGAACCAGCATTAAATCAGAATATTTCAACTCGAACTCAAAATATACTAACTGAATATTTAAAATCGTTAAGTCAACCTTCCATCAATGAAGAAGCTGACGGACACAAACAAGAACTAATTATGGCACTTGGTAACGAAGAAAGAAAATTATTGTCAAGTTTTTGGGAGAAAAATCAAAAGTTGATTTTAGCCTCATTATATGCAATAAGTTCTGACCCTGAACAAGAAAAAGATACAAGGGACAGTATCAGAGAAGCATTAGACAGCTTGTCTTCCGACAAAGACCGAAGTACCTACAACATAAAATATAACGGAGAAATATTCAGCAGTAATTTCAAAAAATCTGACATTGGTCTTCAAACAATAAACCTTTTAAATGCAAAAGGACTTATTGACGATAATATTATAAAATATCTTCGAAAAGATAAAAGTTGCAGTTTCTTTCTTCTTAAGAAAAAAGAAGAATTTACAGAAACAGAAATAAAATACAGAAAGTATAGGACTAATGATTCACCTGAACTTATTTACAACGGTGAAGAATTTTATGTTGCACGAAATTGGGGAATTGGAAACATTCACAAACTCATAAATAATTTTACCGACAAATTTCCAGGACTTGAATACGAAACAAATTAATATAAAGCAATGAAAACCAGCCTATTACAGGTGTTTGTCTTAATGGCAGTTGATGTGATTAATTTACCGGTCTACCTCGCATCAACTTTTGTGGTGCAATGATCCCGATGCTTCGTGATGCTCCGAAATCCGCCACTAGGCCAAGCGTCAAATCGCTAAGTGAAATAATAAATACGACACACAAAATATGATAGACCTTATTGGCGACATTCACGGACACGCTGACAAACTTGAAGAACTACTTCTCAAATTGGGTTATGCAAAAAATAATGGAGCATACTCACATCCGGACAGAAAAGTTTTGTTTGTTCTGACTATATTGACAGGGGACCCAAAATTCGGGAAACACTTGAAATTGTTAGGTCAATGGTTCAAAGTGAAAACGCTGTTGCCTTAATGGGAAATCATGAATACAATGCACTATGTTTTCATTTTCAGGAAACCGAAGGCGGACATCTTAGAAAGCACCTAATTAAAAATATTATTCAACACTACGAAACACTTAAACAATTTCAAAACCGACAAAGAGAATATGAAGATTATTTAGAATGGTTTAAGACCCTTCCGCTTTATTATGAAAAGGACTCATTTAGAGCCGTTCACGCTTGTTGGGATAAGAATAACATTGAATTCCTACGGCAAACATTGGATAACGACAGATTGACGGACGACTTAATTTATCAATCAGCAAAAAAAGGAACTGCATTAAACCAAGCTATTGACCAAACATTAAAAGGAAAAGAAATGAAAATGCCGGAAGGACTTTTCTTTATCGACAAGGACGGAACCAGAAGAACAGAAATAAGAATTAAATGGTGGGAAAATCCATCTGAGATGACATATAAATCTATAAGTGTTGAACCAATTGAGAAATTACCAGAAAAACCGATAGACGATTCAGAATTAAAAACAAACGGGTATTATCATAGCAAAGAAAAAAAAGTATTCTTCGGACATTATTGGTTGAAAGGCGAGCCAACACCTTACAAGGAAAACATTTGTTGTTTGGATTACAGCATCGCAAAAGGTGGGAAACTTGTTGCATACAGACTGAACGGAGAAACGATACTGAAAAGAGAAAACCTGATCTATGTTTGACAGAATTACATCCTGTAACAGCAACTACCCAAAAGTGGCGGTTCAGTCGTGATATCGAACTTCGTGTCTCGATCAAGCTTTGTGCCTGGTTTACAGTGAATTACTCCGATCCCAAAAGCATTGGGGACGCCACCCTCGGGTAGTTGCCATCCGCGAGGGTAAACGAAAATTTCGGCACGGAAAGAACTGGTAAATTATTGGGTTGAAAGTTCTGATGAAGACTATAGCCCAATAATTGTTATATTCGAAACCGAAAGATATAACCTGGACCTTATTATAGGGCACCTTTGATTGAAAAATTGTTGAAGGATTTGTTTGTCAAAGTTAACAGGGATTATCCCCATTGTTATTGAAACCATGTATAACATTGTCATTCTGAGCGTAACAAAGTGAAGCGAATAACCGACCAAAGGGAGCCTGCCTGACTGCACAGGCAGACAGGTTCACCGAAGGTAATCTCATAAGCAATTCCAAAGTTTACCGGACAATAGTGAATGAAAATAAACAGCCTTTGAAAAAAAAGCCACCCCTCAGGATGGCTCTTTTTATTCATGCTTTTCAAAATTACCACGCAAACAACGGGAATTCACTCATCATTTCATTCACTTTTTCGCGTACCTGTTCTATCACGGCTTCGTTTTCGGTATTGCTGAGCACTTCGTCGATCAGGTCAACGATCACCGGCATGTGTTCTTCGCGCAGGCCGCGAGTGGTGACGGCTGGAGTTCCCACCCGGATACCGGAGGTGGTGAAAGGTGAGCGGCTGTCGAAAGGAACCATGTTTTTGTTGATGGTGATGTCGGCTTTTACGAGGGTGTTTTCGGCCACTTTCCCGGTGAGGTCGGGGAATTTGGAGCGCAGGTCGATGAGCATGAGGTGGTTGTCGGTGCCGCCGGATATTACGTGATAACCTTTGTCAACAAAGGCTTTGGCCATCACCTGGGCATTTTTCTTCACCTGTATGATGTACTCCATGAATTCATCGGAGAGGGCTTCGCCGAAAGCCACAGCCTTGGCGGCGATCACATGTTCCAGCGGTCCGCCCTGAATGCCGGGGAATACGGCGGAGTCGAGCAGGGCCGACATCATTTTAATTTCTCCCTTGGGTGTTTTCAGTCCCCAGGGGTTTTCGAAATCCTTGCCCATCACGATAAGTCCGCCGCGCGGTCCGCGCAGGGTTTTGTGGGTGGTGGTGGTAACAAAATGGCAGTAGGGAACCGGGTCGTTGAGCAGTCCGCGGGCAATCAGACCGGCCGGGTGGGCGATGTCGGCCAGCAGCAGGGCGCCGCATTTGTCGGCGATTTCGCGCATCCGTTTGAAATCCCAGTCGCGGGAGTAGGCTGATGCGCCGGCGATGATCAGTTTCGGGCGGGTTTCAAGGGCCACCGCTTCCATCTTGTCGTAGTTGATGGTTCCGGTTTCTTCTTCCACGCCATAGGCAACCGGGTTGTAGAGGATGCCTGAAGAGTTGACGGGTGATCCGTGCGAGAGGTGTCCGCCATGCGCCAGGTTGAGTCCCATAAAGGTATCGCCGGGTTTCAGTACGGTCATCAGCACAGCCATGTTGGCCTGTGCCCCTGAGTGCGGCTGAACGTTGGCCCATTCGGCGCCAAACAACGCTTTTGCCCGGTCGATGGCCAGTTGCTCTGTCTGGTCAACAATCTGACAACCGCCATAATAACGTTTGCCGGGATAGCCTTCGGCATATTTGTTGGTCAGTACCGAGCCCATGGCATCGAGTACCTGCTGACTGACGAAATTTTCTGATGCGATCAGCTCAATGCCATGCATCTGCCGTTCTTTCTCTTCTTTGATGAGGTCGAATACCTGTTTGTCCTTTTTCATGACAATCTGTATTGTTTTGGTTGGTTGATTTTCCGCTGTTTAACGCCCGGAATGTTCGTCCCGGAAACGGTGCAAAGGTATAAAAAGTAAATTACCTCCATCGTTTGCGTTGTTTTTTCGCTGTATGATGCCCGGCAGCATGAAATCCTTCTTTCCGGATCCGAACACGTGGTTTCCGGGTAGATGTCCAGGCTTCATAAAATACACAAAATCAGATCGTAAGATTGCGGTAATCATCACTGGCCTGAAAAGAAAACGGTGAACAGAAGTTCCCTGTTCACCGTTTTCAGCATAGCGGAAGTCCGGATTAACGGATTACCATGATTTTTCGTGAAATCACCTTTCTGTTTGTGTTGATCTGAAGGGTGTAAGAGCCCGGTCCGAAGGGGGAAAGGTCGAACGAATAGCGTTCCTGGCCGCTCCAGGTGCCCGACAGCAGTACCTTGCCGGAAATGTCGGTGAACTGAACACTGATCACCGGATTCTGCCGCACATCGGTTTCTATTTCGAGGATGCCCTTTGTCGGGTTGGGGAAGATCCGCAGTCCGTCGGAAGTGAGGTCATCCACCGAAAGGTTGGCTCCCGATTGGGTAACACTTACTTTCTGCGGTTCAGTGCCGGCAACCACTACCGTGATGGTGGAGGTACGGTCAGCGCCGTAAGGATTCTGCTGGTAGGTTGCTGTAAGCGTGCCCGACTGACTGCCCGAGGCTGTTACGCTGAGCCAGGCCGAATCGGCGGAAGCGGTCCAGTTGCTGTTTGACACGATACTGAAACTCACTTCGCCGGACTGATAGGGAACATCCACACTTACCGGTTCAACCGACAGGCTGGCTGCACCGCCGGCCTGCTCCAGGGTAGCCGTGGCCGAGATGCTTCCGGTGGAAATGCTGATGCCCGCGCTCCGTGGCGACAGGTCAGGGTTCTGTTCGTAAGTGATCTGTATAATGGTATTGCCGCTACCACCTGCCGGCATGGCTACCCAGGGGGCATCGGTGCTGGTGGTCCAGTCGGTGTTGGCGAGTACCATCAGCTGGGCCTGGCCTGCTTCGCCAGTTACCTGAATTATTTGAGGATCAAGGTTTAAGCTGACAGCCGCCGCCGCCTGGGTGAGGGTAATTTCAGCCGGACTCAGGCCATCGGCACTTACGGTGATCAGGGCAGTGCGTGGTGCAGCCCAGGTGTTTTCAGTATACGTTATGTTCAGGCTGCCGTTTCCGGTGCCTGATGGTGTTACGGTAACCCATTCGGGTGCATCGGAGGATGCAGTCCAGCCGGTGTTGGAGGTGACATTCACCGATGCATTGCCTGCGGCTTCCGTTACCTCAAACGACAGCGGGTCGAGACTGATGAACGGCGCTGTACCGGCCTGGGTAACGGTAACAAATACCGGATCCAGCCCTTCAACCGTTACCGTCAGCATGGCTGAGCGCTGTCCGGTTTCGGTGTTTTCTGTATAATCAACTGCAATCATGCCGTTGCCCGATCCCGCGGGCGTTGCCAGGCACCAGCCGGCATTGCTGCTGACGGTCCATGGGGAATTGGAATTCACGATAAAGTCGGTGGATCCGGCTTCGGCTGTTACATCCTGATTTAATGGACTTACTGCCAGCATGGGAGGGACTGCCAGGGTGACGGCCTGGGCGGTAATCCCCTGAGAGTATTCCAGGTTGCTGTTTGCCGAGAATGCCTTGTAATAGTAGGTGGTGAGTGGTTGCAGGTCCGTGTGGCTGAAGGTAGTTTCGTTGCCGTTGTAGAGTATTGTCCCGCCACCCGGGATGGCCTCACCGGGATTGTAACTCTGTCCGTTTGCCGGAAGGCCAAAGGTGCCGTTCTCCGACCAGGCCAGCAACACCGCATCTCCTTCCGGGTTTTTCTCCCAGCCGAGGTCTACCTGATGATCGCTGACCGGAGTTGCGGAGAGGGAAGCCGGGTTGGCGACCGGGCTCAAACAACCTACCGTGGCTGCCCAGCCGGGGAAATTGGCAGAGGCGTTGCTGCGGAAAACAAGGGTCAGGGAGCCGGTGGCATTGTCTGAAACAACGGTTCCGGGCGAATCGGTACCGCACCAGGTGCCGATCACCGGGGCAAACGGGGTACGTCCGTTGTGGATGGTGAGGTAGTCGGCGGTGCAGGGAGTGGAGGCTTCGAGCTCAAACTGACTGAAGTTCAGGCTCAGCTGATTGCCCGGAACGGAGGTGTTGAACACCATGGTATAGGCCAGGTTGTTGCCATAGTTGCCTGACTCACCGCCTGAATCGTAGAAAGTTCCGCTGCAGGTGGTTACGGTGGAATTGCCCATGACGAACACATCCGGGATTACGGTGATGTAATCGGTGCGGGTTTTGGTGTTGTTGCCGTTCACAGTAAGGGTAACGGTTTTGGCCCCGGTGCTGGTGTAAATTACGGTATGCGGGCCCTGGGTGGTGGCTGTGGGAGGCACAGCTCCTTCACCGAAATTCCACTCCCAGGAGGTTACCTCACAGGTGCTGGCATCGGTAAAGACCACCGGGTTGTTGACCACGATGGAGAGGGGTGTGGCCGAAAAGTCAGCATTGGCGGGATTTACCTGAATGTAGGCTTCCTTGGTTTCGGCGTTGGTGCCGCCGGCATTGGTGGCATTCAGGGTAACGGTATAGGAGCCGTACTGGGTAAACTGAACCTGCGGATTCTGGGATGTGCTGCTTGTTCCCCCGGTAAATACCACGGTATTCGGACTGAACGACCATGACCAGGAAACGGGATTGCCGGTGGAAAGGTCGGTGAAGGCAACGGTTTCGTTGAGGCAGGGGAGGGTATTGCCGGCAATAAATTCGGGGTTGGGGCCGAGGGGACCGATGTTGAAAGAAGCCACCCGCGTTTTCTGACCACTGCTTACATATTGATTGGTGTACCAGAAGGTCTCATCGTCCGATGGATCGACGCTGAGCGAAGAATAGTCGCCCCAGCGGTTGGCTCCGGTTTGCGAAGCGGTGCCTTCCCAGATAATGCCTTCCGGAACATCCATGATTCCGCTGGCATTGTTGTATTCGGCTTCTGTCTGTCCGGTAAAGCGGATTCCCGGGAATACGGTTGTGCTTGAAACGGAGTATCCGAGTCCCAGCTCATGGTTGCCGTTGAGCATGATGCTGCCCATCCAGCGTGAATTGCCGTCGGGAGCATAGGTTCCCTGCTGACGGATGGTCCACTGTCCGGTGGTTTTGCGCAGTTCGTACCAGCGGATGCCGGCGTGATCGGTAGCATCCACGTCGACGGTATGGCAGCAGACGATGGTCTGGTAGGAGCCGAAGTTGCGGTACTGCGGCACATTCATAATCACCTGTGGCACGGCATCCAGTTCCTGGCTGGTGTTGGGCTGTTTGATGTTGTTCCAGTTGTTGCCGAAGTTGCTGTCGAACGGGGTTACGTCAATCTGTTGCACGCGGGTGAATGTTGAGTTGGTGGTGGTGGCCCAGTCAACATCTAGTTCGTAAATCCATAACTGATCGCTGGTTCCGCCGAAAGCATCGTCCTGGTGGGCGATAAAAATGCCCGGGGTACCTGCAGGGGCGGCAGTCCCGTCGTTGTCTACAGGTGGAACCATCATAAAGCCATCCACAGAACCCGGCCGCCACTGGTTGTCGAAGGATACCATTTTCGGGTTGGTACCACCGTTCAGCATTACCTCTCTTTCAAAAACATAAATGTCGGTTCCGCCGGAGGTGTTGGTGCCCATGTAGTAGCCGTCCTGCCAGATGCCGAATTTCTCGTAGTCGGGGGTGCCGTTCATGTTGAACGAATACTGATACCAGGTTCCGGTAGGGTCGTTGGTTGCCGAAACGGCGATCAGCATGCGGTTGGGGGAACCGCAAAGCGAAAACTCGGCTGCCATCCAGCGGTCGGCCATTTCATCATAAAGCACGATGGGGTCGCCATCGTTGCAGTTGGCCCCCGGCACATTGCCGAACAACTGGTTCATGTTGGTTGGCCCTGCAAGCAACGTACCTGTTTTTGAGTAGATGGCATAGGTGGTATTCACGGTCTGCATATAATGGTCAGGTCCGGCTGTTCCGTTTTCGTCAGGCGGAAAATAGGGGGAGTTCTGCCCCTGGAAATTCACCTGCGGGTCGCTGGCCATGGCTTTATTCCCACCCATGACCTTCTGCCAGGCCGCATCCGGGCCTTTGGGAAGTGCATTGGCTTCGTTGGGGTAAAAGCGGGTTCTCAGTTTCGGGTTGAGCAGTTTTTGTTCTGCTTTGGCAACCATCGCCTGAAACTCTTCGGCCGTTAAAGGAGGTATATCCTTCAGCGGTCTGCTGATGCCCGTGAGCGTTCCTTCGCCAACGCTGAAGGGATGAAGCACTTCATCCTGTGCATTGGCTATGCCTGCTGAAATACAGAGGCATAATAGCAAAGTAAAATACAATCTCATTTTGTATCGTTTTAGATGGGTTAGAAAACAGGTCCGTGGTAGTTATCCGGAAGAGGTCGTTAAAGTTTCCAAAAGTATCATTTATTAACAAATTTTACGAAGAAGGGGCTGCAACTTAAGGTATTTATAAAGCAAAATTGTGTCGCGGGCATTTTAGGATTTATCTAATTGTATGGTATTTAATGTGTTGTGTTGTTGAGAACTGAACTAATTGAATGTCAGGCTGAGGAGTCGAAGCCATGTTTCGACTTCGCCTGCTTGTATGCTTGAGGCAACAAGCAGACAAGCTCAACATGACATCGACTACAGCTGCAACTTAAGGTATTTATAAAGCAAAATTGTGTCGCGGGCTTTTAAAATATTGTCTATTTATTTGATAATTAATATTTTGAATCAAAAACGATCCTCATTCGTTTCGTTTTTTTTCAGTATAATACAGGTATTTACCTGGCTGTTTATACCAATACCCCGGGTTCTAAATGACGCTTTCTGGGAGGTCTGCTACCTTCGTCAGATTCCTGAGTAAGCAGCAAAATAAAACCTTTCTGCCGGAGTTAATACGTAGAGGCACCCTGATTTTTGTACCTTTGTTTTATGAAGAAACCGGCTTCTGTTTTTTTTACTCTTCTGCTTGCACTGTTGTTTCTCTGCCAGCTGGCTTTTCCGGTTACGGCGGATGCCCAGCCACCTGTTCCAGTGCTGAATTGTATTTCTGCTGAAGATGACGGGTCGCTTACGGTAAGCTGGGCAATCCCGGCCGGTACTTTCGATGGGTTCAGGCTTTTTTACAAAAAAGTTACCGATCCCCTTTCAAATTCTCTCGATCTCACCAATACCACCGGATCAACGAGTATTCCGGTTACCGATGCGCTGACTGCAGGTTATGAGGTTTACCTGACGACCATTGTTTACGGTCCTCCCGTACAGATTTCGGGGGAGTCGAATCACCTGCGTACCATGAAACTGACGGTATCCAACGCCGGGGCCGGCAACGGGATTGCCCGCCTCGACTGGAACCGCGTGGAGGCCGGCAACAACGGGGTGTTCAACATCTACCGGCGCGAACTGACGGGCACATTTACACAGATCGGTCAGACTACCGGTATTTTTTACCAGGATACCATCACCAGTCCTTATTGCAAAGTCGGAACTGCGGGTACGGACCTTTATTACCAGGTTGAATTTTCCTCGGCAAGCTGTGTGAGCAGGTCGACAGTGGCCAGCGGCAACTTCTTTGACGATAACCTGCCGAAGGATCCGGTCTTGTCCTTTGTTACTATTGATAACGCAGGCCTGGCCGAAGTTCACTGGACCCACAGCCCCTCTGCGGATGTTGGGGGCTATGTGGTCGGCGTAAAAATCGGACAGAATTACATCGACCATGCTGAAACAGGATATACGGATGTATTCACCGATGATCAGGTCAGCCTGCCGACCTATTACAACCCCTGTTACGACAGTGTGATCTATGTGCTCAGGGCCAGGGATATCTGCGACAACCAGAGCTCCGGGGCCATCAACTACCAGTTTCCGCACAATACCCTGCATCTGCGTGGTGAAACGCAAACCCTGTGCGACCGGAAGGCCAGCCTGGCCTGGAATGCCTACCTGAATATGCAGCCGGAAGTGAATGCCTACCGTATCCTGCGTACCCGCAACGGCGCTGCCCCGGTTGAGATAGGAAGTGTTGCAGCCACCGCTGCTACCTTTTATACGTATGTTGACGACGAAATGCTGACCCCCGGAGATGTTTATACCTACCGGATAGAAACCGATAACGGTGACAATTCAATGGCATCGTCGAGCTGTGAGATTCAGCTGGTGCCGGATCCTGAACCTCTTACCACCTTCGGCCTGGATTACCTGACAGTGACCAACAACGAACTGATTGACATTACCGTCAGCAGCGATTCACCCCACCTGATCTCGGAAATTGAACTCTGGAGATCAGAATCTGCAGGCAGCCCGGCATCGAGAATTTCAACCTTTGCCTGGGAGGCTATGTCTCCTGAAATGTTCAGTGACATTACGGCACAGGTGAATGAAACAAGTTATTACTATTATGTGGTAGCCCTGGATGCCTGTGGTTTTGAGCTGGAAGCTTCCAACACAGCCAGGAGTATCTATCTGCAGATCAGCGATCTGGGTAACGATGAATTTCGCCTGAGCTGGAACAACTACGAAGACTGGGGCGCCAACCTGCTTGAATACAGCATTTACCGCATCGCGGATGGGGTGGTGGAAGCGGGCTGGCCGGTTACGGTTCCGCCTTCGGTAAATACCCTGAACGATTTTGCCGGCGATCTGACCGCCAACCGTACGACCTATTACGTGGAAGCCGTGAGAAACGATGATGTGACAAGTCGTTCCAACGAGGTGCTGCTGCCTGCCGAGGCAAACCTGCTGATCCCGAATGCCTTCAGGCCCGACGGGATTTCACCTGTGTTCAAACCAAGGGTAAGAAACATCGAACAGGGATCCTACCTTTTTGCCATCTACAACCGCTGGGGCCAGGTGGTTTTTGAAACCGGCAATACTGCTGAAGGCTGGAACGGCCTCTCAAACGGTGTTCCGGCCGCCGCCGATATTTACGCCTGGGTTGTGAAGTTTAACGATCTTCACGGAAATCAGTTTGCCAGAAGGGGTTCAGTGATTTTACTCAGATAAATCGCTGATTCAGGGCTGTTTGTTTTTTACATACTTCTCCAGCCACTGGTCGGTTTCCCACAGCATGTGCATAATATTCTCGCGGGCGCTGTAGCCATGGCTCTCGTAAGGCAGCAGTACCAGCCTGCTGGTTCCGCCGAGCCCTTTGATGGCGCCGAAAAGCCGTTCGCTCTGCAGGGTGAAGGTGCCGGGGTTGTTGTCGGCATCGCCGTGGATCAGCAACAGGGGTTCATTGATCTTATCGGCATTCATAAAGGGCGACATGCGGTTATATACCTCAGGGGCTTCCCAATAAGTGCGCTCTTCGGACTGGAACCCGAAAGGGGTGAGGGTACGGTTGTAGGCTCCGCTGCGGGCAATGCCGGCAGCAAAAAGGTCGCAATGAGCCATCAGGTTAACCGTCATAAAGGCACCGTAGGAGTGTCCGCCCACAGCTACCCTCTTCCGGTCGGTAATGCCGAGACCGGCCGTGTAATCAATGGCTGCAGCTGCATTGGCCACCAGCTGTTCAATAAATGTGTCGTTGGGTTGTTTTTCGCCTTCGCCGATGATCGGGAAATCGGTATCATCGAGGATGGCATAGCCGCGGGCCGCCCAGTAAACCGGTGATCCGTAGAACAACTGCACAAAGGTATGCGGCGACTCTTTCACTTGTCCGGCCTGCTGAGCATCCTTGTATTCCACGGGGTAAGCCCACATCAGCAGCGGCAAACGGCCGTCACGCACCGCATCGTAACCCGCCGGCAGGTAAAGTGTTGCCGAAAGGTCCACTCCATCGGCCCGCTTGTAACGGATACGCTGCTTGCTGACGTTCATGAACGAGGCATACGGATTCGGAAAGCTGGTGAGGGCTTTCAGCTTGTTCGCAGTGCGCAGGTAATAATTCGGGTTACGGGTTTTGCCTTCAACCGAGGTGATCATTGTTTTTTTTACGGGATCCATCACCCTGACAATGGATTCGTAGGTTTCGAGCCCGTCGGCCTGCCACAGACGGCGTGTTTTGTGCGAACGGATGTCAAACTCATCCAGAAACGGCCGGTTGCCCTCGGGTGAATACCCTTCGCCCTGTAAATACAGTTTTTTGCCATCGGAGGATGTCCGCAACACATAGCTGCCAAAGTTATTTTTCATGGTCAGAAAATCTCCGGGTTCACCGTAATAGTCTTCCGAGGAGCGGTCGTAAAGAATACCGGGTGTTTCGTTTTCCTGTGAAGGATCGATGAGGTAAGTCACCACATTCCGGTTTTTCCACCAGTAATCAAAAACGACGGCAAGTTTGCTGTTGCCCCAGTTTACACCGGAGAAGCGGTTCCGGAGCGCAGCCAGCATGAAAGGCTTTCCGGTGAAAGGCGCTTCCATCTGGAAGACCCTGTCCCTGATTATCGACTCAACGGCCGGGTCGCCGCCATCCTGCGCTTCGGCCCAGGTGAGCGTTGCAGGAACATCCGACCTCCAGGCAACAGAGCGGCGTCCTGTTTCAACCGCGTCAAAACCATTGGGAATGTTCTCCTGTAACGGCCGGTTGTAGAAGTTGGTAACCAGGTTACCCGATCGGGAATAGATGTCGTACGAAACCGGGAAACGGCTGACCGGAACCTGATAAGAATAGGGCTTTCTGATGGTTTGCACCAGCAGGTAATTGCCATCTGGTGAGAAGGTGAGTGAGCGGTAAATGGCTGCAGGCAAAAAATCCGAAATGTTCCCGTTCAGATCGATGTGTTTCACCTCTTCCATTGTGTAATACTCGAATTTCTCTTCATCGGCGGGGTTTCTCAGCAGGTCCTGATAGGTGCGTGCCGGGGCCTTTTTACCAGTCGATTCCTGAACGGCCGGGCCGGCCGGTAATTCCAGGGTTGCGGGCAGTGGCCGGCGGTTTTCCGGAACAAACATGGCAAACAAGGCATCGGATTGAGGCGACCAGAGGTAGGAACTTCCGAGTGCAGCGTTCAGCCGGGGCGGGCTCAGCTTTCTGGCTTCACCGGAACCCAGGTCAAGCACCCACAATTCGATTCCGCCGGCCACCGTATTGGTAAATGCCGCCTTGCTTTCGTCGGGTGAAAAGCTGAACTCTGAAATTCTGAGTTTATCAGGCAGTCCGGTGATGGTCAGATAACTGCCGGTGGCTATGTTCATCACCCTGATGCCATAATTATAGGCTGTACGGGATTGTCCGTTGGTGCGCGGGTTGATGCGGATGCCGGCAAGTTTCACCTCTTCTTCTGCCATCTCTTCCAGCGTTTTAAAGGCAAGCCGGTCGAGCATCACCATCAGGGTGTTGCGCGAATCAATGCGTACAGCAGGCCTGGGTGTGATGTCGGCCAGTTCGAGGATCTCTGCCGGTGGCAGCATGTATGGCTGGTTGGTTTGGGCATTGGCCAGTCCTGTAAGTGTCATGAGTATCAGGATTATTCGTTTCATTGGGTTGATTTTTGGTTTTACTGATTGGTCCTGTGACAGAACAACCAGGGAAGGATTAACTGCGGGTCAGTCTTTAACAAATTTTCGGGTAAGCTTTTTGTTGCCATCACAGAGGGTGATCAGCCAGACGCCTGGTTTCAGGCCTGTGGTGTTGAACTGCCATTGAACAGGCCCCGGGCCATTGCTTTGGATCCGTTCCTTGAAAACGATCCGGCCGGCAGGGCTGGTAATTTCTAGGTCGATGAAGGCTGATACCGGCTGATAATCAATTTTCAGGTGATCATTAACCGGGTTAGGGAGGACAATGAATTGCCGGTCTGCATCGGTGAAAGCATCAATTCCAGCAGACTGGCAGGTTCCGGGCAGGTTATTATCCAGCCATTGCAGGCGGTTGTGTATCCAATCTTTCAGCACTGCGATTTCTTCATCATAGGTCTGAGGGTATGGCCATGGATTGGGCCACACATAGGTGCCCAAAATCGGCCATACGGTGAAATTTCTCTCCTGTGACTCATTCAGGGTGAGGGCTACACTGTCGATGTACTGATCAAACCAGTTGTCGCTCAGATAATTGTCGCGCAGAAACAACCAGCGGCATTTCACATTGTCGGCAAAAACAGGGTCTTCGAGCATTCGCCGCCACCAGAAAGGTACCTGCCAGTTGTCATCAGGATATGGAAATTCGTACGACCAGCCCTGGTAGTCAAAACCATTGTAGTAATCGGCGTTTCTCCAGGCAATGTCGTAATCCCACACCGGTCCGATGCGCAGTTTCCCTCCCAGGCTCTCACGCTGTTTGTGAAGGAAGGTACTCAGGCGGTATCCGTCCACATTCCTGCTGATTTCATTAACCAGGAAATAATCAATAAAGGTGCCTTCATCGGCATATTTCCGGAATCCGTTTTCGGGGTCTGCAAAATCGGGACCGGCAAGCGCTGTTTCAAACTGATTGATGTAATCGCTGATGTAATCTTTCTGAGCCTGTGTGATATCGTCGTATTTCGGATATTCGTACATGAACCAGATGATGCGGTCGGGGTTTACCGGTGGCGGATATGACGATGCCCAACCATCACCGCTCCCACTGCCTGTTGGTTTGTCAATCTTAATGATGTATCCTCCGGTCAGTTCATCGCCTGAATTCTGATCGGGTTTCAGTTTTGCTATGTTCACCCGGTTGGCATCGCGTTTAATTTTCTCAGAAAAAATGTAAACCCCTTTGTAAACCCCGTTGATCACGACCTCCACATGCCTGTAGCGTGTTGAATAATGCCCCAGGTTACGGGCAACCTGATATGCAAGGGTGTTGCGGCACAGTGTTTTGTCGGAGTAATTGGCATTCAGGATCCAGTCTGATTCTTCCGGCATCCCAAGCAACGACACTTTGAGTTCTTCACCCTGTTCGTCCCAGGTTTCGAAACCGTAACTTTTTTTCGGGAACATCTGCGAACTGCTTCCCCTGATTTCGATGCCGGCGAAAGCATCGTAGGCCGGAGGGTCGTCAACATGGTTGCGCTCGCCCACGGGGTTGTCGATGATTTTCATGCCAACCTGAATCTTCGGATCATCGGGAATCTCCTGACCGTAAGTGTTGATGAGGATAATGGGTAGGTTGGATGATGTAAACACGAAAGGACCCGTTGGCTCATCACCAAAGGTAACAGACCAGTTGATCAGGGTTCCCTGATCGGCCCAGGCATACATGTCAAGGATATACAACTGCCAGAGACCATTTCCGCTGCTGCCGTTGTTGATGGTTCCAAGCATTTCCTGTGGTCTGAAATTTCCGGTAAACGGCGGAACCCCCTGCGATATGTGGGTGGAAGCGGTATCGGTGAAACGGGTGCCGGTATAATTGTCTCCATCCCAGCCATTGCCTGATGTCAGGGTTACTGTGGTTCCGTCAGGGGCAACGAGGGCGATGAGCAGGTCGGCATCGTATGGATGGGTAAGGTTGATGCTCACTGCGGCCAACCCGTGTGTGGTATCCAGGACTGCCGGATTCAGGTTGCTGACGTTGATGGGAAACAGGATGGCATTTCCGTCATCTGGTATCTGGCCTCCCGTGCCTGTCCAGGTCTGGGAAAAGGTGAAGCAAACGGTTAATTGGAAAAGCAGAAAGAAACAGGCGGTCTTTTTCATCCTTGATAAGGTTTGGTAAAGCAGAAGTCTGAGCTGCGGTAAATTTAGGAATTTTTAACATGCACCGTTTTAACCTGATCCACCTTACAAAAGTGACGGAAAGAAGATTTTGAACAGATCCCTTTTTATTGAAATCAGTCTGTGGAGAATATGTAAATGACAGATAATGAGAGAAGTATATATACAGGTCCGTTTCTGTATCTCAGTTTTGAGTGTTTTCGGTTCCGGTGTTCAGTGTACAGACCGTCATTCACAGCCATTCAGGGGATTGATGATCAGCCGCACACAGCAACTTACCGGTAATAGAGAACCTATTTTTCATAAATTTGCACCAACCAAATGCACACAAGATGGCTTCCTTTGACGATAAATTTGTTGGTGAAGGTTATACCTACGACGATGTTCTGCTGATGCCTGCCTATTCGGAGGTATTGCCGCGCGAGGTTGATGTTTCAACAAGGTTTTCACGCAATATCAGAATCAACATTCCCATTGTTTCGGCGGCAATGGATACGGTTACCGACTCGAACATGGCCATTGCCATGGCACAGGAGGGTGGGATTGGTGTACTGCACAAGAACATGACCATAGAAGAGCAGGCCAACGAAGTGAAGAAGGTGAAACGTGCCGAAAACGGCATGATCCTCGATCCGGTTACCCTGTGCGAAGATGCCCTGGTAGCCGATGCCCTGCAGATCATGAAAGAGTTCAAGATCGGTGGCATTCCGGTGGTGGATAAGCATACCAAACTTGTGGGCATTGTTACCAACCGCGACCTGCGTTTTGAGCGTAACCTGCGGCGTCCTGTAGTGGAGATTATGACCAGTCAGAACCTGATCACCACCACAGAGTTTACCGATTTTGAGAAGGCGGCAGATATTCTTCAGGAGCACAAGATTGAAAAACTGCCTGTTGTTGACAAGGATTTTAAGCTGATCGGACTGATCACCTACAAGGATATTATCAAGATCAAGGCCAGGCCAAATGCCTGTAAGGACGACAGAGGCCGCCTGCGTGTTGCGGCGGCAGTCGGCGTTACCCGCGATACCCTCGACAGGGTGACTGCCCTGGTTGCCAACGGGGTGGATGCCATTGTAATAGACACGGCCCATGGACACTCAAAAGGGGTGATGGACGCTGCCCGGCTGGTGAAACAGCATTTTCCCGACCTCGACCTCATCATTGGCAACGTTGGCACTGCGGAAGCAGCCCGTGATCTGAAAGGCCTCAACATCGACGGAATCAAGGTGGGAATTGGTCCCGGCTCCATCTGTACAACAAGGATCATTGCAGGAATCGGTGTTCCGCAGCTCACAGCAGTCAACCTGGTAGCCACCGAACTCAGGGGCTCCGGTATTCCGGTGATTGCTGACGGCGGAATCCGTTACACCGGCGATATTGCCAAAGCCCTTGCCGCCGGTGCCGACAGCATTATGGCCGGCAGCCTTTTTGCCGGTGTGGAAGAATCACCCGGAGAAACCATCATTTACGAAGGCAGGAAGTTCAAGACCTACCGGGGTATGGGTTCCATCGAAGCCATGCAGAAGGGTTCGAAAGACCGTTATTTCCAGGATATGGAAGACGATATCAAGAAACTGGTGCCCGAAGGAATTGTCGGACGGGTTCCGTACAAAGGATCCCTCTCAGAAGTGATTCACCAGATGGTGGGAGGACTGAAGGCTGGCATGGGTTATACCGGTTCAGCCAGCATAGCACAACTTCAGCAGGCCCGGTTTATGCGAATATCTGCCGCCGGAGTAGCCGAAAGTCACCCGCACGATATTACCATTACCAGCGAGGCTCCCAACTACAGCCGCTGAAATTTGTTGTAACCCTGCCCCCTGAGTTGTCTCAACCCATGGTTGAAGCGCCGGTTCAGGGGATGATTTTTAAGTTTATAATCAGATAATTAAACTGTATTGAGCAATGAAAAAGAGAATGACCCGAGTGTTTGCAGGTTTAACATTTATGATGATGTTTTCGCTGGTTTCTGCCCAGGATACCGATCCGGTGGTACTGAAGGTTGCCGGTGAGAACATTACAAAATCTGAGTTTCTCAGTGTTTACCAGAAGAACAATGTCAACGGTGAAGTCATCGACCGTAAATCACTGGAAGAATACATGGAGTTGTACATCAACTTCAGGCTTAAAGTGAAGGAAGCTGAAGCCCTTGGGCTGGATACCACCCGCGCTTTCAGGGACGAACTCGCCGGTTACCGCAAACAATTGGCTCAACCCTATCTGATTGATGAGGAAATGAACAAGGCCCTGCTTACCGAGGCCTATAACCGCAAAACCATTGACATCAGGGCCAGCCACATTCTGATCAAGGTTGACCGCAACGCCTCACCGGCCGATACCCTGGCAGCCTACAAAAAGATTATGGCGCTTAGGAAAAGAGCCCTCAAGGGAGAAGATTTCGGTAAACTGGCTGAAGAAAACTCCGATGACCTCTCTGCCCGCGACCGCACCGTTGAGAACCGGAACATCAGAGGAAACAAAGGCGACCTCGGCTACTTCACTGTTTTCGATATGGTATATCCTTTTGAAACCGGTGCTTATTCCACTCCGGTGGGAGAAGTTTCAATGCCGGTAAGAAGTGACTTTGGTTACCATCTGATTAAGGTGACTGACCGCAAACCTGCTCTGGGAAGGGTTCAGGTAGCACACATCCTGATGCGGGTGCCGGCCAATGCTACCGCTGCCGACAGTGCAGCAGTGGCTCAGAAGGCGCAGGATGCCTACAACAGGATTATGGCCGGTGAAGAATTTGCGCGCGTTGCCGAGCAGATGTCCGACGATAAATCAACGGCTGCCAAGGGGGGGGTACTTCCCTGGTTCGGCGCCAACAAGATGATCCCTGAATTTATTAAGGAAGTAAGCGCCCTTAAAGAGATCAACGATGTTACCAAACCATTCTCCTCGATGTTCGGATGGCATGTGGTGAAACTGACTGACCGCAAAGAAATCGGGACCTATGAAGATAATCTCAACGACCTGAAGCAGAGCCTTACCCGCAACGACCGCGCAAAGAAAAGTGAAGAAGCCCTGCTCAACAGGATTAAGAAGGAATATAAATACTCAGAAAGCCTGAAAGCCCGTGATGCATTTTACAAGGTGGTAACCGATACCATTTTTGCCGGCGGATGGAAGGCCGAACAGGCTGCAGGACTCAACAAAACCATCATGACCATTGGTCGCCGGAGTTATTCACAACAGGATTTTGCAGCTTATCTTGCTGCAAACCAACGCAAGCGTACAAAGGAGAGTATCCCCGGGTTCGTGAATTCGATGTTCACCACCTTCTCCAATGAGAAATGTCTGGCTTATGAAGACAGTCAGCTAGAATCGAAGTACCCCGAGTTTAAAATGCTGATCAGGGAATACCACGACGGAATCCTCCTTTTCGAACTCACCGATCAGAAAATATGGTCAAAGGCAGTGAAGGATACCACCGGACTGGAGCAGTTCTATGCTTCGCGCCGAAACAACTATATGTGGGATCAGCGGCTTGATGCGACCATTTATACCTTCAATACCGGTGATGAAAAAGTGCTGGGCGCAGCCCGCAGTGCCATTCAAAAGGGAATAACAGACAACGAGCTGCTCGAAATGATCAATACCGACAGCACCACGGTGCTGAGTACCGACCGCAGGAAGTTCTCCAGGGGCGATAACACCTTTATTGATGAGATCGAATGGAAACCGGGCTTCTCCACCGAAACAAAAACTGGTGAAAAGACCACCATGATCTTTGTGCATCAGGTATTGTCACCCGAACCCAAAAAGCTGAACGAAGCCCGTGGCATCGTCACAGCAGATTACCAGAATTTCCTGGAACAGGAATGGATCAGGGAACTCAGGGCTAAATATCCTTACGAAGTGAACCACGAAGTACTCTCATCAATCAAATAAAAGTGGTGCGGTCTGTCAGCCTGATTGCCCTGGTTTCAATTGCCTCAGTAATGGCATCGTGCAGCTATTTCAGCAAAAACGACCGCTCTGATGCAATCGCTGTGGCTTACGGGAAATATCTCTACAGAAGTGATATTACCGGGGTGGTTCCACCTGGGTCAACGGCTGACGACAGTACGGAAATTGTAAGACAGTTTATCGATAACTGGATTCGCAGACAGGTAATACTTAACCAGGCTGAGAACAACCTGACCGATGAACAGAAGGATTTCAGCAGTCAGCTGGAAACTTACCGCAATTCCCTGATTGTCTACAGTTATGAGAGTGAACTGATCCGTCAGGCCCTCGATACCAGCGTAAGTCAGCAGGAAATCGAAAAGTTTTATCAGGAGAACCCGCAGAATTTTCAGCTGCGCGAGAATATCCTCAGGGTGAACTACGTTAAGATTCCGGTAAGCTCAGCAAAGTCGGATATCGTTCCCAAAGCCGCCCGACTGTTGAAATCCGATAAGCCCCGCGACCTGGAAGAGCTCGACGAGTTGTGCCAGAAATCCCTGCTGCTGTGTCGCATTGACAGCGAGAAATGGTTGACATTCAGCGAGCTGCAGAAAGAAATTCCGGTTACAGCCAACGACGAAGACGATTTTCTGCAAGGCCGGTCGTTTTACGAAACCAGTGATTCGTTGTATGTGTACCTCGTTAGAATCACCGAATTTAAATCAAGGGAAAGTGTTTCACCCTTAAGTCTTGAAACCGACAATATCCGCAGTGTGATTCTGAACCGGCGGAAACTTGAACTGATTAGTAAAATGGAACAGGAGGTTTTTCAGAAAGCCTTGGAAAATAAGGATTTTCAGATATTCTGACCTTTTGTAAACGACAATACCCCCAAGATGAAGAAACTATTGATTGCATTACTCGCTTCCGTGCTGCTGCTTCCGGGCTTCAAAGGCTGGGCGCAGGAACAGGTCATCGACGAAGTAGTAGCGGTGGTTGGAGCCAACTATGTGCTTCAGTCAGATATTGAAGCTCAATACATTCAGTTCAGGATGCAGGGCGGGATCACCGATGCCCGTGCTACCCGCTGTCAGATTCTGGAAGATCTGCTGTTTAACAAACTGCTGCTCAACCAGGCTGAGCTGGATAGTGTGGTGGTTACCGATGATCAGGTTAACCAGACCATGGAAGCCCGTTTCCGTTATTACATTCAGCAGTTCGGATCGCAGGAGAAGCTTGAGCAGTTCTACAAAAAATCAATCCTTGAAATAAAGGAAGAGTTCAGGGGACCTGTCAGAGAACAGCTGATGGTTGAAGAGGTACAGAACACCATACTGAAAGACCTGAAGGTGACCCCCTCCGAAGTAAGGGCCTTTTTCAACAGTCTGCCCAAAGACAGCATCCCGACCATTGATACGGAATATGAGCTGAACAGGATAGTGAAAGAGCCCTCCATCAACAAAGAAGAACTCGAGGCTACCCGTGAAAGGCTGAAATCGCTGCGCGACCGGATCGTTAAGGGAGAAAGTTTCAGCACACTGGCCGTTTTGTATTCCGAAGATCCCGGTTCAGCGCGCAAAGGCGGGGAAGTCGGTTTTATGGGCCGTGGCCAGTTGTATCCTGAATATGAAGCCGCTGCTTTCGGACTCAAGAAGGGGGAGATCTCCGACATCATCAAATCCAGGGCCGGTTACCACATCATTCAGCTGATTGAACGCAGGGGTGAGCAGATCAATACCCGGCACATACTGCTGATGCCGAAGATTTCCGATTCAGACATTATAAAGGCCTCCCGCCTTCTCGACAGTGTAGCCGGTTTGGTTCGTGAAGGCAAAATGACCTTTGAAGAAGCCGCCCTCAAGTATTCGGATGACCCCGGAAAAATCAACGGTGCCCAGATGGTGAACGAGACCACAGGCAATACACGCTTTCTGGCCGGTCAGCTTGATCCAAAGGTCTTCTTCGCCATCGATAAGCTGCAGCCCGGGGAGATTTCAAGGCCGGTAAACTCAATGAACGAGGAAGGCAAACAAACCCTCAGCATTTACATGCTGAAAACCAGAACAGAACCTCACCGGGCCAGCATTAAGGAAGATTACAGCACCATTCAGGAATGGGCACTGAACAAAAAGCGCGGCGATGTGATTGATAAATGGATTGCTGAAAAAATTTCAAAAACCTATTTCAGGATCAATGAATCCTTCCGCGACTGTAATTTTAAACATTCATGGGAAATTAAATAACCAAAGCCGTACACACCAATGATACCCTATAAATCAGATGTTGAAGCCATTGATGCTTTCGTAGACAGGTACAAGAAGTTAACCTCGGAAATCGGAAAAGTTATTGTTGGTCAGGATGATGTTGTTAAATCAGTACTGATCTGCATTTTCAGCAAAGGCCATGCACTGCTGGTAGGCGTGCCCGGATTGGCCAAAACCCTGCTGGTAAATACCATTTCGAAATCACTGGGGCTGACATACAGCCGCATTCAGTTTACTCCTGACCTGATGCCTTCGGATATTCTGGGAACAGAGATACTCGACGAAAACAGGCGGTTCAGGTTTGTGAGAGGGCCGGTTTTTGCCAACATCATCCTGGCCGATGAAATCAACCGCACCCCGCCGAAAACACAGTCGGCGCTGCTCGAGGCCATGCAGGAAAAAGCCGTAACCGTTGCCGGAGAAAGCCATCATCTTGAAGAACCCTTCTTTGTACTTGCTACCCAGAACCCGATTGAGCAGGAAGGCACCTATCCGCTGCCGGAAGCTCAGCTCGACCGTTTCATGTTCAATATCTGGCTCGATTATCCTAGCTATGAACAGGAGATCGATGTGGTAAAAAATACCACCTCAGAGAAAACAGCCCGGCCCGAAGTGGTTATCTCAGGCGAAGAAATCATTTATTTTCAGAACCTGATCCGCCGGATTCCGGTTACCGACAACGTTTATGAGTATGCCGTTAAGGTTGCTGCCCGGACCAGGCCCAATACCCCGATGGCGCATGAATGGGCCAATAAGTACCTTACCTGGGGCGCCGGTCCGAGGGCATCACAGTACCTCATCATCGGGGCTAAGTGCCACGCCGCTATTCACGGCAAGTATTCACCCGATATCGAGGATGTTAAAGCTGTGGCAACCAGCATCCTCAGACACAGGATTGTTAGAAACTACAAATCCGAAGCCGAAGGAATTACCGTTAAAATGATTGTTGACGAACTGCTCAGGTAAGCAATCTCCCCCTACTGGTTGCTTTAAAGGTTTTTCTGATTTCTGCAGGTCTGAAATTCCCTTTGGTTGACGGCAGTATCGCGATTTACCGGGATTCTGCTTCATATTTTTTCGCATTTTCAGCAATATTTTATTGCTCCGGGTGTTATATGATACGGCATTGGCATTCATCTTTGAATAAATATTTCTTAAGCGTTCTGTACAGATCTTCACAGAGCCCTGTCCGTATTAAAGAATTCTAATGATCAACAAACTACATTATGGCCTTTTTCCGATTTAACAAGAAGTTGTGGTTTCTGATTCCGGCAATCGTCATAGCAGTTGCTGCTGTGTGGTACTATATGTCAGGAAATAAGAACACTGGTCCCTCCCTGACAGCCAAAGTTGAATATGGCGATTTCCAGATCAATGTAACCACAACCGGGGAGCTGGAGGCAAAGAATTCCGAGAACATCATCGGGCCTCCGGGTCTGAGGGAAGTGCGGATATGGCAGGTAATGATCAGCGATATCATTGCCGAAGGTACCATAGTGGATTCGGGGCAGTATGTAGCAACCCTTGACCGCACCGAGATTACCAACCGGATGAAGGACCTTGAAAGTGAGCTCGAAAAACTGGAATCTCAATACATCAAGACAAAACTGGATACCTCCATGGACCTCCGGTCAGCACGCGAGGAACTGATAAACATGAACTATGCCCTTGAAGAAAAGCAGATAACCGTCGATCAGTCAATCTATGAACCTCCTGCAACCCAGCGGCAGGCTAAGCTGGATCTTGAAAAAGCCCAGCGCGCTTTTCAGCAGGCCCAGAAGAATTACAAGCTGAGGCTTGATAAGGCCAATGCCAACATGCAGGAAGTTTCGGCTTCTTACACGCAGGCGCAGCGACGGCTGGAACAGATACGGGAAGTGCTCAACGGGTTTACCGTAACAGCGCCCAAAGCCGGTATGGTCATCTATAAACGCAACTGGGATGGTTCGAAAATGGGTATAGGCGCTACCATGAGTTCATGGGAAAACATCGTGGCAACCCTTCCCAACCTGACGTCGATGATCTCGAAAACCTACGTGAATGAGATTGACATCAGCAAACTCAAAGTTGGCCAGAAGGCCGACATCAGCATTGATGCCTTCCCGGAGCGTAAATACACCGGGCTGGTTACCGAGGTCGCCAACATCGGGGAGCAGATGCGCAATTCAAACGCCAAGGTGTTCGAAGTAAAAATTCAGGTCAATGAGTTTGACTCCATCCTGAGGCCGGCCATGACCACCAAAAACATCATCACCACTGGTGTGGTGCCCAAATCCCTCTTTCTGCCCATCGAGAGTGTCCACACTGCCGACAGCATCACTTTTGTATACCTTGCCGACAAGAACATCAGAAAACAGGTGAAGACCGGACAGACCAATGAGAATCAGATTATTATTACCCAGGGGTTGAAAAAAGACGATGAAGTTTATTTGTCACCACCGGAAAATGCAGCCGGCTGGCGTCTTGAAAAACTTTAAACTTTAAGCATTGGAACGTAAGCTCTATATACTGGCCATTGCGCTTGAAGCTGTGATAGCCAACAAATTCAGGTCAATGCTGACGGCCCTTGGTATTATTTTCGGGGTGGCTGCGGTGATCGCTATGCTTGCCATCGGTAACGGGGCACAGCAGGAGATTCTGGAACAGATGAAACTGGTTGGGGTGAACAACATCATCGTGATGCCAAAGAACGAGTCAAAAAAGTCGGAGCAGGCCAAAGAGGAAGAAAAAGGGAAGGAGGCTGCCGATAAATTCTCGCCGGGTTTATCTCTGCTGGATGCCATGAGTATTGGGCAGATCATTCCCTCTGTTTCTAAAGTAAGCCCTGAAGTGGTGTATGAATCAACCATCCTGGCCGATGGAGTGAGCACCTACGGAAAAGTCAGCGGCGTTACCCCCGATTTCTTTGATGTTTTCAACCTTACCCTCGAGCGTGGAGAGATGTTCAACGAGGAACAGCTAAAGTTCGGCAAGGCAGTATGTATCCTTGGCTCCGGATTGAAAGCCCGGCTTTTCCCCAACTCCGATCCCATCGGGCAATTTGTTAAATGCGGCAATGTCTGGCTGAAGGTTACCGGTATCCTCGACAACCGTTCAGTATCTTCAAATCTGACCGAAAACCTGGGCATCAGCGATTACAACAACCAGGTATACGCCCCCATTCAGACCATTCTCCTGCGTTACCGCGACCGTTCGGTGGTCACCACCTCCATGATCAGGGGTGGAAGCAGTACGGTGTTTTTTGATGACGGTATGATGACCTCATTCTCGGAAGGCAGCGGGCAGGACGATAATACAAACCAGATTGATAAAATTGTGGTTCAGGTAAAGGAAACTGAACTGATCAGCCAGACTTCTGATGTGATACAGCGTATGCTGAAGCGCCGGCATGCAGGGGTTGAGGATTTCGAGATCAAGGTGCCGGAGCTCCTGCTGAAACAAGAACAGCGGACCAAAGATATTTTTAACATCGTACTGGGAGCCATCGCCTCCATCTCACTCATTGTCGGCGGAATCGGCATCATGAACATCATGCTGGCATCGGTGATGGAACGCACCAAGGAGATCGGCATCCGTATGGCGACCGGTGCCACACGCCGCGATGTGGTATTCCAGTTTCTGAGCGAAGCAACCATGATCAGCATCTCCGGTGGCCTGATCGGCATCTTCCTCGGGCTGGCCCTGGCCAAAATCATCATGGAACTGGCAGGAATCCTGACCATTGTATCGGTAAGCTCCATCGTTATTTCATTCGGGGTTTCAGCTACGGTCGGCATATTGTTTGGCTACATGCCTGCACGCAAAGCTGCCATGCAGGATCCGGTGGCTTCGCTCCGTTACGAATAAGGGCTGTTTGTGGTTCTCCCGGTCTTAACCAGGGATTTTGAATATTACAAAAGATATTGATTATGAAAGGATTGCTGACCATTGCACTGAATCTGCTCCTGCTTACTGTCATTTTATTACCACTCAGGGCCCAGGAAACAAATTCCCGCACACTTACCCTGCAGCAGGTAATCGAAATCGCCAAACGGCAATCCCCCGATGCCTTGTCGGCCATGCACCGGTTCAGGAGCAGTTACTGGCAATACCGCAATTACAAAGCCGGACTGATGCCGATGCTTTCGCTCGATGCCACCCTGCCCAGCCTCAGCAGAAGCATTGAGAAAATTACCACCCCCGAGGGCGACTTTTTCTACGAACGCAACCTGGCCAATTACACCGCGGGTCTGTCACTGACCAAAAATATCGGGCTCACCGGCGGACAGATATTCCTCAACTCCAACCTTCAGCGCATCGATCTGTTTTCCGACAGCACTGTAACATCCTACCTCTCATCCCCGCTGAATATCGGGATCAGTCAGCCGATCTTCAACTACAACCCGTACAAATGGCTGAAAAAAACAGAGCCCATGCGTTACAGCGAGGCGGAGAGGCGTTATCTTGAAGATGTTGAGACCGTGTCCATTACCGCTACGAATTTGTTTTTCAGCCTGCTCGATGCCCAGATCAGACTGAAAATTCAGCAGCTGAATGAGTCGAATAACGATACCCTCTACAGGATCGCCAAAGGGCGTTACAACATCGGAACCATAGCCGAGAATGAACTCCTGCAGATAGAACTGAGCCTGCTTAACTCCAGGGCTGCTGTGGAAAGTGCCAACCTCGAGGTTGAGATGAAGACCTTTAACCTTCGGTCATTCCTGCGTTTATCCGAAAATGAGAACATTGTATTAATTGCCCCTTCGTCACCACCGGCTCCCGGGGTTGAAGCTCAGCTGGCCATAGCCGAGGCACGCGAAAACCGTTCCGATGCCCTGGCGTTCAACCGCCGCCTGATTGAAGCCGAAAGTGCGGTGAATAAAGCCAAAGCCGAAAACCGCTTCAATGCCAATCTTTTTGCCGTATATGGCCTAACCCAGACCACCGATAAACTTACCAACGCCTACAAAAAACCACAGGAACAACAACGCCTTGAACTGGGCATTCAGATACCGATCCTCGACTGGGGTTATGCCCGGGGCAAGATCAAACTGGCCCAGTCGGACCAGGAATTGCAGAAAACAGCCGTTCAGCAGGAGATGCTTGATTTCGATCAGGAGGTCTTTCTGAAGGTGATGCAGTTCAATATGCAACGCAACCAGCTTACCATAGCAGCCAAAAGTGATACTGTTGCCATCAAACGCTATGAAGTAACCAAACAACGCTACCTTATCGGTAAAATAGGCATCACCGACCTGAACATTGCTCAAACCGAGAAAGACAATGCCCAGCAGGGCTATGTATCAGCACTCGCATCCTACTGGCGCAGCTTTTACGAACTGAGAAAGCTGACCCTCTATGATTTCGTAAACAAGAGCCGCATAATTTTCAATTTCGACGATATTCCCGATGTCGAATGATTTCGGCAAATCCATTGGAGTACACTTGCTGCCGCAACCAGAGCTGCCGGATCGGGGCAGTTTGCATGAACGCAGAATCATCTTTTATTTAGTTGGAAGGAATGCTGTTTTTTCGCAACTTTGTTAGGATAAATTCTGCCTATGAACAGTGACATTCCAACCTCTGTCATTCTATTCGCTTTTGGTCTTACCCTGTTCGCCGGACTTTCCACCGGTATTGGAGCGGCAGTGGCATTTTTTGCAAAAAAGACCAACACAAAGTTGCTGTCAACCTCGCTTGGGTTCTCAGCCGGGGTGATGATCTATGTGTCGATGATTGAAATTTTCCCGAAAGCGAAAGTCAGTCTGGTGGCTGAGCTCGGAGAGAAGATGGGTTATACGGCGACAGTCATGGCTTTCTTCGGTGGAATACTTCTCAGTGCCCTCATCGACAAGCTGGTACCATCGGGCGAAAATCCCCACGAACAGGTTTCACTGGCCGAACTGAGTGATGTGCAGAATGCTGTCAGA
Organism: Bacteroidales bacterium; assembly: GCA_016788045.1. Lineage (GTDB taxonomy): Bacteria > Bacteroidota > Bacteroidia > Bacteroidales > Lentimicrobiaceae > Lentimicrobium. Next base: position 47,676 of record JAEUTG010000005.1, read on the forward strand.
AAAAAGCAGGCACTTTACCGTATGGGTATTTTTTCGGCACTCGCCATTGGTATCCACAACTTCCCCGAGGGATTGGCAACCTTCTTTTCTGCAATCGAAGACCCGGCCCTGGGGATCAGTGTCGCCATTGCCGTTGCCATTCACAACATTCCGGAAGGCATTGCTGTTTCTATTCCGGTTTATTATTCAACCGAAAACCGGAAAAAAGCTTTCTTTCTCTCATTCTTATCCGGCCTTGCTGAACCGGTAGGGGCTATCATCGGTTTCTTCTTTCTGCTGCCATTTTTCAATGGACTTACATTTGGCATAACCTTCGGGATAGTGGCAGGCATCATGGTGTTTATCTCGATCGATGAACTCCTGCCCACAGCTGAACAGTACGGCGAACACCACCTTTCCATCTACGGGCTCATTGCCGGCATGGCTGTGATGGCCATCAGCCTGTTGCTTTTTGCCTGACACCGCTTAACCAGCTCCTGCTTATGAATCCGGCTCCTTTCGTCAGCATACCGGTTTTTCAGGGCGAACTCAGGATTTGCCATGCCTTTATCGGACACGATGAGTCGCTCCGGCTGATGCAGACGCTGATCTCCCGGATGCCCTGGGAACAGGAACAACTGCTGATCTTTGGAAAAAAGCATCCCGTCCCACGGCTGGTTGCATGGGTTGGTGATGAAGGGAAGAACTACCGCTATTCCGGCGTACAACATCACCCGCTTCCCTGGACCCCTGAACTTACTGATCTGAAAGTTAGGATAGAACAGTACACCGGATACGCCTTTAACACAGTGTTACTCAACTGGTACCGCAATGGCCGGGACAGCATGGGCTGGCATGCCGACAATGAACCTGAGCTTGGCGTGAATCCGGTAATTGCCAGTCTGAGCCTTGGTGAAAGACGGTTGTTCAGGTTCCGCCAGACCGATAATCACCGCAACAGCTTTGGTTTTCCCCTGGAAAACGGCAGCCTGCTGCTGATGGCCGGCGCCATACAGCACCACTGGCAACATTGCATCCCGAAATCTGCAAAGCCTATGGGTGACCGCATCAACCTCACCTTCAGAACCATTCATTGATCTCAGTTTTGTTGATACCCTGGTTGGGCCGGATGAAGTGGCTGCCGGTATCTCCGGTGTCGCAGCTCTTGTTGATAAAGCATTGGTTCAAAGACCAATGATTGTGTCAAGTGCCGCGGACTGTGTTAAGTCAGGATGAATTTTTATGCGGCGCTTGCAAGGGATGAATTTTTCTCGTAGGTTTGCTGCGCAAAACATTAACCCTTAACTTATTAACCAATATGTCGGTACTAGTCGGGAAAAAAGCCCCCCATTTCGAAGCAGATGCCGTGATCAATGGCAGTGAAATCGTTGAGAAATTCTCACTCAGCCAGTTTATTGGCAAAAAACACGTTGTATTCTTCTTCTATCCCCTCGATTTTACCTTTGTTTGTCCAACCGAGATCCTCGCATTTCAGCATAAACTGGCTGAATTTGAGCAGCGCAATGTTGCCGTTGTCGGTTGTTCCGTTGATTCCGCCTATTCGCATTGGGCCTGGCTGAACACTGAGCCTTCAAAAGGTGGTATCAAAGGTGTGAAATTTCCACTGGTATCTGACCTTTCGAAAACCATTTCAGAAAACTACGATGTGCTTGCCGGAACTTACGAGTACGACGAAGAAGACGACCGCGTTGAGTTTGACGGTGAAGCCGTTGCATACCGTGGGTTATTCCTGATTGATAAACAAGGCATTGTGCGTCATCAGATCGTGAATGACCTGCCACTTGGACGCAGCGTTGACGAAGCCATCCGTATGGTGGATGCCCTTCAGTTTTTTGAAGAGAACGGCGAAGTTTGCCCTGCTGACTGGCACAAGGGCGACAAAGCATTGAAGGCTACACAGGAAGGAATTTCAGAGTACCTTTCTTCAAAGGAATAACCGCTGAGATTTACAGATTTTATTCAGGGGCTTCCAGGCCCCTGATTTTTTCCGGCTCAGTCTGAAGCAGATCAAAAACCAGTATTTCATTTTCTCCTTCTTTCATGAAGCAGGCCGGGCAGTAGAGTCGCTGCTGCGGGCCGATGTTCCAGTAACGGCCCAGACAATGTCCGTTTACCCATACCTGTCCTTTGGTATACCCGCTGAGGTCGAGGTAGGTGTCGGCTACCCTGCTTAAGCTGAAGCTGCCGCTGAAAAACACGCCCGGCTTTTCCCTGCTCACTTCATGCTGTTTCAGCCTGGCTGTGGTCATCGCTGTCAGCGGAAGGGTAAAAGCATCCCAGTTCATCAGGGTCATTCCGTTCAGCGTTACCCGGTCGGTGATGCCCTTGCGGTCGATGATCTCCTGGGCAAAGTTGATGTGTCCCATCCCTTCAACCAGGATATCCAATACGGGATAAGCTTCATTCGTGGCAGGCAGTTCCAGGGATTGGATTCCTTCGCGCCGGTCGAGGGTGCCGGCATATTTTCCATTCAGGAATACGGTAGCAAAGTCATGCAGTTCTGTCACTTTCAGCTTGCCGCTTTTGTGTCCGGTAAGGGTGGTTCTGTAGAGCACCATTCCCTGATTCTGGTCCAGCATTTCGAAGGGTACCGGCTGAACAAGGTGACGGGCTTCGGGCAGGTTTGACCAGAGGTCTGTGAAGGCTGTCATTTGTATTTCGGGCAGCGATATTGCTGGTATGGGTTCCGGGATATCCGGAAGTTTCTTTCCTTCGGGCAGGTAGGAGCCGATCAGCCTGCGTAGGGCATGGTATTTGGGAGTGGCTCTGCCCTGCTCACTGATGGGTGCATCGTAATCGTAACTGGTTACATCGGGCTCATAGCCCTTGCCTCCTGAGTTGGCTCCGGCTGTATAACCGAAATTTGTCCCCCCGTGTATCACATAAAAGTTGAATGATTTGCCGGTCTCCATCAGAAATCTGACCTCTTTCAGCAGCGCTGCAGTATCTGGCCTGGCCCATTCCTCGCCCCAGTGGGTGAGCCAGCCCGGGTAGGTCTCCGAACTGAAAACGGGCACCCCCGGATTCATCGCACTGGCAAGATCGAAGCACCCCTGGTCATACCCGGAATCGAGCCCCACGGCGCAACCCGGAAGGCTTCCGGCTTCGAGCATGTAGGGCGTTGGTCCGTCACCCGTAAAAAACGGCACCTCAACTCCCTGACTGCGCCATGCCTTTTCCAGCGCCAAAAGGTAATTCCGGTCGTTTCCGTAACTTCCGTATTCATTCTCAATCTGCAGCATCAGCAAGGGGCCGCCACGGGTAATCTGAAGCGGCTTTATAACTTCCGCAAAAGCGGAAATGTAGCGCTCCGCAGCAGCCATATAGCGCGGATCCATGCACCGTACTTTAATGTCGGGTATTTTCAGCAGGTAGGAGGGTAGTCCGCCGAAATCCCATTCCGCACATACGTAGGGGCCGGGCCGAAGGATAAGCCAAAGACCCTCCTGTTGCACCAGTGCGGCAAAACGTGCCAGATCGCGGTTCCAGGTGGTGAAGTCAAAACGGCCTTCCTCCACCTCATGGTAGTTCCAGAAAATGTAGGCAGATATGGTATTGCAGCCCATGGCTTTTGCCATACGGATGCGGTGCTGCCAGTATTCAGCAGGTATCCTGGCAGGATGCAGTTCACCACTGATCATCTGAAAGGGCCGGCCATCAAGTACAAAATCCCTGTCAGCAAAACCGAACGTATGGGATGCCTGCTGCGGAAATGCCGGACCTGCCAGGGTGGCTGTAAGCAGAAAAAGTAACAGCGTTTTCTTCATCTTTTCTGATGCTTTTGTATGTTAGTCAATCCTGATTTCCTGCATGTGCAGAAGAAAATCCCCGGAAAGTTCTGTGCCCGCTTTCGCCCGGAATGCAATGGATCCGGGGTCTTTCAGCGGGAATGCCGTGATGTTGAGGATGCAGCTCAGTCCGTCGTCTGAAAGGCTTGCCAGTCCGGGGGTTTCAATTCCCTTCAGGATGAGTATTGCTTCGGTGAGGGGGACTTTGTGGCCTGTAGTGATGTGCTCAGCCGAAATCCGGTATTGCCCCGGCAGGCTGATTACCGCAGAGAGGTCAGCGGTAAAAAGTCCGGCTGAGGTCTTATTTTCAGCCTGAACAGGAAGGAGAGTGTCGAGGGCGGCAGCACTTCGCTGGCCCCGGATCCACAGGTTGCCCATGTCGTCGCGGATAGGATCGGCCGCATTGCGCATGTTGGGGTCGCCCACATAAAAAACCGCCAGTTTGCTGATTACTGCCGGGAGTGCACTTTCTGTCACCCTCAGCCTGATTTCCCTGACTTTCACCGGACTGAACTGTTCAATCCGGTGCTGTCCCACGCTGAGTCCTGAGGCGATTACAAACCAATCATTCCCGTTTCGCCCTTCGGCTACGTACCGGTGGATGCGCTGCCCGAATGAAAGGTCTTCGCGGATGACCAGGTGATCGATCAGGATCTCCCTGCCTGGGTCAAGGTGAAGGTTGTTGCCCTTGCCGGAAGTCTCAGCCAGGCTTTGTCCGAACCTTCTGCTGATCTCATCGCCGAAAGCCTTATAGAGGGCAACATCTTCGGCCGGGATCAGTCCGCTGGTGTCGGGTGAAGCATTCAGCAGCAACTGGGCACCGCGCCCCACCGATTTGTAATAAATGGTCATCAGTTCATCCAGCGACCGTAGGTTTCTGTGGTTTTCGGGACTCCAGAACCAGTTGTGGTTTTTGAGCGGGACATCCACTTCCACCGGCATCCAGCAGTCACCGAAGGGGTCACCATGGGCAGCCGTGGAGGTGCCGGTAGCTGCATCGCTGCAGCGGAGGGTATTCCACAAAGGATAAGGGGCATAACCACCCTCGTTGCCAACCCAGCGGATATCCGCAAAAGGGCCCTGAAAAACGATGGCATCGGGTGCATGGCTCCGGATGATGTCTTCCAGGGGAACCACTACGCTTCCGTCGAACCAGATCTCAGTTACATCCGGAACCCTCGTAAGTACTTCGGTCCATTGCCTGCGCAACACCTGGTTGTAAGCCTCCTGCTTCGCGGGGTCACGCGTGCGGCCACCCCCACCGAGGTAAGCACCCCACGATTCATCGCCCGGATAGATGTAGATGCCCAGCTTCATCCCGCGGTCCCTGCAGGCGGCAGCCAGATCGGACAGCACATCGCCTTGCCCGTTCCTGTAGGAAGTGTTTTTAATGCTGTAGTCGGTGGTTTCTGTCTGCCACCAGCAAAAACCACCAGCATGTTTGGCCACGAAAACAATGATGCGGGCGCCCCAGGATTCAGCTACATCGATCCATTGGTTTACGTCGAGTTTCGAAGGGTTGATTTTTTCCAGCGGGGTGCTGTGATTGTCGTACTCGGTTCCCTGCCAGGCAGCGGGATCGAAATGAACAAACATGGCCCGTTCTGTCTCCTGCCACATCCGTTGTGCCGGTGTTGGCAAAGGCAGGTGTCCGGCACCCCCCGGATGTTGTGCATTGATGAAGGATAATGAGGCTGAAAGCAGCAGGATGAGCAGAATGATTTTACGTTTCACGGCTGTTTGAATTACCGCCTAAATGTAAAAAGTATTTGGCTTTCACCAGCTGCCGGAGAATTGCTGTGCTGATAAATCAGGCGGATTTAATTCCGTTTGAAAGAATCGGGTAAGTTTATTCTTTCGCTTTGGCTTCATTCCAGAGCGCATCCAGTTCCTTCAGGCTCATGTCGTGCATCGACCGGTCGGTTTCATTCACGCGCTGTTCGATGTAGTTAAAGCGGCGGATGAACTTTTTATTGGTGCGTTCCAGGGCATCTTCGGGGTTTATGTCAATAAACCGGGCATAATTGATGAGTGCGAAGAGCAGGTCGCCGAACTCATCCTCAATTTTATCGGGTGAACCATTCAGTTTTTCTACCTGAAGTTCTGCCAGCTCCTCCTGAACCTTGTCCCAAACCTGATGAGCATTGTCCCAGTCAAAGCCGACACCCCGTGCTTTCTCCTGTATTCTGTAGGCCTTCACCATTGCCGGTAATGATCCGGGCACCCCTCCCAGCACAGTTTTGCGCTCCTGCCCTTTGGCCCCTTTCTCAGTCAGCTTGATCTTCTCCCAGTTGTTTTTTACCGTTTCTGCATCGTTGGCAGTTACATCACCGTAGATGTGCGGATGTCGGTGAATCAGCTTGTCGCAGATACCGTTGAGCACATCGGTGATGTTAAAAGCCTGTTGTTCTGAGGCTATTTTTGAGTAAAATACCAGGTGCAGCATCAGGTCGCCGAGCTCTTTCTTAATCTCCGCCATGTCCTTTTCGAGAATGGCATCGCTCAGTTCGTAGGTCTCTTCAATGGTAAGGTAACGCAGGCTCTCGAGGGTCTGTTTCCTGTCCCAGGGGCAACCGGCCCTGAGTTCATCCATAATGTTGAGCAGTCGTTCGAAAGCCTTTAAGCGTGGGTCCATGGTTAATTCGTATTGAAACCGGTGTTAAAAAATGGTGTATTATCCTGACAAACAATGATATGTAATTCAGGTGAATGGTACCTGGAAGCAACCGTTGTGTTCTTGCCGGGGCATTGCAAAAGTAATCAATAAGCCGGAAAGGATTTTGTATTTTTGTTAACCTCCTCAACCTCGAAAACCTGTCTTGAGAAAACCGGAACGCCACCGATGGTTCAGCCCCGGCAGCTGCCATGTTATTTTGCTCCTGTGGATACTTCAGGCCTTACCGGCTCTTGCTCAGCACCGGTTTCAGGCGTCAAACCTGTTGTTTGAGCCCAGGGCAAATTATGGGTTTCTCATTGCACACCATGTGGAGATGGAAATCTACAACAGTCATTTCCCTTCTTTCGAATTCTCGGTTTCACAGGCTACTTACGGCCGGCAGCGATGGGAAGCCTTCTACAACTATCCGGTAACCGGAATTACCTATTGGAATGCCTGGCTCGGAAATTCAAAGGACCTGGGGCAGGCTCATGCCGTGTTTCCAACCATCAGTTTTCCCTGGGTGAAATCCGACAGAAATGAGCTGAACTTCAGGGTGGGGGCGGGACTGGCCTACCTCACCCGGAAATTCGACCGGATCGGGAATTACAAATACACCGCCATCGGATCGCACCTGAATGCAGCCATTAACCTGATGGTTGAGTACCGGTGGAAACCCGTGAACTACCTTCAGGTATCGGCCGGACTACAGTTGATGCACTTTTCAAACGGATCAACAAAAACCCCGAATTATGGGCTCAACATACCAGCCCTGAGCGGTGGAGTCGCTTTCAGGCTGAATAAGGAGAACAAATACATCCGGCGCAGGGCGCGGCCCGATCTGCGTATGTTTGAGTTTGACGGCAAGGAAACCATCGAGATGAAAATCGCAACCACCTTCGCAGTCAAAGAAATCGGTGACGCTGACGGTGAACGTTATCCGGTATATGCGGCCTCTGTCAGTGCCCTGAAGAACCTTGGATACAAAAACAAGCTCGGTCTTTGTTTTGATGCTTCCTGGGATGGCTCCGATGCCCTGCTGGTCGCCAGAACCGAAAGCGAACCCTATCCCGCGCACAAACTTACCAAACCCGGCATCAGTGCAGCCTATGAAATGGTGCTTTCACGCCTCTCATTCGCCTTTAATTTCGGATTTTACCTTGGCGGAAAAGATAAAAGCGAAGGGATGACTTATTACAAAGCAGGAATCAATTACCTCATCACCAAAAATCTGACCACAAACCTCACACTCAAAACCCATTTTGCCAGGGCCGATTTTGTCGGCATCGGACTTGGTTACAGGTTTAAGTGGGGGTATTATCTGAAATAGATCGGATACGAACCAGCACATTTCGGATGGATAAAATACAGCAAGTGAAAAACAGACAACAGCAACCTAAGCTCAAACAGCTGCCCCGGCACTCATATGCTGTGGGAGCGATTTTCTGCAGTTTTCGGAAGGTTCTGGTAGTTGCTGTGATGTTTTGTGCTGTTTCTTTCATTGGCTGCAACAGTGAACAGCTCGACGACTGCTACACCAATACCGGCCCCGAAACGGTGGAAGTCCGTCAGGTAGAAGATTTTCAGCGCATAGAACTGTATAACAACGTTAACCTGGTACTGGTGCCCGGAAATCAGACCTCCGTTGAGGTTAAATGTGGTAAAAACCTGCTTGATGCGATAGAAACCGAGGTAAATAACGGGATACTTACGGTACGGAATACCATGAAGTGCAACTGGGTGCGCAATTACGACCGCGAAATAACCGTTACAGCCACGGTGCCACAATTGGTCGAATTGCGGTACGAAGGTTCAGGCGATGTAACAACTGCGGGACAGCTCCGGCTCGATTCGCTGCAGCTGAGCATCTGGGGCGGCGCAGGTTCGTTTACCCTCGATGTGGATGTGCCGGTTCTCCGTCTGGCTGAACACTACGGCACTGCAGACATCACGGTAAAAGGGAAAGCCCTGATAACGACGATTTTTGCCAACAGTTTCGGGCCGTTCTATTGCAGTGATTTGATCAGCAACATTGTATATATCCGGAACAATGGAAGCAATCACTGTTACGTTCATGCCTTGCATGTGCTTGAAGCCGAGATTACTTCGGCCGGCGACATTTATTTCTCGGGTGATCCTTACGATGTGAAAAGTAAAATTACCGGGTCAGGGCGCCTTATTAAGATCGATTAACCTGGTTTTGTGCTGAACCGGGGCCCGGCATGGCAAAAAAGCAGTTCTCTTAACTGTGAGGGTTGGGGTCAGACCTTACTGCACAGCAAAAAATAGTGACACCAGGTATGTGTCACTATGTTACTAAATAACCAGAGAGTAGCGAACCGCTTAGTATGCCCTGGCAAAAACCACCCTGCGTGATGAAGGTTTACCGGTGAGAATACATTGGCCTTCTTCAGGCTGGCTATCAAATGGAATAAGCCGTATTGTGGCTTTGGTCTTTTCTTTGATTTCCTGTTCGGTTTCAGGGGTGCCATCCCAATGGGCAAGAATAAAACCGCCCTTGTTGTCGAGCAGATCGGTGAATTCTTCCCAGGTGTCAGCCTTGGTAGTCATGCGTTCACGAAAGTCGAGGGCTTTCTGGTAGAGATTTTCCTGTATGCTCTGAAGCAGGTGCTCTATCTTGTTTTCGATATCTGCCAGCTGATAGGTGGCTTTCTCCAGGGTGTCGCGGCGCGAAACCTCCACCGTGCCGTTCTCAAGGTCGCGGGGGCCGATGGCCAGACGTACCGGTACTCCTTTGAACTCGTATTCGTTGAATTTCCAGCCCGGTTTGTAGGTGTCGCGGTTGTCGTATTTCACCGATATACCTTTGGCTTTCAGGTTACTGACAATTTCATTCACCTTTTCGTTGATGGCTGTCAACTGATCATCGGTTCTGTAAATCGGTATGATGACTACCTGAGTCGGAGCTAGTTTCGGAGGGATCACCAGCCCGTTGTCGTCGGAATGGGCCATGATAAGAGCCCCCATCAGGCGGGTGGAAACACCCCAGGAGGTGGCCCAAACGTATTCCAGTTTGTTTTCCTTACTCAGGAACTGAACCTCAAAAGCTTTGGCAAAATTCTGCCCCAGAAAATGGGATGTACCAGCCTGCAGGGCTTTTCCATCCTGCATCAGGGCTTCAATACAATAGGTCTCTACAGCACCGGCAAAGCGTTCGTTGGGCGATTTAACGCCTTTCAGCACGGGAACAGCCATATAGTTCTCGGCAAAATCGGCATATACCCCCAGCATGCGTTCGGTTTCTTCAATGGCCTCTTCTGCAGTAGCATGAGCGGTATGGCCTTCCTGCCAGAGAAATTCGGCAGTACGCAGAAACAGCCTTGTACGCATCTCCCAGCGTACCACATTGGCCCACTGATTGATCAGCAGCGGCAGGTCGCGGTAAGACTGAATCCAGTTGCGGTAGGTGTCCCAGATGATGGTTTCTGAGGTGGGGCGTACGATCAGTTCTTCTTCGAGTTTCGCGGTTTCATCAACAACCACCCCCTTGCCATCCGGATCGTTTTTCAGGCGGTAATGGGTAACCACAGCGCACTCTTTGGCAAATCCTTCCACATGACTTGCTTCCTTGCTGAAAAATGACTTCGGGATAAAAATCGGGAAATAGGCGTTCACATGCCCGGTATCCTTGAACATCTTGTCGAGGGCTGCCTGCATTTTTTCCCAGATGGCATAGCCCGAGGGTTTAATTACCATGCATCCCCTGACGGCTGAATTCTCAGCCAGATCAGCTTTTATCACCAGATCGTTGTACCATTGAGCGTAATTCTCAGCCCTTGTAGGAAAATCTTTAGCCATTGTTTGTTTGTGGTATAGTATTTGTTAATTTTCGGGTACGAAATAAAAATCAGCATCCCGCGAAAGCGGCACAAAATTAATAAAATAAACGCAGTGGTAAACATCAGACCTTCAAGCACGCTGAGGAACACTGCAAACCAAGGGAGGACCTGAAAATGAAAACTTTGCTGTATCTGATTGCTGCCTCGGCCTTATTCCTGTCGGCCTGTACTACCCAGTACCAGGCCCGGAGTGCTTACGATGATGTTTATTATTCGCCGAAAGATGCGCCGGCAGTTCCCGAGGCTAAAGCCATTCAGGCAGAAGAATCACAGGTGACCCCTGACCCCGGATCCTATACCCAGGCACCTATTCAGGATGAACAGTACAGCCAGAACCAGCAGGGCCAGAACTACGATCAGCAGTATTATACCGACGAAAACGGCAACACCTATGCCGCTGATCAGTACACCGATCCGGCTACAGGAAATACCTATATAACCAACAACTACTACGATCCGGATGATTATTACGATTACGCCTACTCTTCACGGCTGCGCCGCTTCCATTCGGATGTATACTACAGCAGTTATTACTCGCCCTACTATACCAACCTCTACTGGTATGATTACAACCCCTGGAGCTGGGGCACCAGCATCTATCTTGGATACAACTGGTGGTATCCCAGCTACTCAGGATTCTATTCCGGCTGGGGATATCCTTATTACAACTGGGGCTATTCCTATTGGGATTATCCTTATTACAGTTATGGATGGGGTTCCCCCTACAGCTACTGGAGCGGATATAACCATGGTTATTACAATGGATACTGGAGTGGCTACTGGAATGGTTATTATGACGGATCAGGCAATTATTACAACAGCTACGACAACAATTCCTATTATTACGGACACCGTGGGTCTGACCTGAACGGCGGAAGTGGTAGCGGAAGAAACGGCAGCGGACGTTCCTCAACCTTTGGCGAACGTTACGAACAAGCCATCAGCAGCGGACGTATTCAGGATCACCGCTCCGGTGCTCGTGGTGTTGAAACCGGCGGCCGCCCCGGCAGTGGACGGGAAGCACAAACAGGCACCAATACCCGTGAAACACAGACCGGTACCAATTCCCGTGAGGTCAGGCCGGCAAACAATACACGCGAATCACAAACCGGTACCAACACCCGTGAAGCCCAGACCGGAGCCAATACCAATACCCGTGAGGCCAGGCCAGCAAACGATACCCGCGAGGCACAGGGGGGTGCCAACACCCGTGAAGTGCGGTCAGATGTAAACCCTTCTGCCACACAAACCCAGGGTCGTGAATACAGACCTGTTAACGAACAGAAGGAAACCAGCGGCTCAGGGCGCACCACTCAGGGGAATAATGATCCTGCCGGATACACAAGCCCGGGCAAACTGAATCAGGAACCCGGAACTGCAGGAAGAGAGTCCCGCCCGGTTTCTCCCGCAACAAGAAATTCAACCCCGGGCAGGGAAGTCTATACCCGTCCGCAGGGTCAGCAACCCCAGCGCCAGACGACCAGCCCCCAGCCAAAACGGGAGCCCCAGTCGTACTCTTCACCGAACTACAGCAAACCCAAGCCGAGCAACGAATATACCAGCCCGCGCTACCGCAATATCCGCGAAAGTGATGCCAACCAGCAACGCCAGAACACACAACCGGCACAACGTGAATCGAACCAGCAGGCGGTACCACAGCGGCAATACAACAATCCTCAGAATGAAAGACCACGGCAGCAGGCAATTCCGCAGCAAACGCAGCCCCAGCGCTACAGTGCTCCCTCAACACCGTCACGCTCTTCATCAGGTGGCAGTTACTCGGCACCCTCGCGCTCATCCTCGGGCAGCAGTTATTCAGCTCCGTCGCGTTCGTCCTCTTCATCCGGAGGAAGCTATTCGGCCCCGTCACGTTCTTCATCATCCTCCGGAGGCAGCTCCTCCTCCGGAAGCAGCCGCTCATCCTCAGGCAGCGGTCGCCGCTAAAATCCAGGATCTGTAATTTTCAAAACTCACTGATACCATGAAAAAGCTATTTCTGACAACACTAATCTCAGCTGTTTTCACTTCAGTAACCTTTGCCCAGAGCGATGCTGATGCCCTGCGATATTCCAGGCTCAATTACTCCGGAACCGCACGATTTGTTGCTACCGGTGGCGCCTTTGGTGCCCTGGGCGCTGATTTTACAACCCTTAGCCACAATCCTGCCGGAATCGGCCTGTTCAAGAATTCTGAAATCAGCATAACCCCCTCCCTTGCCATCGCAAACTCCGAAGCTACCTTCAACAATAAATTCCGCGACGACTCACGGTATTCATTCAATATTGCCAGTGTGGGAATCGTGATGGTCACCAAACCGGAAACGCATAACTCCCAATCCATGTGGAAGGGTGTTCAGTTCGGGTTCGGAGTAAACAGGCTGGCCAACTTCAACAACCGCATGATGATTGAAGGTAACAACAACACTTCTTCATATCTCACAGCCTACCAGGACCGGGCCTATGGAATAGCCCCCGAAAATCTCGAAGCTTACGGAACCGGGCTGGCCTATGATGCTGACCTGCTTTTTCTGCGCGATGCCGCTGACTCTGCAAGCTGGAACTACCAGATTGACCTTCCGCAGGGAGGGGTTAACCAACGCAAAAGCATTGAAACCAAAGGCGCAATCAACGAAATGGTCTTTTCACTCGGAGCAAACTATGGCGACCGGCTATATATGGGAGCTACCATCGGCGTTCCCTACATCCGCTACAGCGAAACTTCCGTTTATACAGAAACCGATGTTGACGAAAACAGCGATTACTTCAAGTCTTTCAGCCGGACTGACAACCTGGAGACATCCGGAACCGGCGTCAACCTGAAATTCGGAATCATCCTCAGGGCTACCGACTGGCTGAGGCTCGGCGGTGCCGTGCAGACCCCGACATTCTATGCCGGCATGGCCGATAGCTGGAACACTACTTTCAGGTCGAACTTCGACAATGGCCGTTCATTGACCGCCAATTCTCCCGAAGGATTTTACGAGTATGAACTGAATACCCCCTTCAGGGCACTCGGAAGTGTTGGTTTTATTTTCGGCAAACTGGGCCTGATCAGTGCTGATTATGAATTTGTTGACTATTCCACAGCCAGACTGAGGGCTCCAGACTACGATTTTAACGACGAAAATGAAACCATCCGGACCTCCTACAATGCTGCCAACAACCTCAGGCTTGGAACTGAATGGCGCATGGGGACCATCAGTTTCAGGGCAGGATACACCCTCTCAGCCAACCCGTACAAATACGGCAGTGAGTCGGTAAACACCTCATATTCACTCGGACTTGGTCTTCGCGAGAAGAATTTCTTCCTCGATTTTGCCTGGGTACAGTCAGGCATGGACGAAGAATACTACCTCTATTCGGTTGATTATGTGGAGCCGGTAAGCACAAAGCTTAAAAATACCCTGTTCCTGATGACTGTCGGGGTTAAATACTAGACTGCTGAATCTCAATCTACTAACCTTTGTTGCATTTCAGGGCGGCCTTTGTGCCGCTTTCTTTTTTTGTTCAGTTCTTAAGGGCTGAGAGTCCTGCCCTGGCTTTCTGATGGATGCTGTTCCTGTATTCGTCAAATTCAAGGTCGAGGCATAGCTTGTAATAAGCGGTGGCTGTTTTGTTGTCATGCTTCATTCTGTAAAGATTGCCAAGCTGAAGCGCAGAATTGGCAGCAAAATAGCAGGGCAGGGTTTTGCCCCGGTCAATGGTTTTCCTGTAAAAGTTAATGGCTTCTTCTGTATTCCCTGACCTGTGGTGTATACGGGCCAGGCGGTAGGTGTATTCTGTTTTTTCGCAGGGTGTTTCAAGCATGGTCAATCCCGTGGTTTTCATTTCGTCAAGTGCCTTGCTGTAGTATCCCCCGTCGCTCAGCAGTCTTGCTTTCAGCAGGATGACAGAAGGAAGGGTTTGCTTTTTCGCTTCAAGCTGAGCCTGCTTGTCGCTGTCAATGTCAGAATAACCTCTCAGGGCAGCGCTTTTCAGATAACTTTGATAGCCTGCCGGGTTACCGTTGATCAGTTCTATCCAGGCGAGGTGCTGATAAGCAGATTTGATGAAATTCCTGCCCCTGAAACTGACCACAAATCTGAGGAAATGAAGCCTGGCGCCGGGGTCAAGCTTGTTGAGTCTGGCAACACCCGTCAGGTATTCAAGATAGTGGAAAGGGAAGTACCTGCTGCCCTCCGGCCGGTGGGAGAGCAGTTGGAGTGCCTTATCGTTGTTGCCCTGCTGCATATAAAAGGCAGCGCTGGCATAGATCAGCAGCGGGCTCTGGAGTATCATTTCCTGTGTCTGTGAGCTTTCCAGCAGCCTGACCATGCCGGCTGATTCATCCGGAAAGGGCGAAAAATTAGAAGTAACAAAACTCATCAGAAAGATAACTTCTGCATGAAGAAACGGATACTTTTCGCCCACCTCCTTGTCGTTCAGCAGTTTCTTCAGGGTGGTAAGGCCCTGGCTGTAAGTTCCGTGTAACGACAGTGCCTGTGCTATCCAGCTGTATCTGTCAGGGATTGACCCGATTAGTATATGCATGAGGCCCAGCAGCGCCTGATTGGGGCTGAACTCAGGGAACAGCTCCTGATTCTGGATGAGCAGCCGGTAAGCACGGTTAAGTTCGGCAGCGGCCGTGGTATATTCCCCGAATTTCAATCTGGCGAAAGCCCATTGAAGATTGACCTGTGCCTGAACATACAAGTGCCAGGGTGAATTTTTATCCCCGCCGGAAAGAACAGCAAGCCTGGTTTTTTTGTTGGCTGACAATTCTTCGAACAGGGATTCCTCTTCCGTGATAATCAGCCTGAGAAAATCCTGATAGTTCTCCAGGTAAATGCGCAGGTTGTTCCGGGGATTGGAGTTTTTCTCCTGCTCCAGCAACTGGTCAGCCTCTTCAAACCGCAACCTCAGCACCAGGTCGTAAGCCTGCAGGCATGACCCGTTCATGTTATATCCGGAAGCAATGCTGCTGAAGGAGCTTGAACTGAGCAGAAGAAACAGAAGAATCGTTGACAGAAAGCCGGCTTTCATCATGCTAAGGTCATAAAAAAAGGAGAAGTTTTCACTTCTCCCTGATTAAAACGTTTCATTGTTTGTGATTAAACCAATCCGTGTTCAACAAGGATGCGGCCGCAGTATTCACAGACAATGATTTTCTTGTGCATGCGGATGTCGAGCTGACGCTGGGGTGGAATGGCGCTGAAGCAACCACCGCAGGCATCACGTTCAACGCTCACGACTGCCAGTCCGTTACGTGCATTCTTGCGGATGCGTTTGTATGCAGTCAGAAGTCTTTCCTCAATATAGCGCTGGTATTCTTCAGATTTGGCCTGTAATGCCTGCTCTTCCTTCTCGGTTTCACTCACAATGTCGGAGAGTTCACTCTTTTTGATTTCCAGTTCGTTGCGGAGCTCGTCAAGAGATTTCTGTGCTGTGCTGATCTCGTCGTTTTTGAGGTTCAGGCTGTTGGTGAATTCTTTGATCCTTTTCTCAGCCAGGGCAATCTCGAGATTCTGAAACTCAATTTCCTTTGAAAGGGAATCGTACTCGCGGTTGTTGCGCACATTCATCTGCTGCTCTTCGTAGCGTTTGATCTGCGACTGGCTCTCCTTGATCTGGAGATCTTTCTCCCTGATCTGTCCCTTCAGGTTTTCAATATCCTGAATGTAGTTGTCAATGCGGGTTTCCAGACCGACAATCTCATCTTCAAGGTCTTCTACTTCGAGTGGAAGTTCACCCCTGATAATTCTGATTTTATCGATCTGAGAATCTATCTGCTGAAGGTTGTACAAAGCAATCAATTTTTTCTCAATCGAAATCTCTGTTTCTTCACCATCAGTGTGTGAGAGCGTTACATGCGCAGAAATTACACTTTGTTCTTCTGATTCTTTAACCGGGGTGTTGTCAACCTCAGCAGCGCTTTTTGCTTTCGATGGTGCTTTTGCCATATGAGTTTTGATTTAAATAATTAATTTACAGATAGTTAACCGGATTGGTACTTATCGTGGAAATTTGGAGTGCAAAGGTAGGAAATTTTTCTTTAACAATCTGATACAATAATTCTTTCGTAAATTGTTCAGTTTCATAATGACCAGCTTCTACCAGCAGAATCTTACCCTCTGCGATAAAATAGTCGTGGTATTTCAGCTCCCCGGTAACAAAAACATGGGCACCAGCCCTCATGGCATCGCGGATCAGAAAATTTCCAGAACCACCGCAGACTGCTACTTTACTTACAGGTTTACCGGTAAAAGGGGAGCAACGTACGGCAGGGGTGCCTAGTGTTTCTTTGATCAGCTGAATAAACTGCTGTTCGGTTGTTTTCACGGGCAGGGTACCCATCATTCCTGCACCGGTAAGTCCGTTTTCGTTGTTCAGCGCATAGGAGTCCCAGGCAATTTCTTCATACGGATGCACCGATCGCACCGCTGCCATCACCCCCGGCTCTTTCCAGGCAGGGACGATGGTTTCAATCCTGATTTCGTTTTCCGCATGTATTTTTCCCTGTTCTCCGACAAAAGGATTGCTTCCGGGGCCTGCCCTGAAGGTTCCTGTGCCGCTGATGTTGAAACTGCATGAATCATAATTTCCTATGTGCCCGGCTCCGGCATCAAACATGGCCTGTTGTACCGCACCGGCATGACTCACCGGGGTAAAAACCACCAGTTTTCTGAGGTTCCCCTTGATCGGGCTGAGTATTCCGGGATTCTGAAGGCCCAGCCTGCTGCAGAGGATCGCATTGACCCCGGCGGATGAATTATCGAGGTTGGTGTGTGCCGCGTAAAGGCCAATGCTGTGGCGGATGGCTTTGATGATGCATCGTTCCGTTTCATCGCTGCCGTTGATTTTTTTCAGTGGTTTAAAAATGATGGGATGGTGTGCAATGATCAGGTTGCAGTTCAGCCGGATGGCTTCATCTACCACCGCTTCTGTTACATCAAGGGTGATGAGGGCTCCGTTGATTTCATCTTCAGGATGGCCGGCCAGCAATCCTGAGTTGTCGTAGGTTTCCTGCAAGGCCAGAGGGGCAATTTCTTCAATACACCGGGTGATTTCTTTCAACCGCATGGCATCATTTTTTAATTTTTCAAAGCTAATTGAAAAATCCGAAGATCGGGCAATCAGGCTATGGAATGTTTTGCAGGCATCCGGAGGCCGGTTGAACAGCACCCGCTGCATGGCACCTTTTTGATTGTATTTATGTAATTAAACCGGACCAGGGAATTCAGAATCTTATGCTTATCCACTTAGCTGTTGAATGACTGTAAATATTGATTTATCAGAATAAAGAATACCCAAAATCTGGTATGACCTATTGGACGAAACCTGATTAAGCTTAAACCTTCAGGAGTTGGGTGTGTAAGAATTTTTTACCGGAAAACTGTTTGATTTGCCAAAGTGTTGACAATTAGCTGGTAAAACATCTCTTTTTTATCCTATCATCTGAAAAATTATTTGATTTCATTGTAAGGAATTCACATAATTTTAATATGTGACTGCTTGTGCCGGAATTTATATTTAATACTTTTAAGGCATGGAATTTCTGAGGCTTTTGTTGTTTCCGTTGTCGCTCGTGTACGGCCTGATAACCGGCGTCAGAAATCTTCTTTTCGATCTTAAGCTGCTGTCTTCTAAGAAGTTTGATTTTCCGGTGATTTCAGTTGGTAATCTTTCGGCAGGAGGAACCGGAAAGACACCACATGTGGAATATCTGGTTCGACTGCTTTCGCCTCCGTATAAAGTAAGCACCCTGAGCCGTGGGTACGGAAGGAAAACAAAAGGATTTATTCAGGCTGGTGAGCGTGACAATGCATCTACCATAGGGGATGAACCAATACAGTATTACAGAAAATTCAGAGATACGGGTGTTTTTGTTGATGAAAAGCGTCGCAGAGGAGTCGGGGGGATTCTTAAAAGTAAACCGGATACTCAGGTGGTTATACTTGATGATGCTTTTCAGCACCGCTATGTAAAACCGGGTTTGTCGCTGCTGCTTACCGATTACCATCATCTTTACTGCAATGATTATCCGCTGCCCAGTGGCAGATTGCGCGAATTCCGCTCCGGAGCCCGAAGGGCAGACATCATCATCGTTACCAAAAGCCCAAAGGTGCTGTCGCCTATCGAAAGGCGCAAGATCATCCTCGACCTGAAGCCGCAGAACCATCAAAGGGTTTATTTCTCCTTCATCCGTTACGGACAGATACAGCCCTTGTGGACCCAGCCATCCACCCAGAAACCCTGTGAGAGATACAATTTTATTCTGCTGTTTGCAGGAATTGCCAACGTTTATCCACTTCAGGATCAGCTGAAAAGAATGTGCAATGAACTGCTCGTAATCCAGTTTCCTGATCATCACCAATACACAGCCCGGGATCTTGATAAGATCAAAAGAAATTTTGACGATATTTACAGCCGCAATAAACTTTTGGTCACCACTGAAAAAGATGCCATGAGGTTGCTCAATCCGGCAATCATGGAGCAAGCGACCCGGATGCCGGTACACTACCTGCCCATTGAGGTTGAATTTCATGGTCGGGACAAGGAATCATTTAATGATCAGATATTGAATTATGTTGGAAAAGATTAACGAAAGTGTTGCATTTATAAAACAGCACATACAAAGACTACCTGAGGCAGGCATTATTCTGGGAACCGGTTTGGGCGGGCTAACCCGCGAAATCACCATTGAGACAGCCCTGCCTTACGGAGAGATTCCCAACTTTCCGGTTTCAACGGTAGAAGGGCACAAAGGACAGCTGATTTTCGGCACCCTTGGCGGAAAACAGATAGTGGCCATGCAGGGCCGTTTCCACTTCTATGAAGGATGGTCAATGCAGCAGATCGTCTTCCCCATCAGGGTCATGCAGGCCCTCGGCATCAAAGTGCTTTTTGTTTCCAATGCCAGCGGGGGGTTAAACCCCGGTTTTGATGTCGGAGATATCATGTTTATTACTGACCACATCAACCTCATGGGCACCAACCCACTGATAGGGCCCAACGATGACAAGATCGGACCCCGTTTCCCCGATATGAGCGAAGCCTACGACCGGAGCATACTCGATAAGGCCTGTGCACTCGCCAGCCGCGAAGGCATACCCTTCCGTACGGGGGTTTATGCCGCTGTTACCGGACCTACCTTTGAAACACCCGCCGAATACCGGTACATTCATACCATTGGTGCCGATGCAGTAGGCATGTCAACCGTGCCCGAAGTAATTGCCGCAAGACACATGAATGTGCCTGTGTTTGCCGTTTCGGTAATCTCCGACCTTGGCGTACCCGGAAAAATCGTGGAGGTTTCACACAAAATTGTGATTGACGCCGCCAGCAAAGCCGAACCGCTGATGACCCGCATCATTACCGGGCTGCTTTCGGGGCTCACCTTCTGATGCCGATGAGCGGTACATCCGCCCGAAGCTTACTCATTTCTATACGTTCATTCAGCATGAATCGTTATCAGTCGGGATTTTTTCACTGGTTTCTGGCTTTCCTGATCCTATCTGTGACTGCCTGCCAACGCCCTGATCCCTTGAAGCAGGCTGTGATTTCAGGTGATCTTGATGAAACGGCAGGGCTTACACTGAGGATTACCAGAATTGACACAGCAGGATTTACCCTTGTCGATTCCCTCAGGACGGATAACAAGGGTACATTTATCTTTACATTTGAACCAGATCAGCCGGGATTCTACCTTTTGCAGTCTGGTACAAAAACCCTTTCATCACTCGTGATATTCCCCGGTGACTCGGTTTTTATTTCGGTTAAGGAGGGTGTGGCCAGTCTCAGGGGCGGTAAAGAGGCCGGGCTCTATGATCAGTTCCGACAGGAGTTGCTCAGGGCTGAAGCCGTAGCCGATTCACTCGGTATGATGCTGAGCCTCGCCCGGGACCTTGAAAACTACCGGGAAGTGAGGCAAAACACCGACAGTACCTGGGCAAAAACCCTTCATGATGTGAGGGAAACAGCCATGTCATATCTTGAAAGCCATCCTGATTTCCTTTCGCAGCTGCAGGTGATCAACAGCAAGGTTCAGCGGACCTTCATTTTCGATCAGGTGGCCGACAGCAGCTGGTTGTACAGGGTTAGTGATAATCTGCGCTTAACCTTTCCAGGGAATATACATGCTCAGGCTTTTGCAAACCGGGTAAAAGGCATCAGGGAAACCAACAGGGCGGAGATGCGGGCCATGGGAATGATGAAAAAAGGCAGCAAGGCTCCTGACATTGCCCTGCCTGATCTCAGCGGGAAATCAAAAAATCTGCATGGGTTGAAAAGCCGTTACCGGCTGGTATATTTCTGGGCGCCGGACGATGCCCTCAGCCGTAAAACCAATCCCGGGCTGAAGCAACTGTACGAAACCTTCAAACCCTCTGGTCTCGAAATATTTGCTGTTAGCCTCGATCGTTATCCTGACCGGTGGAGGGCAGCGGTGAACCTCGACAAACTCTGGTGGGCGAATGTGAATGATACCCTGGCCGGAAATTCCCGGGTTGCACGAGAATGGCTGGTTCAGAAACTGCCCCTGATGATTCTGATTGACAATCAGAACCAGATCCTTGGCCGCTATACATCGCTGAATCAGCTCGAAGCGGAACTGAATTCAGGTTCCAGAAGGTAGGCTCATCGACCATGCCAATATTTACCTGCCCCTGATGATTGCTTTATTACAATCCTATTCCTTACTTTTGTGCAAGTCTGATTTAAAAAACTGTATTCTTGAAAATATACTTCGCCTCTGATTTTCATCTCGGAATTCCCGATCATGCTTCCAGCCTGAAACGTGAAAAAATGCTGGTTAAATGGCTGAATGAGGTCTGCAGCGATGCAACGGCCATCTACCTGATGGGCGATGTGTTCGATTTCTGGTTCGAATACAAGACGGTAGTGCCCAAAGGCTTTACCAGGCTGTTGGGTAAACTGGCCGAAATCACCGACAGCGGGGTTCCGGTTTACCTCTTCCGGGGCAATCACGACATCTGGGCCTTCGATTATTTTGCGCAGGAGGTGGGCCTTCAGCTTCATCGCGAAGCGGTGATCAGAGAGTGGAACGGAAAGCGGTTTTTTCTGGCACACGGCGATGGGCTGGGGCCAGGCGATAAAGGGTACAAATTCCTGAAAAAAGTATTTGAGTTCAGACCCAACCAATGGCTTTTCCGCTGGCTGCACCCTGACATAGGCACCCGGCTTGCCCTTTTCTTCTCCCGCAAAAGCAGGTATGCCAATGTTGCCCGCGATACAAAGCAAATGGCCGGTGAGGGTGGCATCGACATGAGCAGGGAACGTTTGTTTGATTTTGCCGGTGAATACCTGAAAAATGATCCTTCGATCAACTACTTTATCTTTGGACACCGTCACATCCCGATCAATATGCCGCTTGGAGCTGACAGCCGGTTTATCAACCTCGGCGACTGGATTACCAACTTCAGTTATGCGGTGTTTGATGGGGAAGAACTGAAGCTGATGACCTTTAAAACCGGCAAACCTGAACTAATCAGGCCGGTGAACTCCGGGCTACAGCATTAACAAGGGGTTTAGTGTCGTGAATTGGTAAGTGGCCCCTTTGTATGTGGATATTATTCCCTTTATTCCGCTTAACGCATGCCCCGAATCCTGAATCAGGACCCATTCCATGATAAGGGAATAAGGTTACCATGCCATCTTGGTTTACTAAGGTTATCAGGAAGATAAGGTTTGATTGTAACCTGAAAGAGCAAGGAGAACTTCATAATTATACTAGTCGCTATGGCTTGATTTTTTGAAGCTGCTGGTTTTTCTTTGATTTTCCGAAGTAACCTTATCATTATCAACAACCTTCGTAAACAGTAAGTAACCCCGCCGGATGCAGACCTTATTCCCTTATTCCACTCAACGCATATTTGGTACCCCGCGTCGTTGCCAGGCCCTTGATAAAGGAATAAGGCTACATTATTAACCTACCGTCATTGTTTTTTGCTAAGGTTTTTAGGAAGATAAGGTAGGTTTCCGCATTCCTTCGGCATCAGATTCCATCCTGGTTTTGGCTTGAAGTTATGGCGGGTGCTTCGGCATCACCAGTATTATTAAAGTTGTGAATCATACAATGGTTCTTTGGTAGATAAGGTTGGAATGTATGTGGATTCAGTGCGAGACTCAATATTTGCGATGGTTGCCGGCAACAGATTTCAGGAAGCTTCTGAGTTTTCTTTAGTTGCCAGGAGTAACCTTATTCTTACAATAACCTTCGTAACCAA